>JANOAR010000243.1:0-14241 GCA_031411235.1 Verrucomicrobiota bacterium | reverse complement strand
TTCGAGCGTGTTGCCCGTGAGATCAGCCCCTGCGAGGTCGGCATTAGTTTTATCAAGTCGCTGCCCCGCCGTGTGGCCCGAGTCGAGCCATTTGGAGTGAGCGAGACGATCTTCCAGCGTGAGTGTAGTAGCAGACATAGTGGCCGAAAGTAGCAGGCCGTGAGGGGAAGGCAAATGCCGCAAACACCTCCCAACCCAAAGGCGAGTTGCTCACGGAAAGTTGCGGCATCACTCGGCTAGTGCGCTCTCTCGCAGCGCTGGCTTCAGCGTGGTCGGCTTTTCAAAACGCAGCCAGCCCACGGCCACGGATGAGCCCGGCGGCAGGCGTGGAGCCTTTGCAGCGATGCAGGTGAACGTGGCGCGGCCCTCATGTGCCTCCAACTTCCAGCCGGGTAAGGCCTCGGCAGCGAGCAGCGCGGCATCGCCCCATGCCACATCCAGGGCGATATTCGCCATGCGGTCATCAGTCTCGCCTTCGTTTAGCAGAGTGATGTCCACTAACGCGTCGCCTTTGGCTTGTGGCACAAGTTTCGCTACGGGCTCTCGGCCTGCCATCACGGCGGATAGCGTGGGCCAGCGCCAGTTGCGCACGTCGGTGCTCACGGGCAGTCGATACCACAGCAGGCCACGCAGCAGCGGCGAGGCTTGGCTTTGCCACTCATGCACGAGCGCAGCGATCTGCGTTGCCTCCGAGACGTACTCCACCACACGCGTGCCGCGCGGCCAGTCGGGCTGAGGGCCATCGAGTGCAAGCCCGAGGCTGCTCCCCTCCTGCGCATCATAGCCCGCGAGACAGCGATAGGTCGGCAGCGCGATCTCAAAGGGACGGCCCAGCGCGATAGCTTTGGCCACCCATCGCCGCGCCTGAGCGGCATCGCAGAGAGCCACGCGACCCGTTTCAGCAAGCGTCGGCACCGAGTGGACTTGCAGTACATAACCATCCACTAGGGCGAGCAACTTCGGCAATTCAGCCTCGCCAAGCCAAGAAGGCAGCGAGGTGATGACCAGCCTCGTCTTGGTCGGCAACCCTGCCCGCAACGCGCGCAGCCAAACTGAATAACCCGCGAGACGGCGCTGCGCACAGTCGAAGTCGATCTGCAACTCTTTGCATTCAACACCATGCGCCGTCGCCGTCTCAAGCAAGGCGCGAGCCTCGGCGAGGATGAAGCGTGTGCGCTCGTCATCCGCAACGAATGGCCCCGAAAAAGGAGCGATACGCAAGGCAAGCGAGATGGGCTTTGGTTGCTGCGCAATCACAGGCCAAGCGATGTTCGCACGGATCACCTTGGCTTTATTTTCGGGGGCTACCCACACGATCTCAGCACCCAGAAGCACGAGGCCATCGAAGCGAGGCAAGCCTTCGCGCACGGCATCAGCGACAGCACTCGTCCAGACTCGCTGCCAAACGTAGGCACGCTGGGGCAAGGGTTTTGCAGGAGGAGATGCAGACGGACGGCACGCGCAGAGTGCGACGAAGACGATGAGACAGCCGAGGCGGAAGAGCAGTGGAGGCATATCGAAGCGACCTTGCCAACTGACGCCCAAACTACCCCTTCACCATGCGCACCAGTTCCGTGATGATCGCATCCACCGTGATGCCCTCGGCCTCCGCGTGGAAAGTAGGCACGATGCGATGGCGCAGCACGGGCAGCGCCAGGGCTTCCACATCATCCACCGTCATGTGCGTACGGCCATGCAGCAGGGCGCGCACTTTGCCCGCTAGCACGAGCTGCTGGCTGGCGCGTGGGCCTGCGCCCCAGTTGATCATCGACTTCACATACTCACTGGCACCGGGTTCATGCGGGCGCGTCATGCGCACCAGATCCAGGACAAAGTCACTGACGTGATCCGGCACGGGCACGCGGCGAGCGAGTGCCTGGGCGGCTTGCAAATCCGCCGCGCCGAGCACGGGTGTGATCTCCTGCACCTCGCTGCCCGTGGTGCGCGACACGATCTCGCGCTCGTTTTCACGGCTGGGGTAGCCGAGCTTGATGAGGAAGAGGAAGCGGTCTTTCTGGGCCTCAGGCAGTGGGTAGGTGCCTTCTTGCTCGATGGGATTCTGCGTGGCCAAAACGAAAAATGGCGCAGGTAAAATGTGCGTCTGCTGGCCGATGGTGACGCTCTTCTCCTGCATCGCCTCCAGCAGCGCGGCCTGAGTCTTCGGTGGCGTGCGGTTGATTTCGTCGGCGAGGAGGATCTGGGTAAAGATCGGCCCCTGCTGGAAAACAAACTGCCTGCGTCCCGTCTCGGCGTTTTCCTGAATGATCTCGGTGCCTGTGATGTCGGCAGGCATCAGGTCAGGCGTGAACTGCACACGGCGGAAACCCAAGTGCATGGCATCGGCGAAGGATTTGACGAGTAGCGTCTTCGCAAGCCCCGGCACACCCTCCAGCAAACTATGCCCGCCAGCAGCCATCGCGATGAAGACCTGTTCGATAACATCCTCCTGGCCGACAATGCGGCGTGCGAGGGCGGCTTTGAGTTTATTGAATCCTGAGACGAGGGCTTCGGCGGCGGCTTGATCGGACATGAGAGAGTATTTGAAAATGGAGGGCAAAGGAAGACGAGACTCGCCCAAGGTTCTTTCGGCAAGCGTGAGGACAATGCCCTGCTAGATAGCTGCCGGGGCAACCTCTGCCGATTGCAGGTAGGCCACATGCTCGGCACTCGCGATACCTTGCTGAGCCACGGCTAACAGACGCGGGCCATCTTCGTTCACTAGCGCCACAGGGTCGAGCCACAGACCGGGCAGGAGACGGCTGCGCAGCACGCCCTGGGCATCGGGTTCGATGCGGACGTATTCATCATCCTCCAACGACCACCAGTCCACCTCGCCATCAAGACTGCGGACGAGGATGTATTCCTGCACGCCGAAGTCTCGATAGACCTGCCGCTTTTTGCCAGCATCACGCGAGGCACTGCTGGCAGCGATCTCTACGGCGAGGTCGGGTGCGCCGTGCAGGTAGCCATCGGGGCCAATCTTGCTTTTGCCTCCCCGGCTGGCCGCCAGCATGAGCATGCCGTCAGGCTGCGGTACATTCGAGGGGCCAAGGCGCACCGTGGAGTTGGTGGCGCTGGTTACTCCAGGAGTGGAGACAGCATAAAAGCACAACCAAAACTGAGCAAGACTATCAGGAATACCATGTTGATCAACGCGTACGGGTGAGGCCATATATACTTCTCCATCAATGAGTTCGGCTTTCTTCAGATCGGGCATGGCCTCGTAGCGGCGTAGGAACTCTGAAGCGCTGAGTCTGTCGCCATTCTCCAACGGTGGGATGGCGCTGGGCAAGGCTTTGCGCGGTGCTCGTGGAGGGGGTTCAAGGACAGCAGGCATAACGAGCGTGAGACTATTCTGCTCTGCCAGAAATGTCGAGGCTGATAAAAACCCAAGGCAGCACTCGTCGAAGTATGCCACCCTCCTACCATGCCCATGCCTTCAGCACTTTTTACGCCCCGCCCCTTTGCAGCATTGCGCCACGGTGTGAGCCCTCTTCATACCTGCCTCTTCGCCCTCACACTGGGTCTGCTCCCCGCCCATGCCGAGAAGCCTCAGCCCATCCCGCCGCAGGTCAGTGCCTCCATTGATCGTGCGGTGAAATACCTGCTCAGCCAACAGCAGCCTGATGGCTTTTTTAGCGAACAAAAAAATGCCCCCAAGCCCAAGCGCGGCGACGTGCCTGCCCATTCGGGCGCAATGACTTCGCTCGCCATCATGGGCCTCGCCAGCATCGGCCACTTGCCCAGCGATCCCACGTCAGAAGGTAAGGCTGTGGCGCGGGCGCTGAAGTTCATGATCGACTACATCGAGCCCGATGAAACGGGCTACCTGGGACGCAGCGACCGCTCGCGCATGTATGGCCACGGCATTATGACGCTGATGTTCGTCGAAATGCTCGGCATGAGCCAAGACGAGGAGTTGGATAAAAAAATGCGGCCCATCTGCGAAGGCGCGATCAAGATGATCCTCAAATCCCAAGCCACGCCCAAGAGCGACAGCAATAAGGGCGGCTGGCGCTACGAGCCTAGCTCCAGCGACTCCGACATGAGCGTCACCGTCTGGCAACTCATGTCCCTGCGCGCAGGCAAGAGCACTGGCATTGACGTTCCTGCCGAAGCCATCGCCAACGCCGTCGCCTACATCAAGCGCAGCTACCGCAGCGAGCGCGACGCCAGCGGCAGGCCGAAGGATATGGCTGCCGCCTTCAGCTACGAACCCTACGGCGGACGGCAGACTTTCAGCACCACGGCAGCGGGTTTGCTAAGCCTGCAAGTCTGCGGCCAGTATGAGGCGGCTGAAGTCATCGGCAGCTCCAACTTCCTCATGAAGAGCCCGCCCGAGATCAACGAGCCCTGGTTCTTCTATGGCAACTACTACTACGCCCAGGGCATGTACCAGCGCGGCGGCGACTACGCTGCCACGGCACGCCGCAAAACCGAGGACACACTGCTGAAGGCCCAATCGCCCGAGGGCGCGTGGTTCCCCCGCAACGGCAATGAAAAAAGCCAGGGGCCCATTTACGCCACTGCCCTCTCCCTGCTGAGCCTCAGCGTCTATCATCACTTCCTGCCCATTTACCAAAAATGAACGCGAGTGGCGTTTAGCCGTCAGTGATACGCACCTAGCAACGTGACGGTCACTCGGCCAAACACCGCCACTAGAAAAAGTGAATCCAAAAGACAGGCCACCACGTAGCACCTGAAACCCCCACTCGAAGCTCCCCCCTCTCCTCTCATGAGCCCTTCCCTGCTGACCCAAGAAGAACTCGACATCATCGTGAAGCGCGACACCGCCATGCTCTACCGCATCGCGCAAAAAGATGTCGCCGCCTTCCAGGAGTTCTACCGCACTTACAGCGGCCTCGTTTTCTCCACCATCGCCAACGTCCTCAACGACCACCAGGACAGCGAAGACGTGATGCAAGAAGTGCTCGTGCAAATCTGGCAGAAAGCCAATCTCTACGAGGCCAGCAAAGGCAAACCCTTAACCTGGGTGACAACGATGGCTAGGAATCGTGCCATCGACCGCATCCGTTCCAAGCAGCGTCGTAGCAAACTCAACACCGACTTCGAGCACGAACACAAAGTGGTGCAGCCAGAGTTCGACGAATCCACCGCAGACATCGTCCTCAGCAGCGAACGCCAGACCATCGTCCGGGGAGCCGTACGCAGTCTCACCCCCGACCAGCGCGAGGCCATCGAGATGACCTACTTCAACGACATGACCCAAGCCGAAGTCGCTGACGAACTCCACGAGCCCCTCGGCACCATCAAGGCCCGCATCCGCCGTGGCGTCAGTCGCCTGGAGACAATGGTGAAGGCTAGGCAATAATTTCGTTGGCTGCAAAGGGCTAGACAAACACCCTTCATTGGTGGCATATCCGCTGGGTAGATTTTTAATCCACCCATGAAACACGCACCCACCATCGCCGGTGGCCTTCTCGGCCTCCTCTTCGCTCTCTTCGGACTCATGTTCCTCCTGGGCCTCGTCCCCAAGCAACCCGACCCACCCGCAGGCTCGCCCATAGCGCTCTTCATGGGTGCCTTTGTTCCCACGGGCTACCTCACCTTTGTAAAAGTGCTCGAAGTCATCGGCGGCCTGCTCGTCGCCATCCCCCGCACACGGAACTGGGGCCTACTCGTGCTCGGCCCCATCATCATCAACATCCTCGCCTTCCACGCATTCATCGGCAAAGGTGCCATGCTTATCGACCCCATGAACATCCTCATCAGTGCTCTCGCAGGCTTCCTTCTTTGGACAGAGCGCAAAGCCTTCCTCGGCCTGCTCCGTTAAACCCCGTATCAACCTCATCCACTAATCTTCGCCCAACTCCCGCTTATTATGATCAAGAAAATTCTCCTCACACTCGTCGCCATTATCGCCATCTTCCTCGGTGTCGCCGCCATGCAGCCCGATGACTTCACCGTCACCCGCAGTGCCACCATCGCCGCATCCCCTGCCACCTTGTTTGATTACGCCAATGATCTGCACAAATGGCAAGACTGGTCGCCCTGGGCCAAGCTCGATCCCGCCGCCAAGGCAACCTACACTGGCCCTGCCGCAGGCGTCGGCGCAGCCTTCAGTTGGGCAGGCAACAACGAAGTCGGCGAAGGCACCATGACCATCACCGAGAGCAAGCCCGGCGAGCTGGTGCGCTACAAGCTCGAGTTCAAGAAACCCTTTGAAGGCAACAACATCGCCGACATCGCCTACAAAGCTGAAGGCGACAAAACCGTCGTCACCTGGAGCATGACGGGCAAAAAGAACCTCATTTTCAAAGCCATGGGCCTCGTCATGGACTGCGATAAAATGTGCGGTGACCAGTTCAACCAAGGCCTCGCAACGCTGAAAACCTTGGCCGAAGCCGCACCTGCCGCTCCAGCACCAACGCCTGTGGCAGTACCTGCCCCCGTTGCAGTTCCTGCTCCTGCTCCCGTCCCCAATCCCTAATTCCCCTTCCCCCTTATCAACCCTCTCCTATCAACTATGAACCAAGAGACCACCCTTTGGAAAGGCAGCACCTCGCAGCTTGTCCATTTTTGGATTTACCTTTTCTGGCTACTCGTCACGGGCGGCATTATCGCGGCGGGCATCCTGCTGTTCAATCCCCTCATCTACGCCGCCCTCGCCATCCCCTTCATCGGCATCGTCACCCGTTACCTGCTCACCCGCAGCACCGTCTATGAGCTGACCACTCAGCGCCTGCGCAAGAGCAGCGGCGTCTTCTCCCGCCATCTCGACGAACTGGAACTCTACCGTGTCAAGGACAGCACCCTGGAGCAGCCCCTCCTGCTGCGTCTGTTCGGCCTCGGCAACGTCACCATCATCAGCTCCGACGCCACCATGCCCCTCGTCCATATCCGCGCCGTACACGGTGCCTTCGATGCCCGAGAAAAACTCCGCGCCGCCGTCGAGTCCGAGCGCGATCGCAAGCGCGTGCGCGAGATAGATCATGCCGATCATGCCGATATTGACCCTGTGGACGATCCCGAGCGAAGCGCGACTTAGCGCAGGCTGGCCAGCCTGCGTTCCCCTCTCCTGCCTGCAACAATTGCCGTCTCGCAGCGATTAGTCTGACATTCGTCACACTCGATCTGCGATGCGTCATCTTCTTCGTTCAGCGCTACTTTTATCCCTCCTCACGGCACGCGCCAGCGCGGCTCCAGTGGACTACGCCCGGCAAATAAAACCCTTGCTGCAAGTCACCTGTGTGAAGTGCCACGGTGCCTCCACGCAGAAGAGCAAGCTCCGCCTCGACACCGCCGCCGCCGCGCTTAAAGGAGGCAAAAATGGCCCCTCCATCATTGCAGGAAAAGCCAGCGACAGCCTATTCATCCAGACCATCGAGGGCACGCACGCCGATATCCCCAAGATGCCCTACAAGCGCCCGCCGCTGGACTCCTCGCAGGTCGCGCTGATCCGCCAGTGGATCAACGAAGGCGCTCAAGCCCCCGCCGATGAGCAGCCTAGCGATGACCGCCACTGGGCCTTTGTGAAGCCCGTGCGGCCTGCTGTTCCAGCGCAGGCATCCGAGAATCCCATCGACTTCTTCATCCGCGCCCGCCTCGCCAAGGAAGGCCTCTCGCCCTCGCCGCAGGCCGACAAGGCAACGCAAATTCGCCGCGTATATCTCGACCTTCTCGGCCTGCCACCCACGCCACAGCAGGTCGATGCCTTTGTCAGCAACGCCTCGCCACAGGCGTATTTGGATCTCGTCGATGAAGCCATGGAATCACCGCACTACGGCGAACGCTGGGGCCGCTGGTGGCTCGATCAGGCACGCTACGCCGATAGCAATGGTTACAGCATCGACGCCCCGCGCCTCATCTGGAAATACCGCGATTGGGTTGTCGAGGCGATCAATCGCAACATGCCTTTCGACCAGTTCACCATCGAACAAATCGCGGGCGACATGCTGCCTGCCGCCACCGAGGCGCAAAAGATCGCCACAGGCTTCAACCGCAATACCCAGATCAATCAAGAAGGCGGTATCGACCCCGAGCAGTTCCGTGTCGAGAGCGTCGTCGATCGAGTCGCCACCACCAGCACTGTGTGGCTGGGCCTCACCGTGGGCTGTGCCCAGTGCCATGACCACAAGTTCGATCCCATCTCACACAAGGAGTACTATCAGATCTTTGCCTTCCTCAACAACCAGACCGAACCCACGCTAAAAGTCACTGACCTCAGCTTCAATGCGAAAACCGTCGAGGCGGAAATGAAGCAACTCGAAGGCAAAATCACCACCTTCATCGCCAAGCAGCAAGCCGTCGCCGACACCTGGGAAAAAGAGCTGGGAGCTGCCTCGAAAAAGCTGCTTACCAAAGAAGCCCTCAAGGCACTGGCATTGCCCAAAGCCAAGCGCAACTTCGCCCAAAACCGCCTGCTCTTCGCCGCTGGCGCAGGCGCTGCCGACCAAGCCTTTCGTGCGCTCAATGAGCGCTACACCGAGCTGGATACGCTGATCAAAAACGGCGTCACCACCATGATCATGGCCGAGATGCCACAGCCGCGAAAAACCACCCTCTTCATCAAAGGCGACTTCACTCGCCCCGACGTTGAGGTGCATGAAGCCGTGCCCGCCATGCTGCATCCATTGCAGCCCACCAACGCAGCCAAGCCAGATCGCCTCGACTTCGCCCGCTGGCTCGTCGCTCGCGACAATCCCCTTACCGCCCGCGTCATCGTGAACCGTGTCTGGCAGCAGTATTTTGGCCGTGGCATCGTCGAAACCGAGAACGACTTCGGCAGCATGAGCATCGCCCCGTCACACCCCGAACTGCTCGACTGGCTCGCTGTCGAATTCATGGAGAGCGGCTGGGATTTGAAGCACATGCACAAGCTCATCGTCGAGTCCGCGACCTATCGACAAAGCTCCGCCCTCCTGCCATCAACCATCAACCCTTCACCATCAAGCCGCCCCAACCCACTTACCTTCGACCCGAAAAACTACCTCCTCTGGCGGCAAACGCGCCTGCGTCTCGATGCCGAAATCGTGCGAGATACCTGCCTCGCCGCGAGCGGGTTGCTCTCGCCCAAAATGGCCGGCCCCCCCGTCTATCCGCCCATCCCCGAGGGCGTGCTCTCGCTCGGCCAGGTCAAGCGCGCGTGGCCCATCAGCAAAGGCGAAGACCGCTATCGCCGAGGGCTCTACACCTTTGTCTTCCGCGCCACTCCACCGCCCTCGCTCAGCGTCTTCGACGCACCCGAAGGCTTCAGCACCTGCACCCGCCGCATCCGCAGCAACACCCCGCTGCAAGCCCTCTCGATGCTCAATGACGCAGGCAACTTCGAGTTCGCCCAAGCTCTCGAAAAGATCATCCAGCGCGACGGCATCGCCACTGCCTTCCAGCGCTGCGTCGCACGAAAACCGACTGCCGATGAACTCGCCCGCCTCGGCCAGCTCGACAGCCTCACCGCCGCACGCGTGCTTTTGAACCTCGACGAAACCATCACCCGCGAATGAACACACCAGTCGCCACCACGCAGCTCCTCGATAGCACCCGTCGCCACTTCTTCAGCCAGTGCTCGATGGGCCTCGGCAGCATCGCACTGGCTTCGATGATGAACGACAACGCCCAGGCCGCGAGCACCGCCGCAGGCCCAGGCTTGCCCCAGCGCGGTGACTTCCAGCCGCGTGCGAAGAACGTCATCTACCTCTTCATGGCGGGCGGGCCATCGCAGTTGGAGCTGTTCGACTACAAGCCCCGGCTCATCGAGTTGAACGGCCAGCCCATCCCGCAGAGCTACATCGAGGGCAAGCGCTTCGCCTTCATGAACAGCAGCGCGGGCGTGAAGCTGCTAGGCACGCGCAAGACCTTCAAACAGCGCGGGCAGAGCGGCTCATGGATCAGCGACATGCTGCCCTACACCGCAGGCATCGCGGACGACATCAGCATCGTCACCACCTGCAAGACCGAACTCTTCAACCACGCCCCGGCCAAGCTCTTCATGAACACTGGCAGCGGGCAGTTTGGCCGCCCCAGCATGGGCGCTTGGGCCACTTACGGCATCGGCAGCGAATCGCAGGATTTGCCTGGCTTTGTCGTGTTGCAGAGCGGCCCACGCGGCCCACGCGGCGGCGCGGTGAACTGGGGCAGCGGCTTCCTGCCCACCACCTATCAGGGCGTGCCTCTGCGTGGCCAGGGCGAGCCTATTTTAAATCTCACCAACCCCACCGGCATCAGCGCCGCCAGCCAGCGCACCACCATCGACGCCGTGCGCGACATGAACCTGAAGCGCCTCGTGGCCACTGGCGATGATGAAATCTCCACGCGCGTCAAGGCCTACGAGATGGCCTATCGCATGCAATCCAGTGCCCCCGAGTTGATCGACATCAGCGGTGAATCCCAGGCCACGCTCGACCTCTACGGCGTTGATCCCACGCAGCCCAGCTTTGCCCGCAACTGCCTGCTCGCCCGCCGCCTCATCGAGCGCGGCACCCGCTTCGTGCAGCTCTACCACACCAACTGGGACAGCCACGGCGGCAAAGGCGAGACCCTGGAAGACGACTTCCCCAAGGTCGTCCACGACATCGACCAAGGCTGCGCCGCGCTCATCCGCGACCTCAAATCACGCGGCCTGCTGGAGGACACCCTGGTCATCTGGGGCGGTGAATTTGGCCGCACCCCGATGGGCGAGAACCGCGATAAAACAGGCCGCAATCACCACATCGACGCCTTCACCATGTGGTTCGCGGGCGGCGGTGTGAAGCCCGGCCAAACCATTGGCAAGACCGACGAACTCGGCTTCAACGGCGTCGAAGACCCTGCCCATGTGCATGACATCCACGCCACCATCCTGCATCTCCTAGGCCTCGATCACAAAAAGCTAACCTATCGCTTCCAAGGTCGCGACTTCCGTCTCACCGACGTGCATGGGAATGTCATGACGAAGCTGCTGGCTTGAGCCACAGCCCGCCTAAAACCCACGAAACACACATCGCGCCGTCGGCGTCTCGTGCAGCACGATCTCGCTCAGCCCAGGGAGCTGGGGCTCCAGTTTTCGCCAGAACCACGCGCACATGTTCTCGATGGTCGGGTTCTCCAAGCCCTCGACTTCATTCACGTAGCTGTGATCCAGGCGATCAATCAGCGGCTTCATCGCACGGCCTATTTCGGCATGGTCATAGACCCAGCCCACCTTTTCATCCACCTCGCCCGTCACAGAAATCTCGATGCGAAAACTGTGCCCGTGCATCTGCCTGCACTTGTGCCCCTCCGGCGCGGTGGGCAGGGTCTGGGCAGCTTCGAAGGTGAACTCTTTGATTAACGTGGCACGCATGGTCGGTGGGCATACCTCGCCTAACGTTGCTTGTCAAAGTAGCCTGCACAGAGCGAGCCGTTCATCGCGTATAGGGACGCCATGTTTTGTCGCCCACTCCTCCTTCTTGCCGCCCTCTCGTTATCGCTTCATGCCGCCGATATCTCCACCGATGTGGTCGTCTTCGGTGCCACACCTGCCGGTGTCTGCGCCGCCGTCGGAGCCGCTCGCGAAGGCGTGAGCGTCGCACTCGTGGAGCCCAGCAAACTCATCGGCGGCGTCAATAGCGGCGGGCTGTGCTTCAGCGACTCCAACCAAACTGTGCGAGCCGCCTTGCGTGGTCTCTTTGAAGAATTCCATCAGCGCATCGAAGACGACTACACCGCACGCGGCATCAAGCTGGATTACAGCGTCGCCGTGAAGGACAACCACACCTGGACTTATGAGCCGCATGTGGCCGAGAAGGTGGCCTTGGCCATGCTCAAGGAAGCAGGCGTGAAGGTCTTTACCCAGCAAGTGCTCAAGACCGCCACCAAGCAGGGCGCCGCGATCCAAAGCATCACCACCAGCGATAGCACCTTCACCGCGAAAACCTTCGTCGATGCCTCTTATGAAGGCGACCTCATGGCCGCCGCCAAAGTGAGCTGGGTCATCGGTCGCGAGGGTCGCAAGGAGTTCGGCGAGTCCCTCGCTGGCAAGCAGTACCCCAAGAAGCCCATGGCCATGTCCGGCCTGGATGCCGAGGGCAAGCTGCTGCCGCTGCTCACCGGCACCGAGGCTGGCCCCGATGAAGACGGCGACCGCAACGTGATGACTTACAGCTTCCGCCTGTGCGTCACCACCCATGAAGCCAACCGCGTCCCCTTCCCCGCGCCGCAGCACTACGACCCCGCCCGCTTTGAAGCCGTGCGCCGTTACTTCGCGCAGGAGAAAAAGCCCATCCTGCTGTGGGATCTCTACCCCTTGCCCAATCAGAAGACCGACGCCAACAACGGCATCGGCAAGCAGTTCTCCATGGGCATCATCGGTGGCGGCAACACCTGGTGCGAAGCCAATGCCGAAGAGCGCACCGCCATCTGGGAGCAGCACAAACAATACACGCTGGAACTGTATCACTTCCTCACCACCGATGCTGCCGTGCCGCAGCCGTTGCGCAAGGCCTTGGCGAAGTATGGCCTGTGCAAAGACGAGTTCGCCGACTACGGCCACTGGTCGCCGCAGCTCTACGTCCGCGAAGGCCGCCGCATGAGAGGCGAGCAAGTCATCACCCAGGCCGACATCTTGACCACCGGCAGCAAGCTAGACGCCATCGCCGTCGCCTCGTTCCCCATCGACTCGCACGACTGCCAGCGCATCGCCCGTGGCAGCAACGAGGTCATCAACGAAGGCACCATCTTCCCCGTCCGCGTCGAAGGCACCAAACACGGCTACGTTTATCAAGTGCCGTATCGTGCCCTCACGCCGAAGCGCAGCGAGTGCAGCAATTTGCTCGTGCCCGTCGCCCTCTCCGCCACCCACGTCGCCTACAGCTCCATCCGCGTCGAGCCCACCTGGATGACCCTCGGCCATAGCGCCGGTATCGCCGCCGCCTTGGCCGCCAAACATTCGCACACCGTCCAAGAGCTACCGTATGCGCTGCTTAAAGAACGCTTGCTCGCCCAGAAGCAAGTGCTCGATCTGCCAACCACGCCCTAACCCCACCACCAGCCCACCATGAACCCAAAGACCCTGCTCGCCGCCCTGCTCATCACGCCGCTCTCGCTGCTCACCGCCGCTGATCCCACGCCGCCTGAAGGCTTCCGCGCCATCTTCAATGGCCACGACCTCACCGGCTGGTATGGCCTCAATCCGCACTCCGTTGTGAAGCTGGAGGGCGAGAAGAAAGACGCCGCCTTGAAGAAGATGCGCGACGAGTTCGCCCAGCACTGGCACATCGAGAACGGCGAACTCATCAACATCGGCACCGGCCCGTATGCCACCACGGCGGAGGAGTTCGGCGACATCGAACTGCGCCTCGAATACAAGACCGTGCCCCATGCCGACAGCGGCATCTACCTGCGCGGCACACCGCAGGTGCAGATCTGGGACAACACCCAGGTCTTTGACCCCAAGAAGCCCGACCGCAAGCCCCACCTCGGCTCAGGCGGCCTGTTCAACAACACGCCCAACACCCCAGGCCGCGATCCCGCCCTGGCCGCCGACAAACCCTTCGGCGAGTGGAATACCTTCCGCATCCGCCAGCTCGGTGCCCGCACCTGGGTATGGCTCAACGACAAGCTCGTCGTCGATGGTGCAGTCATGGAAAACTACTGGGACAAAACCCAACCCCTGCCCGCCAAAGGCCCGATCATGCTGCAAACCCACGGCGGCGAAATCCGCTGGCGCAACCTGTTCGTGCGCGAGATCACGGCGGAAGAGGCCAAGGCGAAATAACCCTCGACGGCCATGCTCGATGGTGCCGATGAAGTTGGTGAAGACGCCATTATCTCATCCGTGCCCAACTTGGTTTGCTCAGAGTCTCACGGGTATTTTGTCAGTGATGCCATAGCCGGGCGAATCCTCCCGCAGAACGAGCGGGGCGTGAAAGTGAGCGGCAGCAGCGCGAGATTCGTCACTACCGCCATCTTCGTAATCTGGCACTGCGGGGCGTTTGCGTTTGGGCTTTGGATATTTCGTTACCAATGGAGCCGTCAATTTTTCATACAAAATAAAGAGGTGCTCCACGCGGGCACGGTCATTGGGGAAGGCATCCTTGCGGTAGCAACGATCCACGGCCCGGTCTAGGTCGGCGTGGGCTTTGACCAGCACGGGCGGCATCGTCCTCGGGTCGTAGAGATCGGCGAGCGTGGAGGCGGGGAACTTGGCCCTCGCGTCCAGCACTGCTTGTGCAGCATGCTCCACCGCTGCCACCTGTGCTTCGCTTGGGGTCTCGGGCCAGGGGTAGTTGTTATAGACGATCTTGTTGGAGTAACGGAAACGAC
>JANOAR010000242.1:0-71663 GCA_031411235.1 Verrucomicrobiota bacterium | reverse complement strand
GGCTAGCTTTGCCAAGGCTTGAGTCTCAGGCGGTTTGGCGATGGCGGGACTGTATTGGAAAATACCGAGCCCGCCGTCGCCGAACCGCATCAGGCCAAGGATTGGTGATGATAGTCGCCGATCAATCGCGGCGTTCGGGTTCAAGCTGCCATTACTCCCGTCTTGCGTTGGCCCTCCCACTCGCTCCAGCGCTGCGCTTCGGGCTGCCACTGCTGCGCTGCATTCATCGTCCAGCGCCCTGCTTCTACTGGGCCGTAGCTCGCTTGTACCCAGCCATCGAAGGGCTGTTGTGTTGAGCATTCCACAAGCAGCATGATTTCCTGTTCCGCGAGGGGAGGCAACGAACCAGACACCTCAGCACGGGCGATCTCGCGGCCTTTGGCATCCACGATGACCCAGGCAAACCGCCTGCCCTGGGCGAGCACTTTAGGCAGTTCATTCCAGGCCGTAATGCCCAGCCCAGCAATCACCGAGCCGGGGGGTAGCGTGTCATTCGTCACCCACCAAACACGGGGCAGCACACGCGCCAGACGGTCATAACGCGCATAACGCAGCTCGCGCCGCATCGCCTGGCGCAGGCCGGGCAGGTGAAGGAGGGCACAGGCAAGAAGCAGCGAAACGGGCAGCATGGCGGTGAGAGCTTCCGGGGCTGACTCGTTCATGCTTAATCCGCTGCCGACAATCTGCCAAGTGCGCTCGCGCCAGCCACAAAACAGTGTTTGGGTCGGGGGCATAGCCTTGGCCGTAGCAGCTTGCAAAAGCTCGGTGGCATCCCTTGGCAGTGTGCCGCGAGCCATGCGTTTACCCAGCGTGTCCATGGCCGCAAAAACACGGCTGAGGGCATGGCCCAAGGCGGGCAAACGACGTTGAAGGGAGGAAGGGGGCGGCATGGAGGGGAAGAGTTTAATATGAGGAATGTATAGCCTGAAGCTTCAATTGGTTTATTATTTTCATAAACTCTTGTGGGCTCGTCAGGATAAGCCAAGTCGAAACTCTCTTCATACCATTCCGTGTTAACCCGTATGCGTCATACCATCCCCATTCAGCGGTCTCCAGCAGCTCGCGCCTTCTCACTTATCGAGGCGGTGATCTGCATCTTGGTCATTGGGGTTCTCACCGCCATCTCGTTAACGGTCTTGAATCCTGCCAGCAAGAAGCGCATCGAATCCGTTTCCTACCGGCGCACCGCCCAGGAGTTTTGCAGTGTGGCCAATGCAGCGCTGGTCGCAGGGGCGCGGTTTGTAGTGCCCAACGATGTGCCTGCGACGATGAAAAAACTTGTCACGGGAGTCAGTCCCACCAGCGGTTCCTTCAAAGGGCATGTTTTTAAAATGCCCAATGTCGATGACATAACTCTCGCGCAGGCACAGGCCTTCATCGTCCTGCAAAATGGCCAACTGACCTATCTGGCCAATGAGCCCTACTCTGACTGAGGCTTTGGCGGCAGTGGTACCTGCATCTCCACGAGCAATTGCTGGGCTTCGCGATAGCGCGGAGCGAGCACCAAGGCATCGAGTAGATAACGCTTGGCCTTGGGTTTGTCCGAACTTTGTAGCAGGCTAGCGAGCTTGAAGTGGATCTGAGCCGGGTTGCTCGGCTGGAGTTGCAGCACACGCTGGTAGCCGCGCACGGCTGCCTCGGTTTGCCCCAGTGCTGCGGCGGCTGCGGCGAGTGCTTCATTGGGGCCAGGGAGGAAGGGGTTCAAGGCAAGCGCACGCTGGGCATTGAGTAACACACCGGGCCAGTGCTTCGCAGCGGTGTCGATCTCGATAAGCCGCAGGAATGCAGCCGACACCTCACCGCTCATGTCGGCCAGCGTGCGCAGCTCTTGGGCTTCCTCCGCTGTCTTGGCGAGTTTGTGCAGAGCCATCGCTTTCAACCAACGACCACCGTCTGGCGACACATCAGCAGGCGAGAGATCCATGAGATGCTGGGCGGCAGCAGCGGCCTTGTCCCAGTCTTTCGCTTCCATCAGTTGCTCGGTGATTTGTTGTGCGGCCCAAAGGTTGTTCGGGTGCTTTTTGGCGTAGTTCGCGAGCGCCTGGGGATCGCTGGCATCAAGGGCATCGGGCTCGGGTTTGGTCCAGTCGGCTTTGGGGGAAAAATTGCGGGCGAGGGACATCATGTGGTTGGCAAACTTGGGCTCCAGTGCGTCCAGGGGCGCGATGTTTTTAGCGATGGCTTCGTTGATGCGCTGGCCCGTAGCGAGGTCGGCCAAGAGGGCGCGAAACTTTTCCCAACCATAGGTTTCGATGAGCCACTGCACCGCGATGCTACTCTCTAAATAAGCAAACATGACGGCCTCGCCGCTCTTCGCTTTAATGAAGGCGCTGCTCATTTCGCCAAGTGGTGTGAGGGCATCGTCATCGAGAATCATCGTGCGATATTCGGCGGTCATTCTCATGCCCCAGGCGGGGTTGCGCTGGCGCTCTTCATAGACGCTGATGCCCTCGCTCAGCCAGCGCGGCATCCGGTTATGCGTGGCACTCAGCGTCACCACATGGCAGAACTCATGCCACAGCGTGGACTCCCAGTTGTTGCGCCCAGAGGCCAGCGAGCCAGGGCTATTCATGGTGATGACGGTGCCAAAACAAACCCCCAGTAAGCCCTGCCCACCGAGCGCGCCAAAGGTGCGGATGGCGAAGTCCTGCTGCGAGGGGAAAAACTCCACGAGCACAGGCTTCTGCGGGTCAAAGTTGTGGCCATATTTTTTGCCCAGCACGTCCTTTGCTTCGGTGAGTAGCTCGACGACGCGGGTACCATACACCTCCCAATCGCGCTGCGTCATGCGCAGCAAAAAGCCATTGTGCTGCTGCGTGGCATAGTGGCTCATTTCTTGTTCCAGCAAGCCGATGTTATGGGCTTGGGTGTTGTAGCCGTCGTCCGTACGAATGGCTTCGGCGAGCTTCCATGCCTCGGCTTCCTGCCCCAACCGCAGCAAGTCGTGGCAGAGCTGCAAGCGAGCTGGCATGAAGGCCGCATCAAAGGCAAGTGCCTCACGTTGATGCTGCGCCCCCTCGGCGAAGCGATAGGCACGCGATAGACATAGGCCGATGGTGTGATCCACGGCAGGATTCTGCGTCCACGATTTCAAAGCCTCATGGCGATGGTTCGCGGCGAGGAAAGCGTCGTTTTCTAGCAGCGTCGCGAGTGCTGAACGCAAGGCCCAAGCCTCGGGGCTGATGGGGTTCACTTGGATGGCGAGCGAGAGCGCCGCCTCTGCTCCAGCAAAGTCCTCGGCACGCAGCAGATGCTGGGCCTTGAGCACCAGTGCTCCTTCGTGATGCAGGTTAGTTTCCAACACGCGCTCGACGTTTTTCATCGACTCCTCGCGGTCGCTTTCCGCAAAGGCCAATGCGAGTCCGTAACGCAGCGCTGTGGCTTCTCCGTGCGCCTTTAGTCCGGCCTGAAACTCGGTGCCAGCAAGCGAGTAGTCGGCCTTGGTCAAGGCTAAGGCACCCGCCGCGAGGAAGGGCGCAGCAGACTTTACATCCTTGCGTTTGGCAGGTGTGAAATAGTTGTCGATGACCTTCTTTGGCTCGGCTCCCAGTGCGAGAGCCGCCTGCCCGAGCGCAACGAGTTCCACCGCCGTGCGATCCTTTGCAGGCTTGAGTTTGGCCGATTCATTGACCTGTTTCAGCACGGTCTCGGCGAGCGTTTTTAAACCGTAGCGAGTGGCCACCGTGTGCTGCTGCATCAGCGCGGGCAGCCATTGGGCATGGGCCTTCGTCGTGGCTTCACACTGAGTCAGCGCCGCGTCTTTCTGGCCCAGCGCGAGCAGCGCTTCGACGCGATACATCGGCCACTCGGGCGAGGGCAGATGCTCCGCGAGAGCCTGCTGGCACTTCTGCTCCACCAACACGTATTCACCCTCATTGAGCCCACGCTCGATGAGCGGTAGCACGCGCTCCTCCAACGCACGTTGCACGTCAGTGGTCTGCGCATGGGCAAGCGCGGCGGTGAAGAAGAGGGCGAGTGAGAGCAGGCGCATAATGGGAGGCTAGCATGGGTGCGATCATTTCACGCATTCCTTTGATCATGTATCAATCGCTTTGGCGCTGCTGGAAGTTTCTGCTCTGTGAGGGCAGTCGATTGATAAACATCAAGATTTTCTCTTGCATCGCCTGAGCATCACGGCACTATCGCGGCCCGCTTCGCAAGGAGCGCTAAGCAAGGAAATGGGTAGGTACCCGAGCGGTCAAAGGGGACAGACTGTAAATTTGTTGGTTTACGCCTACGCTGGTTCGAATCCAGCCCTACCCACCACCTTGTTAACCATGCCTCCCTAACCGGGAGTAGCGGCTTTGGGCGAATCTCGAAGATGAAGCGCTTTCCACGGCATAGGGCTCTGCTAGCATCGCCACCATGACTTCTCTACCGCCGCTCATCGCCATCGTCGCCATGGCCAGCAATCGTGTCATTGGCAAAGATGGCACTCTGCCCTGGCGCTTGCCTGAGGATCTCAAATTTTTCAAAAAGACCACGTTGGGGCATCCTATCTTGATGGGACGACGCACCTTCGAGTCGCTGGGGAAACCCTTGCCTGGTAGGCGAAACATCGTCCTTAGCCGCACGATGCCAGAGCGCGAGGGCGTCGATGTGATTCGTTCATTGGATGAACTCGCGGGGCTGGCTATTGAGGCAGAGAAAGTATTCGTGATCGGTGGTGCTCAGTTGTTTGAGGCGTTGCTACCTCATTGCGAGGGGATGTACCTAACGTGGGTGGAGCACCCGTACGAGGGCGACACATGGCTACCGCCGTTTGAGTCTCTGTTCGCTGAGTCGCAGGTGATCGGTCGCAGCGAAGGCATGGAGTTTCGTTATTACGAGAGGCTAAAAACCAAGTCTGACGCCGAACTCATGGCCCTCGCGTCCAAGGCTGCGGAGTGTGCCTACGCGCCGTATTCCAAGGCCCAGGTGGGCTGTGTGGTGGTCGCAAAGTCAGGCGCACTCTACACGGGCTGCAATGTCGAAAATGCCTCGTATGGGCTGACGATATGCGCGGAACGAAATGCGATTTTTGCAGGCGTTGCCGCCGAGGGGCCAAGCTTCCGTCTCGACAGAATCGCGGTGGTGGCTCTGGGGCTGGAGTTTCCACCATGCGGTGCTTGTAGGCAGGTCATCGCGGAGTTCAGCGATGACGATGCGAGCGTGGTTTTTCTGCGCGAAGGGCGACTCACCGCCACCAGCATTCGCGAGTTACTGCCATCAGGGTTTCGGCTGCAAGCTTGATGAGGCTTACTTCGCTTCGTCGCTAGATTCATCGCCATGCATGGTCTCTGCCATGCGGCGGATGGTGGCGTCTAGCAGTGCGATGTAGCCGTGAACGTCCACGCTTTCAGCTTCGGGCTCTCCGCGCACGGCATACAGCCAGCCCTGCTCGTAGGGGTCGGTGCGGACGATGCAGGCATCTTGCTTGAGCGCGGCGTTGCCGCTCTCGAAGTGGCCATTCATAACGCAATAGACATCACTCGCGGCTTTGAAGCCTTCGACCCAGCCAACGACTTTGCCAGGCTCCACAACCCCGCCCTTTTCCACCTGCCACTCACAGTCCACCAACTCGCCCAACATACGCGTGGCGAACTTGGTGAAGCCCACACGCCACAGCCCAGTCTCGCCCTCTACGGGTGCCATCCAGTAGTGCGAGGGCGAGTAACGGAAGGTATCTGGGAAGCGGGCAGAGAAGCGCGCGTGCTTGTAGCGGGCGAAGGTGAGGGGCATGGGAAAAGGTAGGGGCGCAAGGCTAAAATCGTGAACCTGTGGAACTCGCCCTTGCAATTGGGCGCATTCGCCTAACCTCCGCACGCTGCTTTTTCAAACACTCATGCAACTCATCAACAATGCTCCTGGAGCCCCTGCGGCTATCGGCCCCTATTCCCAAGCCACACGCTGCGGTGGCTTGCTTTTTTGCTCGGGGCAGATCCCCATTGATCCCGCCGTAGGCTCGATAACGGCCACCGAGATCGAAGGGCAGACGCAGCAAGTCTTTGCCAATATCCGTGCTGTGCTGGCCTCTCAAGGGGTGAGCTTGGCGAATGTGGCCAAGGCGACGGTCTTTCTCCAAGACATGGGCGACTTCCCCAAGGTGAACGCTATCTACGAGGCGGCATTCGCAGGCCACAAGCCAGCTCGATCTACCGTGCAGGTAGCCAGATTGCCACTGGGGGCGCTCGTGGAGATCGAGGTCATTGCTGAACTTTAGACTCTCGCGATAGCGTGGCTCTTATTTGGCAAGACTCGTGGCTTTCTTATTTCGGTAGCCTTGCACGCGACCATTGTTGTCGTGCATGTAGATTTTTTTCACGTCGCCTAGTTTCATCAAGATCCAAGGTGAAAGGAGGTTGCGGCCATTTTTGGTAAACACAATGTCGTCGGCGATAAAGATGCAGGAGTGAAAGGCATCGCCATTGACGACATCGAGAAAGAATAAAATGTCACCGAATTTGAAGGGCTCATCAATGGGGTTGAATCGCTCCAGCACAGCACTTGTCGCGAGGCGAGGATCAAGTAAGTAGGGCTGCGCATCGTAGTTAAAAAAATTGAGCGAAGTCCAATGGCAGTCGGGCAGGATACCATCGCGAGAGGCCCCGGTGTCGGGGTAGGTGTAGAGCAGTTTGCGGGGAAGTGCGGGTAGCAAGTGAACGAGCCCCAGTTTTTCATCCCCCTCCAAGTCGATGATGGACTGCATCAGAGGCTCAATGTCTTTGCGCCGCAGATTGAGCCCCGTTGTCCAGTATTCCATGATGCTTGGCAGATCCGTTGTGGCATTTAGTTTGATTCTCACCATCAACGTCTGGGTGCGCGTCAGGCCTTTCATGATCGCTCGTGCATCCGCTTCGCCTTCCGCATAGGAAAGTAGCGCCGAGAGGTCGCTAAAGGCAAGGCACTCGCCACGCAAGTAAGTGTAGGATTTGATTTTTTCGATGATCTCTGGCCGCATTTTACTATGCGCGAACCATTGATCCACATCGCCTGTGATGATCAGCACGGGATCAACATGGAATTCATTGGGGGAATGCTTGCGCAGTTCAGTATAGATAATACCGCGCATCGAAGGAGTCATCGCTTCCAAACCGGGCAGGGCAGGGAAGAGATGTGCCCACTCGCCATCCTCAACCTGGGAGGCTGACGCCAGAAGGGAATCCGCAAAAGCCTGTGGCAAGCCTGCGCTGCGGAATAAATCAGGAAGCTTTTCCACCATGGAGCGCGGGAAAGTCCACCGAGGTTTGGTGTTTGGCAGTGGAAAATTTTCCAACAGCGATGCCGGAGCCTCAAGAAATACGGGGTAATATTCCATTTCTCCCCAAGGGCCAGGATTGGCAGTTTGCACCTTTGTTTTTTTCGGCGGCGGCACGGTTACTGGTATCGTGAGGCCCGTGCTTTGGTTTGCGACCAAAGTCGAGCTTGTTATCACTGTTGGCGCAGGCATGGGCAAGAGCCCGGCTTGATCAGGAGCCACAAGCGGTGGCATCTCGCCACTAGGCCCCGGCACAACGAGTTCTGCTTCGAGCGTGCTGGATAAAAGTGTGCTGCAGAAAAGGACAAGTAGCCGAAACGATACGGACATGGGTTTTTTGGGGGGCGAATGACGCTTATATTAAACGTTCGTCAAACCCGACTAAATACGGGTTTGTGATCATTTTTCATTCCCGCAACGCCGCTTCCAATCGCTTACTCACATCGCTGATGGAGCCCGTATTTCGTGCGAGCAAGGCATAGACCATTGGCACGAGGAAGAGCGTCACCACCGTCGCGAGACTCACACCGAAAACGATGACTACGCCCACAACCATGCGCGTTTCGGCCCCGGCACCGTGGCTGAGCATCAGCGGCAGTGCGCCCATCACTGTGGCCAGCGCGGTCATCACAATGGGGCGCAGGCGCTGCTCGCTGGCAGTCAGGATGGCCTCGCGAAAGGCCACACCTTCATCGCGCAGTTGGTTGATAAATTCGACGATGAGAATGCCGTTTTTTGCCGCAAGGCCGATGAGCATAATGAGACCGATCTGGCTGTAGATGCTCTGGTTTTGGCCCATGTATTTCAGACCGAGCAATGCGCCCGCGACGGCGACGGGCACGGTGAAAAGTATGGTCAGCGGATGCACGAAACTCTCGAATTGCGCGGCTAAAACGAGGAAGGTGATGAGCAACGCGAGGCCAAAAATGAGGGCGTTGCTACCGCTGCTTTCCTTGAGTTTCAGCGCGTTGCCTTTGTAACCGATGATGGCGCTCGGCGGTAGGTTGTCGGCAATAAGGCCTTCCATAAAAGCTACCGCATCGCCGAGGCTGTAGCCAGTGGCCAGCTCGGCGTCGAAGGTGATGGATCGCATACGGTTGTAGCGATTGAGCGTGCCGCTGTCGGCGAATTCTTCGATCGTCACGAGATTAGCAAGGGGGATGAGCTGCTTGCTGCGTTCGCTGCGGACGAAGATGTTGTTGAGGTCGAGCGGGCTGCGTTTGTCACTGTAACTACCCTCGACGAGCACATCGTATTCTTCGCCTTGGTGGATGAATGTCGTGACGCGACGACTGCCGAGCAATGTCTCCAGCGTGCGGCCAACGTTGGCACTGCTCACGCCGAGATCGGCAGCGCGGGCTTGGTTTATTTTGAGCTGGAGTTGGGGCTTGGTATCGCGGTAATCGCAGTCGAAGCCGACAAGCTTGGGATTCTCCCGAGCCTTGGCCATGATGATGTCGCGCCACTGGGTCAACTCCTCATAGGTGGGGCCACCGACGACGATTTCGAGCGGCTTATTGAGCCCACGCGACATGCCCTGACGCATGATGACGGCGACTTTGGCTCCGGGCATATCGGCGGTCTTGGCGCGGATTTCGGTCATGATCTCGAAGCCGTTTCGCCGTTTGCCAAACGGCTCCAACGTGATCACCGCAATGCTTTCATTGAAGTCGGCGGTGGCACCAAAATTGCGCGGTGCGCGGGCATTCACACGGGTCGCTTCGTGAGTGCCCTCGACGAGGTACATGACTCGTTCATTGAGGTCTTCGAGCACCTCCATGGTGTTGGCAAAGGTGGTGCCCGGCGGGCTCGTAGCGGTGACGAAAAACGAGCCGCGATCCTCGCGTGGCATGAACTCTTCGGGGATCGCCTTAATGAGCCACAAGCACAGCGCGATGAGGCCGAGAACCACTGGGATAGTGGTCGCGGGGAAGTGCAGCAGAAGCCCGAGCACGCGACGGTAGCCGCGCTGGATAAAGTCAAAGATACGCTTCAATTTCCGTGCGATGTAGCCATCGTTCTCGCGGTCGCGCATGATTTTTGAAGCCAGCATGGGCGATAAAGTAAGGGCGACGAAGCCGCTGAAAAACACCGAGATCGCGAGCGTGACACTGAACTCGGTGAACATCCTCCCAGTGTCACCCGGCATGAAAGTGATGGGAATAAACACGGCCAGAAGCACCAGCGTGGTGGCGACAACAGCGAAACCCACCTGCCGCGTGCCGAGGTAGGCGGCGACGAGTGGCGACTCGCCCAACTCAATGCGGCGGTGGATGTTTTCGAGCACCACGATGGCGTCATCAACAACCAAGCCAATGGCTAAAACAAAGGCCAGCAGCGTGAAGGTGTTCACGCTGTAACCCAGCGCGTAGAGCACCATGCATGTGGCCAGCGTGCTGACAGGCACAGCGACCATCGGCACGATGACGGCGCGAAGATTGCCGAGAAAAAGATAGATGATGGCAATGACAAGAGCGATGGCGATACCGAGCGTGCGATAGACTTCATCAAGCGACTCCTGGATGAACTGGCTAATGTCGTAGCTGTTCTCCAGACGCAGGTCTTTGGGCAAGGTGAGGCGCACCGCTTCGGCCTCGGCACGCACGGCTTTGGCAACATCGAGGGAGTTGGCGCGTGACTGGCGAATGATGCCGAGTGAGACCATTTTTATCCGATTGCCTTTGAAGGACACACGCGACTCCTCCGCCCCCAGTTCGATCTTTGCCACCTCGCCCAGGCGCACTTGGTAGCCGTTTTCACCGCGTGCGATGACGAGGGATTTGAAGTCCTCGGGCGTCTTGTACTGGCGGTTGATGCGCACTGTAAACTGACGATCCAGCGACTGCACGGTGCCTGCAGGCGGATCGACGTTTTCACGGCGCAGCGCGTCTTCCACGTCATTGGTGGTGAGTCCACGAGCTGCGAGCGCCTCGCGATCCAGCCACACGCGCAGAGCATAACGCGAGCCGCCGTTGATGCGCACGCGGGCAACTCCAGGCAGGCGCGAGAAGCGGTCGAGTAGGTAACGATCCGCATAGTCGGTGAGGGCTAACGTGTCGCGAGTATCGCTGGTGAGATTGAGATAAAGCAGCACCTCGGCACTGATTTCGGTCTTGCCCACATTGGGCGCTTCCACTTCCTCGGGAAAGGTGGTGACGACGGGGCTGATGGCCTCGCGAATGTCATTCGCCGCCGCATCAAGATCGCGCCCGAGGTTAAATTCCACGGTGATCTCCGACTTCCCATCGACGCTGATGGACGAGATGTTTTTGATCGCTTCGACAGCGCTGATGCGATCCTCTAGCCGCTGTGAAATACGCCGCTCCACGACACTCGCGGAGGCCCCACGATAGTAAGTTTCAACCGTGACGATGGGCGGTTCAATGTCGGGATACTCGCGTATTTGCAGACGCAAGTATGCAACCAGCCCGAAGGCGATGAGGATGAGATTCATCACCGTGGCGAGCACGGGACGGCGGACGCTGGTGTCAGAGAGCCACATGGTGCGTTACTTCGGCTGCTCGGGGTTGAAGGCAGGCACGGGCTTGTCGAACTCGCCTATAACGCGCACTGGGGCTCCATCCTGAAGCCCTACGAGCCCGTCCGCGATGATGATTTGTCCTTCGATGAGGCCGGATATTATCTCGATGTAGCCAGGTTTGCGGCGGGCGATTTTCACCTCGGTGCGCTTGGCTTTGTTTCCTTCGATGGTGAAGACGTAAGCCGCCGTGCCGATGGGCACCAAGGAGCGCTCGGGGATAGAGAGCGACTGGCTGGGCTGCATGGCGATCTGCACGATGACGAGCATCCCCGGCTTCAAGTCGCGCTCAGGATTGGCCACCTCGGCGCGTGCCTCGATGGAGCGCGTGATGGGGTCAATGCGCGAGTCGATGTGGGCGATTTTACCTTTGAATTTTTTGTCGCGTGCAGCTTCGGCGAAGGAGGTGATCTCGATGCCGGGTTTCAATGAACTGAGGGTGGTCTCTGGCACACTGAAGGTGATTTTTACCACATCGACCTTGTCCAAAGTCGCGATGATGGTGCTGGGCGAGACGAGGGCACCGACGCTGATGCGACGCAGGCCGAGCCAGCCATCGAAGGGCGCGACGATGTGGCGGTCGGCGAGTTTGGCCTCGGCTTCACGGATTTTTTGCCGCGCGACTTCGATCTTGGTTCGACCCTCTTCGAGCTTGGCTTCAGGCGCGGCTCCTTCTTTAACAAGTCCGACCAAGCGGGCTGTCTCGCGCTCTTCTTCAGCCAGTGAGGACTTTGCCGAGGCCAGCATTGCCTGCTCTTCCGCGTCGCTGAGACTGGCGAGCAGCGTCCCCTGTTTCACGAACTGATCATCATCAAAATTGAGCGCCGTGACGGTTTCGGTGACGTTCGGCATGATAGCGATGGATTCATCGGCCTCGACGGTGCCGATGGCTTCGATGGCGGTGACATAGCTGTCGCGCTTGACCTTCGCCGTGGTGACAGCGCTGGCAGGTTTGGCGGCTGCGGTGGGGGTTGCCTGAACGGCGGTTTCCTTTTTGTAAAACCAAAGGCCCGCCACTGCGACGAGACCTGCTATGATGAGGAAGCTGAGGGCTCGGACGAGAAAGGACGGGCGACTGTTGGACATTTTTTGGGGTGGCAAGACTACGTCGCGTCTGGGTAGAAGCTAGCGACTAAAGCTCCATCGCCGCCATTGTGCTGCCCATGGATTCGCCTTGCCCTGCGCTCACCTCGCTGCCAATGCTGCCTGTTCCATTTTTTAACATCAGCACCCTCATGTATTTCCTCGGCATCGACAGCGGCACCCAGAGCACAAAAGCCATCGTCCTGGACTTCGGCACAGGCAAGATCATCGCCCAGTCGCAGGCTCACTACGAACTCATCGCGGGCCTGCCAGCCGGGCATCTGGAGCAGCAACCACAGGACTGGCTGGACGCAGTGGATGCCTGTGTTGCGTCCTGCGTGCAGCAGCTGGGCAGTGCTGGTGCGGCGCTCATTAAAGGCATCGGCGTGAGCGGCCAACAGCATGGTCTGGTGTGCCTCGGAGCGGATGATCAACCCGTGCGTGCGGCGAAGTTGTGGTGCGATACCAGCACCCAAGCACAGTGTGCCGAGATCGCGCATGAGTTCGGTGGCCAGCCGGGTGTCATTCACCTCGCCGGCAATGCGATGCTGCCGGGCTACACGATACCCAAGCTGCTGTGGCTGAAGCAAAATGAGCCTGCCAATTTTGCCAAGACAAAGACCATTCTGCTGCCGCACGACTACATCAATTTTCACCTCAGTGGGGTGATGCGCATGGAGTTCGGCGATGCTTCGGGCATGGGCATTCTCAATGTACGGACGCGCGAGTGGTGCTACGAGATCATCGACTTCATCGACCCGAGCGTGCGAGCCATGCTGCCGCCGCTGGGCTCATCGCGCGAGGCGCATGGCACGCTGCGGGCAGATCTCGCAGCGAAGTGGGGCATGGGCAGCGATGTGGTCATCAGCGCGGGCGGGGGCGATAACATGATGGGGGCGATCGGCACGGGCAACGTGCAGCCGGGGGTCATCACGGCGAGCTTTGGCACCAGCGGCACGTTGTATGGCGTCGCTGGCGAAGCCGTGGTGGATGGCCAAGGCGAGGTCGCGGCCTTCTGCGATAGCACCGACCAATGGCTGCCACTGGTCTGCACGATGAATGTCACCGTCGTCACCGAGCAAGTGCGCGAAATGTATGGCTGGGATCATGCCCAGCTCGAAGCCGCCGTGCGCAGTGTGCCTGTGGGAGCCGAGGGCCTCACTTTCCTGCCCTACCTGAATGGTGAGCGCACGCCGAATCTACCCAATGGCACGGGCGTGCTGCATGGCCTGCGCCCCACCAACATGACAGCGGGACACATCGCGCGGGCCGCGATGGAAGGCGCGACGCTAGGCCTTGCCTATGGCTTGAAGCGCTTCCGCGATCTGGGCATGAACCCTCGCGAAATCCGTCTGACGGGCGGTGGCAGCAAGAGCGCGACATGGCGACAGATGGCGGCGGATGCCTTTAATGCTGAAGTCGTCACCTTGAGCACGAGTGAAGGTGCCGCACTGGGCGCAGCCATCCAGGCGGCTTACGCGCAAGCAGGCGGCAGCGCGAGCTACGAGTCGCTATGCGCGAAGCTAGTGGTGCTCGACGAGACGACACGTTGCAAACCCGACGCCGCGACTGCGGCCTTATACGCGGCGCAGTTGGAGCGGCAGATGGAACTGACCGGGCGACTGGGGCAAGTGGGGTGGCTGTGAGTTACGCTTTGATCTCAAAAATAGCCTCGACCTCGACGGCGGCTCCCGTGGGGAGTTGGGCAAAACCGAGTGCGCTGCGGGCGTGATAGCCGTCGCCTTCTTTGCCGAATATCTCGTGTAGCAAGTCGGAAGCGCCGTTGATGACGAGGTGCTGGTCGGTGTAGTCGAGCGTGCTGTTCACACAGCCGAGCACTTTGATGACGCGCAGGCCATCGAGTGTGCCGTGGGTATTCCAGACGGAGCGCAGCACCTTTTCAGCGCAGTTTTTCGCCGCTGCGTAGCCGTCCTCGGTGCTCGTGCCTGCGCCGAGTTTTCCTTTTAAATCACTGACGTGCCCCGAGGTGATGAGCTGCTGGCCGGAGCGAATGCAGAGGTTGAGATAACCGGGGGTGAGAGGCTCAAAGGTGAGGCCGAGGGATGCTGCTTTTTGTTGGGGAGACATGGGGGAAATTAGAAATGGCGGACTGTGGGAACGGTTACTGCGCTGGCATGAGGATGCCGTGCGGGTCTGCTGCGTCGAAGATGGGGGTGCCATTGGGCCTCGGCGCGACCTTCACTTCTGCACCACTGCTAGCCTCCAGCTTGAAGGCTTCAACGCTAGCGTCGTTCATGCCGATGATGATTTTGCCGCTCCGCCAGGCACGACCTGGCATGGGGTTGCCATTGGCATCCGCACTCCAGGTGGGAGGCCAAGTGGAGGCATTGGGGTTTTCAAAGATGAGCGGCAGGTTGCCAGGAGCGGAGTCGCTGAGTCCTTGGGTCATGGCCCAATGGTTTTCGCCAGCTTCCAGCGCTTCTTTGTATTCGGGCGCTTCGCCGATATTATCGTCGCCTTTGAAGGGGCTACCAGGAGCGGTGAAGACCCTTTCATCCTGAATATGCTGCCCCTTGATAAGTAGGCGGAAGGCGGCGTTTGAAGTCTGAGGCGGCTCGGCTTTATCGGAATCGGGATACATGCCGTTGTTGTCGGCAGCGTACATTCTAAGTCCGATAATGATCTGTCGTGCATTGCTAGAGGCCTGCACGATTTTGGACTTCTCTTGCACGGAGGTAAAAGCCGGAAGGGCTAGCCCTGCGAGCATCGCTAAGATGAATAGGAGCCCGAGCATGTAACCCATCACAAGGCCAGCTATCGCCATGCCCTTGCCGCCGATCATTCCATTGGATCTATTTATTTTGCCCAGAGCTATGTGACCACAAATAATTGCTGGAAGACTGGTAATGCCCACGCAGAAGAATCCAAGGATGCCACAGACAAAGCTGGCTATGGCCGTGCCCGAAGTCGCCGCTCCCGTGAATACTGGCTGCGCGGCTGGAGCGGGGATGTGGGGTGGTGGCAGCGCAGCTTGCACGGCTGGCACTGCGGGAGGCTGCGGCATTTCATTCGCCGCAGGCCCTAGCTCTGCGGGGCTAGTGGCGGGGCTATCAGCCGCAACGTCGCTGGTGACCACGGCAGCACTTTCAGCCTCGATGGCTTCCGTGGAGGCGCTTGCCTCTGAAGCCTCCGCCTCATCAATCTCGATGATCTCCGAGAGCGGTGCCCAGTCGTCGAGCCCTTCGCACCAGACGAGGTCGGTGAGCTGGAGGCTGCGGTTGGCGATGCCTTCACGCAGTTGGTCATCGTTAAAGATACCGAGTTGTGTGCCATTGCGTCCGACGTGGTATTCCATAAAAAATAGAGGGTGGTGGGTTGAGAAATCCGCGCCGTGAGTGTGAACGGAAGCAAAGGGGTCTGCCACTTCAAAGTGGAATGAATAAGCATCGACAAGGCAACGTTTACGCTGGCACTATCACGGCGTGTCAGCGGTGGCTGCAACTAGGCAACTGCCAATGACTGCCCGATAGATAACTCCAAACCCAAACTGACCAAAACCATGAAATCCATTCTGTTCTCCCTCGCCTTTGCTGGCCTGAGCTTCGCCGCTCCAGCCAACGAAAAATGCCCCGTCTCTGGCAAAGCCGTGGACAGCAGCGTCACCTCCACCCACAAGGGCAAGGAAGTGGCCTTCTGCTGCGCCAAGTGCAAAGCCAAGTTCGACGCTGAGCCCGCGAAGTTCGAAGGCAAGATCAAGTAACCCTTGTTCCTAACACGATGCTCGCGTGAGCGTCGCCATAGGCGGAGGCTGGGAGACCAGCCTCCGCTTTTTTATGCTCGCAGTGCCGATTCATTTGGGCCGTGAAAGGCGTATGCCATCATGCTTTATTTCGCTCCCTCTTTTCACCTCCATGAGCACCACCTACACCCCCTATCGCAACTTGCCGCCCCTCGCTGGCGTCGCCACCTTCGACGAGGCGATGAAGCCGGGCCTCGCCATCGACCAGTGTGTGGAGCGCGTGAAGCGCTATCACTTCGCGCTGAAGCGGCTCATGCAAATCCTCCAGTCCCGCCTTACCTCGGAGCCCGTCTATGAGCTAAAGATGGCCTTCAGCCTGCACAGCCACTACTGCGCTGAGCATGTGAGCGCCATGCGCGAGCGCGTGGCCGAGATGCGCACCCCGCCACTGGGCCTGGAGAAGATACCCGACGCGCCTCTCGATACCTTTTTCAAAGAGGTGCAAAACGCACCGTCCACCGAGACCCTCATCCTCGGCCTCTATGGCTACGCGCTACCTGCGCTGGTGCGAGGAATGAAACGCCATCTCATCGAGACGAATCCACTCGCCGACCACCCCACGGTGCGTGTGCTTCGGCACGCGCTGCTGGAGCTAGAGGAAGCCGCTGCGTATGGCGAAAAGGCCATCACTTGCCTCGCAGACGAGGCCACGCTCGCCGCGTTAAAGCCCTGGACGGACTTGCTCGCGGCCCTACTCGCCGCAGCGGGCGATCTGGATGGCTCACAGCCACGCGTGGCATTGACCCTGGAGCCGATGCACAGCGCCCAGGCCTTTACTTATCAGTGCGTGCCCGTGCGCGATGAGCGCTTCCCCGATCCGTATAACATGGGTGTCCATGCGGAGGAGTTCCTCTACGACCCGCAGTTCCGCGCCCGCGACAAGACGCTGATGATGTACTACAAACGGCTGCGCGAGATCGACGTGCCCGAGATGATGGCCAGCATTCTCACCGAGACGCCCGGCAAGCCATGGGGCTACTACCGCGATATGACGCGGCAGCTTTGGGACGAGGCCCGCCACGCCATGATGGGCGAAGTCGGCTTTGTTTCTCAAGGCATCACCGACTGGCCGAAGCTGGTGATGATCAACCACACCTGGGCACTCGGGCTCAACACGCAACTGCCGCCCTGGGGTCGCCACGCCGTGCTCTACTACATCGAGCAGGGGCTGATGACCAAGACCGGAAAACGCTTTGAATGGGAAGTCGGCAGCGAGTCCGGCGATCCCTTATCAAAACTCTTCCAAGACTACGACTGGGCCGACGAAGTGCTGCACGCCCGCATCGGCAAGGACTGGTATGTGAGTGCCTTCGGCGATCAAAAAGAAGCCATCGAATATGGCAGCCAGTGCTGGAGCCAAGTGCTCAGTGGCTGGCACGCATGGCGCGACGAAGGCAAGACCGCACACCGCAACTGGTGGCCCGAGTTATACCTCGCCTTCTGCAACCGCCACGCCATGCAACCCGATGAAAAAGCGCTCGCCTTTGCCACCACCTATGAGGCCACACGCGCCGACTTGGAGAAGTTGGCAGCCAGCGCCTAGCCAGCAAAGGTACCGCGCACTGCTGACGCACCTCCCTCATTGGGGCTGCGGCTCGTCTGTGCAACGCCAGTGCTCTGATCAAGATCACGGGGAAAGTCGGAGACAGGATGGCAATGAGACGTAAAGCGTTGCTAGACACACACCCTTGCGCCCGGCCTCCACCGAGGTGCCTCATTCCTACCCTACATGGCCAAGTCAAAGAAATCCAAAGCGACAGGCACGCCGTCGCCCTCAACCTCCCTTTTAACAGCGGAGGAGGAACTACGCCGTAGCGAGGAGATGTACCGCCAGATGGTCGATGAAGCTGGCGACAGCGTGTTCGTCTTCGACATCAGTGGTGTCATCAGCTACGCCAACCGCCATGCTGAAAAGCTGCTCGGCTACCGTCCGCAAGGCCTTGTCGGCAAGACCCTTTGGCAGGTCTTCGTGATGCCTCATAAGTGCGACATCCCGCGCGACCTCAGCACCATCGGCCCCAACCGACTGCCGCGTGCGACCTGTGAGCAAAAGCATAAAAATGGCAAACTCTTGATCGCCACCGACCTCCGCGTACGCAGGCTCGACACCAACCGCATCCTCGGCATCGCTCGCGACTTGAGTCAAAATGCCAGGCTCATTGAAGCCACGACACAACAGGCTGCGTACTACATGGGTTTGTTTCAAAACAACACCTCAGGCGCGGCTGTTTTCGATGAAAAGCTACGGCTCACCGCCGTCAACCACGCCCTCGTAAAAATGCTCCGCTGTTCGCAGAAAGACCTGCTCGGGCACCATGTCATCAGCCTCATCGCGCCCGAGAGTAAGGAGGAAGGCCGGGAGCTATTTGGGCGCATGAGAGGCGGGGATCGCACCTTCAACGCGACCGTGCGCAGCGGTGCAAAACTAACGCTCCAGCGTCGCGATGGCAAAGTCGTTCACACCCAAGCCGCCCTCACCATGATTGGCGACGAAACAATCCTGTTTAAACAAGGTATTGTCATCTTCACCGACATCACCACTGAGATTCGCTACCGCCGAGAACGCGACAAACAGGCGAAATTTAATGAAGATTTACTCGCCGAAACAGCGGCACTCATCATCGTTTTGGATCGCGATGGTCGGGTTATGCGAGTGAACGCCGCCGTTGAGACATTGACGGGTTACAGCGCAAAAAAACTCGTGGGCAAAACTGTCTGGGAGGCTGCCATCATCGACCCCGAGCAAGTACCTCATGCCCAGGCCTTATTTGCCGAAGTCCTCCTCGGTCGCCCCCAGGTCGCCACGACCTTGCGCATCTTCACCCGGCAGGGCGGCATCAAAACCATCGAAGTGCAAAGCACCGCCATACGCGATGAACAAGACAACGTGCAGCACATCATCACCACGGGCACCGACATCACGGAACGCACCCGGTTGGAGGCCGAAGTTATCCGTGTCGCCGAGCAAGAGCAGATGCGCATCGGTCACGACCTGCATGATGGCGTGGGCCAAGTCCTCACGGGGGCGCTATCCCTTTGCGAAGCCCTCGAACTCCAGCTTAAAGGCTCGTCTCAAAATGATGCTGGCCGCGTCCGCCAACTCCTTCGTGATGGCATCGACCAAGTGCGCCAGCTCTCGCATGGACTCTCCCCCGCAGCCATAAAAAATCGCAGCCTCGCCCAAGCCCTCACTCTCATGGCGGATCGTATTCGCAGCGATATGCTCCTAGTCGAGTGCAAATTTGCTTGTGATCCCCACTTCAAAGACCCTGGAACTGAAACCCACCTGTATAGGATTGCTCAGGAGGCTGTGAGCAACGCTGTGAGGCATGCACAGCCTAGGCATATCACACTGATTCTAACCCCCGAAAATGAGGATTCCTGTCTGCTTGAAGTCCAAAATGACGGCATCGGCTTCAATCAGCACAAAGCACTGAAAGCAGAAGGTATTGGCGTCCGAGTCATGCAGTACCGGGCGAACCTCATTGGTGGCCAACTCCTAATCAAAAAGGGTCAAATGGGGGGTGCCACTTTGTCGATTCGTTTTCCTTGCACATTTCCCACTAGGCGGGTAGAACTGTCCTAATTCCGTTCTCAGGAACCAACACTACACCATGAAACACAAAATCTACATACTCGACGACCATCCAATCGTAATCGAAGGCTTAAAGAAGATACTTGATGCCCAGGAGGATATGTCCGTCATCGGCAGCTCGGAAGATGCGACCATCGCCACCACACAGATCGCCAAGCTCAAGCCTGACATCGTCGTCCTCGACATCACGTTGAAAGACCGCAGTGGCGTCGAGATGATCAAGAAGATTCGCGCCACCCACCCGACCATGCAGGTGCTCGTGTACTCCATGCACGATGAGAACGTCTATGCCGAGCGCTGCCTGCGCGCGGGTGCCATGGGCTACCTGATGAAGAGCGAAGGCGGCCTCCGCGTCGTTCAGGGTCTCCAGCAGATCGCTGGTGGTTCCTTCTGTTTCAGCGCCAACCTCATCGGCAGCATCGTCTCCGGTGGCGGTCCTCGCACTGGCTCGCGCGGCGAACCAGGACGCTTGCTCAGCGACCGTCAGCTCGAAGTCTTCGAGATGGTGGGCCGTGGCTTCGATTCCCACGAGATGGCCGAGAAGCTCGCTCTCAGCGCCAAAACCGTGGACGCCCACAAGGCCAACATCCGCCAGAAGCTCGGCCTCGCCTCCGCTCGCGAACTGCTCATGGAAGCCGTGCGCTGGGTTGAGAAATAGGTCATACTAGCTCATAACAACCTCGTTATAAAAAAGGCGTTCACCCACCAGTGGTGAGCGCCTTTTTTTATGCCTGCGAATGGTCGCTGTCGCTGGAATCCTCATCGCAGGCTCATTCCAGAGGTGTCGCGAAATAATGGATGGGATTTGGGAATATCCAAACTCAGCCGCGCTCTAACCCTCGACCAGCCGCGATAGCGACCACGGTCATTTTCAAAAACACAACGACAACCATCAGATAAACACATCATCATGAGCACCAAGAGCATCATCGCAGGCGCAGCAATCGCTGGCATCCTCTCCGGAACCACTGTGGCCTTCGCCGCTAGCACTAAGGCACCAACCAATGCCGGCACCGCCATCACCGCCATGGCCGACAAGGGCCAGCACGCCTGCAAAGGACACAACGCCTGTAAGGGTGAAGGTGGCTGCAAGACTGGCGACATGGGCTGCAAAGGCAAGAACACCTGCAAAGGCAAAGGCGGCTGCAACACTATGCCGAAGAAATAGTCCGCGTCGTTCATCGCTAGCAGTCGCGCGACCTATCGCGCGACTGCCAGTGATCCCCTCTGTATTTTTACTTCATCACTCTCTTCCCGTGCCTGCCAACGCTTTCAACAACTTCACCGACTATGGCGTCGGCATTGGGCTGCGTGTGCCACACTACCGGCATATCTTGGAGAAGAAGCCCGTGGTGGATTGGTTCGAGATCATCTCGGAAAACTTCATGGTCCATGGCGGCAGACCTCTTGAAATCCTCGATCAAATCCTGGAGCAGTACCGTGTCGTGCAGCATGGCGTGTCGATGTATCTCGGCAGTGCGGATCCGCTCGATCGCGATCATTTAAAGAAGATCAAGCGCCTGATAAAGCGCACCAAGACGCCCTGGCTCTCCGATCATCTTTGCTGGGGCAGCGTCGATGGCCGCTTCACTCACGACCTGCTGCCCATGCCCTACACGATGGCCGTGGCGAAGCACACGGCACAGAAAGTGAAGCAGGCTCAGGACTTCCTGGAGGTGCCGATCTGCGTGGAGAATGTGAGCAGCTACGCCGAATTCCACCAGAGCGATATGACCGAGTGGGAGTTCCTCAGCGAGGTCGTGGAGCGTGCTGACTGCGGGATGCTGCTCGACGTGAACAACATCTATGTGTCGTCGCAGAACCACGGCTTCGACCCGCTCGACTACGTGCGCGGCGTGCCGCACCACCGCATCGGCCAGATTCATATCGCCGGCCACTCGCGCTATGAAAAGTACACGCTCGACACCCATGACCACGCCCCCATCGACCCCGTGTGGGCGCTCTACGCCGAGGCCATTCACCTCGGTGGTCGCACCGCTACGCTGCTGGAGTGGGATGACCGCATCCCCAGCTTCGACGAGGTGCATAATGAAGCCCTAAAAGCCAACCACTTCCTCCATGAGCACACCACCGCGCACGGCTAATGTGAAGCAGGCTGCCAGCCTGTGCCCGTCCAGCATCCGCAGCGTCGCGGACTTGAAACAACTGCAACGCGTCATGGCTGCCGCGCTGTTCCGCCCGCTCACCCGCACGGACGACATGCAGCCGTGCTGGAATGCCACGCGCAGCACCAGCGATGTGGTCAGCGAATTCATCAAGCCCAACGACCGGCTCACCGCCTTCGAGCGGCTGGAAATCTACAACCGCCAGTACTGGTATCGCGTTCTGGATTGCCTCTACGACGACTATCCCGGCCTCCGTGCGCTTCTTGGCCAGCGACGCTTCTCGGCTCTCTGCCAAGCCTACCTTGCCAAATATCCCAGCGCCTCTTGGACGCTGCGCAACCTCGGCCAGCGCCTCGCACCCTTCATCGCTGAGGAGCCTGCTTATGCAGGCCCAAAACTTGCCGCCGCCATCGACATCGTGCGCTTCGAGTGGGCACAGGTGCTCGCTTTTGACGAAGCCAAAAAGAAGCCGCTCGCGCTTGAATCACTGCTCGGTGGCGATGCCACACTGCTGCGCCTCGGCCTTCAGCCTTACCTCTCGCTCATCGAAGTGAACCACGCCGTGGACACTTACTTCATGGCCGTGCGCAAGCAGGACAGCGGCATGAGAAGCGAGACAAGCAATGCCCTCGACCACGCACCCAAGCGTGCTGCCTTCAAGCGCATCGCTATGCCCAAGCGCGGCAAGATATACCTCGCCGTGCATCGTTGCGAGACCGAGGTTTACTTCAAGCGACTGCCTCGCGAAGCCTTCCTGGCACTCACCGCGCTGCAAGCAGGCGAGCCTCTCGGCACCGCTCTGGATCACGCGCTGGCAACCGCTGACCCCGCCCAGGACTGGGCCATAAAAATCCGCGAATGGTTCCAGGAATGGGCCGCGCTGGAATGGTTCTGCAAAGCAGGGTGAACACCGCAACGAACCTCAAACATTCCACATCGAAACCATGAAAACCCTCTGGACACTCGCCAACACCACTGCCGACAAGATCGCCTCGTATCTGCCCGATCCGCTGCTCCTGGCCATGCGCCTTTATTGGGGTTGGCAGTTCTTCGTCACGGGCAAAGGCAAGCTGATGAACGTGGAAAAGACCACGGCGTTCTTCACGGAACTCAATATCCCATTGCCCAAACTCAATGCCATCATGGCAGGCAGCACCGAGTGCTTCGGCGGGCTGTTGCTGCTTATAGGGCTTTGCTCTCGCCTCGTCTCCGTGCCGCTCATGACTACGATGGTCGTGGCCTACCTCACCGCTCATCTGGAAACCGTCACTGGCATCTGGGAGGACAGCGATGCCTTCGTCACCGCGCCGCCTTTTCTCTTTTTGCTCACCGCCGTTATCATCTTCACCTTTGGCCCTGGGAGGTACTCCGCCGATGCTCGCCTTCGCTATTCCTCTGCCGTTTGAGATAAACGTTGACCGCTCTGCAACCCCTTCGTTTGCTAGCCGCTCAATGGCTGCCGCGCCGAATTTCCAGCAACTTATCTCCGACCACTACGTAGGGCTTCACCGCTTTGCGCAGAGTCTCTGCCGACGCGAGGGGCTGGCCGAGGATTTGGTGCAGCAGACCTTTCTGCAATGGGCGCGCAAAGGCCACACCCTGCGCGAGGTGGATCGGGCAAAAACCTGGCTCTACACCACGCTCTATCGCGAGTGGCTCGGCATCGCCCGGCGCGAGCAGCGCTTCGAGCATGTCGAGTTTGAAGCCGACCAGCATGGCGCGGTTGATGAAGCCCACGAGCAACCGCGCGTGGACTCTGCAACGCTCCAACAAGCGCTCGATCAGCTTGATGAGCACTACCGCTCGCCGCTTGTGCTTTTTTATTTGCGTGAATTATCGTATCGCGAAATCGCCGAGACCCTGTCCTTGCCCATCGGCACGGTCATGTCCCGGCTGTCGCGTGCAAAGGATGCCTTGCGTGCGCTATTGTTGCAGATAGGAGGCATTGCGAACCTGAACTCATGAACCCCGAAGAAGCCAAAGCTCTGCTTGATGCTTGCACGTTGCGCCCCCAGGACGCATCGCCCGAGGCCCGTGCTTTGGCGGCTGAAAACGCAGAGCTGGGGCAGTGGCTCGCACACCGCGCCGCCTTTGATGAGTCCGTGGCTGCTGCGCTGGAAACAATGCCCGTCGCCGTCCATCCCGGTGCTGGCCTACTGCAAGCGATGAACGCTGCCGCCGCGCAAAGCCGTCGCCCCCTTTATGCCAAGCCAGCCGCTTGGATGGCCATGGCTGCTGCCATCGCTATCACCGGGTTCGTTGCATGGTTCATGCAACCCGAAGACTACAACTGGCAGACCGAAGCCATGGCTCAAGTCATCCAAGTCAACTCGGGCGACCTACCCGTGGATCTCGCCTCAGAGGACGCTGAAGAACTCAAAGCGGCGCTGGCTCAGGCCCATGCGCCCATGCCGCAGAATCTCCCCTCAGGCTTGCTCAAGCTCGGCCACCTTGCCTGCAAAGTCATCCATGTGGCTGGCAAGCCAGCATCCGTCATATGCTTCGAGATCGACGATGAACACGAAGTTCATCTCGTGGTGATGAATGCCGCCAGCCTGCGTAATCCACCGCCACAGCACCAGCCACAGTTCACCCAGAGAGACGACTGGCACGTCGCGAGCTGGAGTGACGGTGCGCAGAGCTACATGCTCCTCACCCAGGCTGCGCCAGAGAAACTGAAGGCACTTTTTGCGGCGATAGGCCCACAGGATCACTTCCGTGTGGCTGCTGGGCCGCGCGATCTGCCCAAGGCAGATTTCCTTGCTCTCGCACTGCGATAGCTATCGCACGCCAGGAGCGTTCACGGCATGTCGGCTTCCTCCCATGTCCATGCGTTTTCTCCTTTCTATTCTTGCTGCTCTCGCGCTGCCATGCCTCGCTCACGCTGCTGTGCCGCCGCTCGACTTTCAGCGCGACGTGCGGCCCATCCTTTCGCAGCACTGCTACCAGTGCCACGGGCCGGACGACACGGCGCGCAAAGCCGGGCTGCGGCTGGATATTCGCGAGCAGGCACTGAAGCCTACGAAGTCCGACAGCATCGCCATCGTGCCGGGTAAACCCGATACGAGTGAGCTTATTGGACGCATTTTCAGCCATGATGAAGATGAACTCATGCCGCCGCCTGCAACGAAGAAACCTCTCTCCGATGAGCAGCGTGCAACCCTGCGCCGCTGGGTCGCCGAGGGCGCGATCTACACCCCGCACTGGGCCTATGTGAAGCCCGTGTCGCCGCCTGTGCCGAAGATCACAGACACGACAGCGCGCATCGCCAACCCCATCGACAGCTTCATCCTTGCCGAGTTGCCCAAGCATGGGCTGCACCAGTCGCCGCAGGCCGATCGCACCACACTCGCCCGCCGCGTCGCGCTTGATTTGACCGGGCTGCCACCCACGCCCGAGGTGCTCGCCGCCTTCGTCAAAGACGACCGCGCCGATGCCTACGAGCGCTATGTCGATACACTGCTGCGCTCGCCCCACTACGGCGAGCGCTGGGCTCGCCGCTGGCTCGATCTCGCTCGCTACGCCGACACCAATGGCTATGAAAAGGATCGCGCGCGCAGCATCTGGCCCTATCGCGACTGGGTGATTGAAGCGCTCAACGCTGACATGCCCTTCGATGAATTCACCATCGAGCAGCTCGCTGGCGACATGCTGCCGAAGGCCACGCCAGCGCAGATCATCGCCACCGGATTCAATCGCAACACCATGCTCAATGAAGAAGGCGGCATCGACCCGCTGGAGTACCGCTTCGCCGCGATGGTGGACCGTGTGGCCACCACCAGCGCGACCTGGCTCGGCCTCACCATGCAGTGCTGCCAGTGCCACACGCACAAGTACGATCCAATCACCCACACCGAGTACTACGGCTTGATGGCCTTCCTCAACAACGCCGATGAGCCGCTCTACGACATTCCCTCTGCCACGGATAAAAACACGGCAAGCGACCGGCAACACCATGCCGACCAGGCGCTCGCCGCCCTGCTCGCCAAGCACCAGCAGACAGCCGCGCCGGACTTTGCCAAGTGGCTCGATGAGCAGAGAGTCATCGCAGTGAAATGGCAGACCATGGTGCCGGTGAAGGCCACATCGAACATGCCCCTGCTCACCGTTCAGCCCGATGGCAGCGTGCTAGGCTCGGGCGACATCACGAAAAACGACACCTACAACATCGTGTGCAAAACCGACGCGCAGCAACCCCTCACCGCGCTGCGACTGGAGGCTCTGCCTCACCCCAGCCTGCCCGCGCACGGCCCCGGCATGTGCTACTACGAAGGGCCGCTGGGCGACTTCTTCATGGGCGAGATCCGCGTCACCGTTGACGGCCAGCCTGTGAAGATCGCCAAGGCCAGCGAGAGTTATGCGAAAAACAACTTCGGCAAAAACGATGTCAGTGCGATGCTCGCCACCGATGGCGATGCGCAGACAGGCTGGAGCTGCGCCGCCCACTACGGCGAACGCGACGAGGCCGTGTTCGTTTTTGAGCACCCGATCAAAGCCAGCGAGTTGCGCGTGACAATGCAGTTCGGCAGACACTATGCCTGCCCGCTCGGGTACTTTCGTTTGTCCGCCACCACCGACACACGACCTGCGAAGGCGATGGACATGGAGGCTTCGACAGCGGCCCTGCTCACGCTTCCTGATGCCTTGCTCAGTGCGGAGCAACGGCAGACACTCTTCACTCAGTTTGTGCTCACCTCTCCATCGTTTGCTAAGGAAGCCCAACCCATCCTCGACCTGCGCAAGCCTTTGCCCACCACCACCACGCTCGTCATGCGCGAGCGCCCGGCGGACAACCCACGCATCACCCACCGGCAGCATCGCGGCGAGTTCACCCAGCCCAAGGAAGAGGTGCAGCCCATCACGCTCTCCATGCTGCATCCCTTCCCCAAGGATCAGCCGCGCAACCGTCTCGGCCTCGCGCGCTGGCTTGTCTCGCCCGAGAATCCGCTGACACCGCGCGTGGTGATGAACCGCCAGTGGGCGACGCTGTTCGGACGCGGCATCGTCAAGACTGTCGAAGACTACGGCTACCAAGGCGATGCCCCCACGCACCCTGAACTGCTCGACTGGCTGGCCACCGAGTTCATCAAGCGCGGCTGGTCGATGAAGGCGATGCACAAGCTGATGGTGATGAGTGAGACCTACCGGCAGGCATCCGAAGGCAATGCTCAAGCCCCCGTAGAGCTGCTCGCCCGCTTCCCCCGCATCCGCCTTGATGCCGAAGTCATCCGCGACAGCCTGCTGGTCGCCTCCGGTCTTTTGAACCCAAACCTGGGTGGCAAAAGCGTCTTCCCGCCGCAGCCCGATAGCGTCACCGAGGTCGCCTATGGAGCCTTCAAATGGACGCCTAGCGTGGGACCAGATCGCTACCGCCGCAGCCTCTACACCTTCGCCAAGAGGACAGCCCCCTTCGCCATGTCCACCACCTTCGATGGGCCTACCGGCGAAGCCTGTCTGGTGAAGCGCGAGACTTCCAACACTCCGCTGCAAGCACTGACCACACTCAACGACATCCTTTTCATCGAAGCCGCCCAAGCCCTCGGCAGCAAGCTCGCAGCAATCCCTGGCGACGATGCCGCAAAGACACGCGAGCTGTATCAGCGCGTGCTCGCGCGCACGCCCGACGCCGATGAACTGCGCTTGATGCAGAGCTTCGTCGCAGGCCAGCGCACACGATTGCAACAGGGCGAGCTGGTAGCTGCCGAGGTGTCGGGAGTGAAGGACGCAACCGCCGTGGAAGCCGCCGCCTGGACGCTCGCCGCACGTACGATGTTTAATCTTGATGAGTTCATGACCAAGGGCTGAGCATTACCACTTGGTGGCGCTCGGACTCAGTCCACATAAAGCAGCGCGCTCGCATTCAGCAGCGCGAGGCAGTAGTCCGTCACGGCATCGAGCAGCGAGTCGGTGAGCTTTGCCTGGCCTTCGAGAAAGGCTTTGCCGAGGGTGAGTTCCTGCTGGGTAGGTGCTCGCGAGTAGCAGCGCTGGGTGGCAGCGGTGATGATGTCTCCGGCATCGCTGCTGGCCTTCGTTGCATCGCTGGCGAGTGCTTTCGCGATGCCGAGGCTGAAGTCGGAGTTAAACAGCATCAGCGCCTGCGTGGCGGTGTTGGCCTCGTTACGACGACCACAGCTCATCTGCGCATCGGGGCGGTCGAACAGCTCAAAGAGCGGGTAGCGCAGATTGCGCCGGGCGAAGAGATAGATGCTGCGGCGATCCTGCTCGGTCGTCTGGACAACGACTTTTTGCTGCGCCTTCAGCAGGTTGGCCGTGACCTCGGGCGGCAGCACTGGATACACGCCTTCGCCACCTGCTTTCAAGTTTAGCCTGCCCGCAATGGTGAGCATCGTGTCGCGCAATTCTTCGCCGGTGAGGCGATGCCTTGGGTAGCTCGTCAGCTTTTCTTGTGTGCCCTGCGGCAGCTCATTCTGTGCGTCTTGGCGGAAGGTGGCGCTCATCACGATCTGCTTGTGCATCGCTTTCAGGCTCCACTTTTGCGCGGGCAATTCGATGGCTAGGTAGTCGATCAGCTCGGGCTGCTCGGGTGCATCGCTACCACGCCCCAGGTCATTGGGATTGCCCGCCAGTGGTTGGCCAAAATGATGCTGCCACAGGCGGTTGGCGATGCTGCGGAGGAAGAGCGCGTTGGTCGGCTGGGTAAGCCACTGCGCGAGGGCGGTGCGCTGGCCCGAGGACTCTGCGGCAGGCTGTGGATGCAGTGTTTCGCCGGAAGGATTAGTGATGCGTGGGAAGGCCGCGCTGACCACGGGCCCTGGCCGTGTGAAGTCGCCGCGCACATGCACATAACTCACGGGCACCACTTTTCCAACCTCGGTGACAGCAGGCGTAAGTTGCTTCTTATCCTTCAGTTCCGAGAGGTTGTCGAAGCAGGCACGCAGCCGATAAAAGTCTGCCTGACTGATCGGATCATGCGGGTGGTCATGGCACTGCGCACAGCCGATGGTGAGGCCCAGGAAGGCCGAGCCGAAGGTGCTGGTGATGTCGTTGAGCAGCACGTTGCGGCGCTCGTTTTGGTTGTTCACGTCAGGCATGTCTGGCCCAGCAAAAACGAAGCCTGTGGCGACAGCATCGCTGCGCGAAACCTCGTCGCCCGCGATCTGCAAGCGCACGAACTGATCGAAGTGCATGTCGGCATTCAGCGCACCGATGACCCAGTCGCGATACCTCCACGCGTGCTTGCGTTCCTGGTCATACTCATAACCATCGCTATCGGCGAAGCGTGCTAGATCCAGCCAGTGCTGCGCCCATTTTTCACCGTAGCGTTCGCTGGCGAGCAGCCGATCCACATAGGCTTCATAAGCCGCATCCGTGGGCGCTGCGGCGAAGGCTTGCACCTCGGATAGGCTCGGTGGTAGCCCGGTGAGATCGAGTGTTACACGACGCATCAGCGTCACTGCCGAGGCTTGGGCAGGCAGGCTTTTGCCCTTCGCTTCGAGCTTTGCCTGCACGAGGCGGTCGATGTCGTTGCGCACCACTTTGGCATTTTTTACTGCGGGGATGGCAGGCCGTTGCAGCGGCTTGAAGGCCCAGTGATCGCGTTCTTCCGCAGTGATCGCGGGCTCGTCTTTAACAGGATCGCTGGATGCGTGGATAGGCTTGGCTTCAACGACAGTGATGACCGCAAAAGCAAGGCAAACCCCAGCCCGCAGGCCATCAACCATCAACCCAATACCATCAACCAAAGCGCAGCATTTCATGCCAAGACTCCTCGCACCACGTTGCCCTGCGAGCCCACGCCGGTGAGGCGTTGATCGAGCCCATTGACTCGGAAAGTGAGCCGCTCGTGGTCGATGCCGAGCAGATGTAAAACCGTCGCGTGCAGGTCGCGGACATGCACTTTATCTTGCTCGGCACGCAGGCCGAAATCATCCGTCGCGCCATGCACATGGCCACGCCGCACACCCGCACCAGCGAGGATCGTCGTGTAGCCGTGCGGGTTGTGGTCGCGGCCTTTGCCTTTCTCGCTCATCGGCATCCGGCCAAATTCACCGCCCCAGATGACGAGCGTATCATCGAGCAGGCCGCGCATTTTTAGGTCATGCAGAAGACCTGCAACTGGCTTGTCGGTACGTGCGCAGTAAGCGGTGTGGTTGGTCATCACATTCTCATGCGCATCCCAGCCGTTGGTGTCGCCCGAGTAGAGCTGAACAAAGCGCACACCACTCTCGATCATGCGCCGCGCCAACAGGCAGCGTGTGCCAAACTCCTCCGTCACCGGATCGTCGATGCCATAGAGATGCTTCGTCGCCTCGGTCTCGCTCGCGAGGCTCATCACCTCGGGCGCAGCGGCTTGCATCCGAAAGGCCAGCTCGTAGGCCGCGATGCGCGCGGTGAGTTGTGTGTCCAGTTCGCGCTGCGCTGCGTGCGCTTCATTGAGCTGCTGCACGAAATCGAGCGTGCGGCGCTGACGCTGCAAAGACATGCCCGAGGCGGGTTTCAGGTCGAGGATCGGCACCGCGCCCGCACGCATCGTGCTGCCCTGATAGGTGGCAGGAAGATAACCACTACCCCACGCCGGCGGCCCACCTTTTAATCCGCCGCCGGGATCGGGCAGCACCACGAAGGCAGGCATGTTCGCGTTCTCGGTACCGAGGCCATACGACACCCAAGCGCCCATGCTCGGCTTGCCCATTTGGATGGAGCCCGTGTTCATCTGGTAAACGCTCTGCGGGTGGTTCACGCTGTCGCCATGGCAGCTACGGATGACGCAAAGTTCATCGGCGAGTGCCGCCATATTTGGCAGCAGATCACTCATTGCGATGCCGCTCTGCCCGCGCGGACGGATGGGATAAATCGGCGGCATCAGCGGGTTCGTCGCGACCTTCCGCCGCGTGTCGAACTTGCCTACGCTGTCCGGTATCGACTGCCCCGCCCGCCGCACCAGTTCGGGCTTCGGATCGAAGAGATCGACACTGCTCGGCCCGCCGTGCATGAACAGCCAGATGACGCGTTTTGCCTTCGCCGGAAAATGCACGCCGCGAGTGCCCTCGCTAGCCAGTAGATGCGACAGCGCGACGCCCGACAAACCCATGCTCGCGCTGCTGAGCAACTGGCGGCGAGAGGTGAGGGCGAGGGGTGGCATGGGCATAGCATGATGACGTGGGGCGGGGTGGTTTTCTTGCGAGCGGTAGCGTCGTCATTAGCGGTGTCTCAGCGTCAGGCATGGCGTGTATCAGGCGAAGTTGCGCTGCACATCCATGTCGTTGGGGATGGCTGTGCCAGTCGCTAAATGCTCGATCAAGCGCCTGGCATAGTGGGGCGCACGGAGGGTACCTTTGGAGCCTAAGCCGTTGAAAAAAGCGAGTCGAGGATGCGCCGGATGTGTGCCGATGAGGGTGTGTTGGCCCATGACGCAAGGGCGCACGGCGGTCTGGGTTTCTAAGAGCGTGAAAGGCACGCGCAGGGCCTGCTGGAGCTTGGTCATGAGTGCGGCGAGGGCGCTGGGATCAGCGGTGTGTGGGTCTTTGAACCGAAGCTCATAGCTGGAACCAGCGCGTAGGGTGCCATCGTTGCGCGGCACGATCCATAGGCCGTGGTTGATGATGCGGCGCTCGTGCTGCACGTCGGCAGCGATGGTGAGGATGGTGCCACGCGCGGGTTGAAAGGGCACCCAGTCAAACCACGGGCTGTGCATCGCCTGCCAGCCTGTGCAGTGGATGAGGTGGCTGAAGGTGATGCCGCGCCAGTCGATGTGGTCGCGGTACAAGGCGATGTCCTGGACTTCGATTTCGCCCTGCTGCCAGCAGCCGTGTTGCTGGAAAAAGGCGCGACTGGCGGCGAGGTAGGTGGCGGTGTCGAGATAGCCTGCGTGGCGGATTTGCGCGCCGCCGAGGTCGTTGGCAAAGAGGGCAGGGGAGACGAGCGGCTCGCTGGGATGGCTGTGGATGTAGGGCTGTATCTGCGGCTCGCTGGTGCGCCGCTGCCACAGGGCAATGTGTTTATCTTGAGTGAAGAGCCTGACGTTGGGCCGAGTGAATAGGAAACGCTGGCCGAGCAGTCGCTGGCGTTGTCGATAAAAGCCTATGGCCTCGCGCAGCAGTGCATCGAAGTCCGGGCTCAGCGACCAACGCATCCCGGTGATGGGCGTGATGAGCCCAGCGGCAATTTTACTGCTGGTGAGGGGTTCATCGCGATCCACGATGACGAAGGGAATGCCACGATCCCACAGATGCCAGGCGATGGCGGTGCCTGCGAGGCCTTGGCCGGCGATGAGGACTGGAGGCATGGGTGAGGTAAAGACGATGAGATGGGGAGACTATGAGGCTGGGAGATGCGTCATGGCAAAAGTAAAGCCGCTCAGACGGCACTGAGCGGCTTTGGTTTTTCTCTTCGCTCGGTTGTCGGCTTCAGAATTTTTGGGACGCGAGTTTCCGCTTACATCCCCATGATCTGGTAGCCGCCATCGACGTAGAGTACTTGGCCCGTGATGGCTCCTGCGCCATCGCTGGCGAGGAAGACACCTGTGGAGCCCAGCTCGGAAGGGGAGCAGGAACGGCCTAGCGGCGCGTGCTCGTCATAGTGCTTCAGCATGGCTCCGAAGCCTGCGATGCCGCGCGCGGCGAGCGTGTTGACGGGGCCAGCGCTGATGCAGTTGACGCGGATTTTCTTTTTCCCCAGGTCACTGGCGAGGTAGCGCGTGCTGGCTTCGAGGCTGGCCTTGGCGACGCCCATGACGTTGTAGTGGGGGATGACTTTCTCGGCACCGTAGTAGCTCATGGCGACGATGCTGCCACCGTTGGTCATCATGGGCGCGGCCTTGCGGGCGAGGTGGACGAGGCTGTAGGCGCTGATGTTGTGCGCGGTCAGGTAGGCCTCGCGGGTGGTGTTGAGGAAGTCGCCTTCGAGAGCTTCTTTTGGCGCAAAGGCGATGCTGTGCAGCAGCAAGTCCACGCGCGGGGCGATGGCGGCGACTTTGTCGAAAAAGGCGTCCACTTCTTCATCCTTGGATACATCGCAGGGGAAGAGCGGCGTGTCGGCACCGAAGGTAGCGGCGAGTTCTTCGACGTTGTCCTTCAGGCGTTCGCCTTGGTAGTTAAAGATGAGGGTGGCACCTGCTTCGGCCCAAGCTTGGGCGATGGCCCAGGCGATGCTGCGCTTGTTGGCGACTCCGAAGACGAGGGCGACTTTTCCTTCCAGTGGTTTTGCGTTCATAATGAGCCTCGGACTTAGCGAGAGATTGCGGCGTGGCAACTGCGATGCACGGGGGACTTGCTGGGGTTATTCCAGTTTAGCGCCCGCCTCGCCTTGCAAAAAAGGCTGGCTGCTGACGACTTCGGTGAGTGCCGCGTCATGCGCTGCCGCGTCCAATAAGCGCTGGGCTTCAGTGTCCGACAGGAGTGTTGCCTTCAAAAAAGCGACGATATACTTCTCGAAGATGGCGTGGCGCTCGGCATCGACGAACCCACAGACCCATTGTCCCAAATAATCCGAGGGTGATTCAGGATCGAGATGCGTGGCCTCGCGCACTTTCAGGGTGATTTTTTTGCCCGCGAGTTGCTCAAAAATGGCCCGTGCATTGCCCTGCATATTTGAGGCTGAGGGTTCGGCACGAAGCACCGCGCAGGGGATGCGCAGTTGCTTGGCGGCTATTTGGCCCGTGCCATTCATGTCCACGGGATCAAGGCCAACCCAGGCATCGACAGGTGTTTTCTCAGCTGCTAGCAAAGTAGTGAGACCGCCCATGGAGAAACCCAAGAACGCAGCTTGGCCATTGGGCTTGACCTCGAGTTGAGCCTTTGGATCACGCAGATGATGGAGCAGTTCAGCCAGCGCTTGGGCATTCAGTTTATGGTTCATCAGGGTGGGCTGGGTGGGGACGGCTGCGATGAAGCCCTGGCGTGCAAGTGCGATGCCCCAGCCCGCCATGTAGCGCTTGCTGCGAGTGAAGCCATGCGCCACCACGACGAGGGGCGCGGCCTCGCGATTGGCCGGGTAATACAGTGTCACTGCAACGGAATACCCTGCGAGGGTGAGATGCTGTGTTTCTTTGCCAATGCCCGCTGGCAAGGCAAGCGATGGCGTGCGGCTGGCCCAATACAAGAGGCCGATGAGAAGCAGCGCAGCGAGACACAGGTGCCGTAGCCAGCGGAGTGGCGTGTTAAATTTCATGGGATGGCGAGCGGGGGTAATGGTGGTGGTGAAAATGGCAAGGCCTGATGACCAGGATTGTATATTGCTAACGAACGCCAAGACGCCATCGTCACGGCCATTATGGCTAGCGATTTCATCAACTCTCCACCGCCGATCAAGATCGACATCAACCCCGGAATGATACTCGTCGCGTTCATCGCGATGATCCTGCTCTTCGGCATCCTCACCAGCTTTTATCAGGTGCCAGCCGACTCAGTTGCTGTTGTCCAACGCTTCGGAGCCTACTCGCAGACACAGACACCCGGCCTGCATTTTAAGCTGCCCTTTGGCATCGACACCAAAACCGTCCTGGCCGTTTCACGCACGCTGAAGCTTGAATTTGGCACCAATACAGCTCGTGCCACCAACCCCTACCAGTCCTCCGATTACCAGGAACAGGAGAAGGAAAAAAGCATGGTCACAGGCGACCTAAATTCCGTCATGGTCGAGTGGGTCGTGCAGTACCACATCAGCGACGAGAAGCAGTTCCTCTTCGAGTTCAGCGAGCCCGAGGCTACCCTGCGCGACCTCTCCGAAAGCGTCATGCGCGAAGTCGTCGGTGACCGCACTGTCGATGAAGTCCTCACCGTCGGTCGCCAAGAAATCGAGAGCACGGCGCTCACCCGCTTGGAGGGTATTGTTTCCAACCTCAACCTCGGCCTGCGCATCAACCAAATTCAGCTCGGTAACGTCAAACCACCGCCTGCCGTCATCGCGAGTTTCGACGAGGTCAACAAAGCGCAGCAGGGCAAAGAAACAGCCATCAATGCTGCCAATGGTGAGTACAACCGCATCATCCCCAGCGCACGCGGCGAGGCCGAGAAAAAGGTGAGCACCGCCGAGGGCTATGCGTTGAAACGCGTCAACGAAGCCGAAGGCGATGCCTCCCGATTCACTGCCGTGCTCAAGGAATACCTCAAGGCACCCGAAGTGACCCGCAAGCGTCTCTACTTTGAAACCATGGCCGAGATACTCCCCACACTGCCTGGCAAAATCATCCTGGATGACAAGGCCCCACAGCTCCTGCCCATGCTCCAGCTCAAACAGCAAAGTACACGCGCTGCGGCTGCTGCCGCAACCGTCCAGCCACAGACTCAAACCAATTTCCGCACCGCCCGATGAAAGCCCTCCTCTCCTCACTCAGCGCCCTTATTTTTATCGCACTCGCGCTCCTGGTGAATGCATCCTGCTACACTATTGATCAACGCGAGCAGGCCATAGTCACCCAGTTTGGTAAGCCCATCGGCGATCCCATTACCACCCCAGGCCTGCATTTCAAGACGCCGTTCATCCAGACCGTCACCACCTTCCCCCGCATCGTCCTGGAATGGGATGGCCCCGCTGCTGAGATGCAGACCAAGGATAAGAAGAACATCGTCGTCGATAACTTCGCCCGCTGGCGCATCAAGGATCCGCTGACCTTCTTCAAGCAGTTGCGCGACGAGCGCACTGCCGACTCCAGGCTCAATGACATCCTCGGCAGCGAGACTCGCGTCATCGTCGCTCGCCACGACTTCATCGAGATGGTGCGTAGCGACAAGGATCGCAAGGCCGATCAGCAAGCCTCCGCGACCGGGACATCCGCGACCGGGGTTGCCGCCAAAATCAGCATCGCTGATGCCCGCCTCGGCATCATGCCCCCCATTTCAATTGGGCGGCAGAAGCTGGAAGCCGAGATCCTCGCCAACGCCCAGCCCAAGGTCGCCGCCTTCGGCATTGAGCTGCTGGATCTGCGCACCAAGCGAGTAAACTACAACATCCAAGTCGCCGACTCCATCCACGCCCGCATGATCAGCGAGCGCGAGCAAATCGCCGAGCGCTTCCGCAGTGAAGGCGCAGGCGAAGCCGCCAAGATCGAAGGCAACCGCGAGCGCGAGTTGAAGGAGATCGAATCCGAAGCCTATAAAAAGGTGCAGGAGATCGAAGGTGCCGCCGACGCCAAGGCTCTGGAAATCTACGCCCGCGCCTACAACTCCACACCCGAGGCGGCGCAGTTATTCGAGTTCACCAAGGCCATGGACACGCTGAAAAAGAGCATGACGCCCGACACCACGCTGATCCTCACCAGCGATGGTGATCTGCTGCGCTATCTCAAAGGTGCCGATGTGAAAAGCACTGCGCCTGCGAGCGCAAGCGAGCCCAAAGGCATCCCCGGCCTGCCCTCACTGCTGGATGTGCCGACGATCAAATAACGTGCTGCTCGTTACTTCACCAAAAGCCCCACTGGCCTGTGCGCAGAACGTATAGGCCCAGTAAAAAATTCGCCACGGCGTGCATGACAACGCAAGCGCCGAGGCTCTTCGTTTTGACCGCGAGCCCGTACATGAGACTACCGAAGACCACTGCGCCGAGGTAGTCGGGCGGATTGTGAATGAGCATGAATGCTGTCGTGACGATGCCAAACGCTAGCCAGGAATGCTGGCCAAAGGGCACACGCCAAAACGGCAGCCCACCCGCCTGCACGTAGCGCATCAAGAAGCCACGCCAGAAGATTTCCTCCATCAACGGCACAATCAAAACTAGGCGCACAAATCGCAGCAGCGTCGTCGCCCAGTAGCTTGCCGAGCCAGCGGCAAAGAGTGTCGGGTCAAAGCCCTCGCGCCGCTCGACGATGCCGAACCATGCCCACCACGCGGGCTTATCCTGCACCGTGGGTAGCCACTGCTCATACAGCCACGCAGGCACCACCCACACGGTAATGCCCAAGGCGGCGAGGCTCATCGCCCAGCCCAATCCACGCCAGGGAGCTAGGCCGTAGTGCTTGCGAAAAAACCAAAGCACCGCGCCTACAATCAAACACTGAATCGGATAAACCCAGTGCTCCGGCGCACAGCGATACCAAGGCATCGCTGAGTTCTCGATCTTCACGAAACGCGCCACTTCGCTGAGCACGATGAAGAGCATCAGCGGCACAACATGGGCGAGCGTAGGCGATGCCTGCCAAGCGCGGAGTCGGGGATAGAGAGAAGGCATCGCCAAGGGGCTAGAGTCTCACACTTATTTTTTCGCGGGGCGTAGGTCGAGGCAGACCATGTCGCCTGCGCCGTTGCGGGCGTAGAGGAGGCCGTTGGCGAGGACGGGAGCAGTCCAGCTTTTGCCACCTAATATCTGGGCGGTGGAGATGGGGGTGTGGTCGGTGGGGCTGGCTTTGGCGATGCTTAGCTCGCCTTTTTGAGTGAGGACGATGAGGTATCCGTCGGCGAGGGTGAGGCTGCTGAAGCCAAGGCTGGGCTGCTGCCAGAGGACTTTTCCGGTGGTGATGTCGAGGCACTTCAAAGAGGCTTTTGAGCTTTCATCGCCGTCGCTGCCGTAGAGGTGGCCTTCGTGCAAAATAGCGGCGTTCATTTGGCTGCGCAGCTCGCGGTTAGTCCAAATCTGCGTGGGCTCGCCATTACTCGGCTCGATGAGGGCGCAACCCTTGCCGTAGCCCGAGGAGATGAAGAGTTGTTTGCCGCTGATGACGGGGTCGGCGGCATTGACGCCGTAACGGGTACCCCAGGGCAATGACCAGCGCTGCTGGCCAGTGGTGGGGTCGATGCCGATGTAGGCTTTTTCGTTGGTGAGGGCGATGAGGGGCTGGCCGTCTTGGGGGTAGGGCAGGGGGGTGGAGTAGCCTGCGGCGAGGTCGTTGGCGGATTTCCAGCGGATGTTGCCTGTGGCTTTGTCGAGAGCAGTGCCGCCTGAGCCGACGTTTAAAATGAGGAGATCGCCGTGGATGAGTGGGGCACCCGTGAAGCCCCAGTCGGGGATGCGGGCGCTGGTCTCGGTGGCGATGTTTTTTTGCCAGGCAATCTTGCCTGTGGCGGCATCAAAGCAGAAGAGATCGCCCCAGCGGCTGAGGGTGTAAACTTTGTTGCCGTCGATGGTAGGGGTGCCAGTAGTGCCGCCGGGGTAGTATTTATCGCCGAGTTCGGCGTCGTAGCGGTGTTCCCAGAGGGGTTTGCCGGTGGTTGCGTCGAAGGCATAGACGCAGTCCTTTTCATCCTCGGGATGGCCCATGGTGAAGAGGCGTCCGTCGGCGATGACGAAGGAGGAGAAGCCTAGGCCGAGGCTGGCTTTCCAGAGAACTTTAGGGCCGTCGCTGGGCCAGTCGGTGAGAGGTGTCTCGGCGGAGATACCATTGCGCTGCGGGCCTCGGAATTGCGGCCAATCGGCGGCGATGAGCGGGAGAGCGATGAGGAGGGCGAGGGCGATGAGCGCGAGGGTTTTCATGACGAGGAGACGAATTTGCAGAGTGTGAAATCCGCCTTCTCACGAAGGCAGCTACGACGAGGATTTGCTATTCTGTGAACTCGCCAAACGCACGGAACTTGGCGTAGCGCTGGTCGAGGAGTTGTGGGGGGCTGAGACGGTCTAGCTCGGCGAAGCAGTCGAGGACGGCAAGTTTGAGGTTGGCTGCGGCTTCGGCGTGGTTTTGATGGGCTCCGCCGATGGGTTCGGGGACGATGCCATCGATGATGCCGAGGCCTTTCAAATCTTGAGCGCTTACTTTTAAGGCGGCTGCGGCTTCGGCGGCGTGCTCGCGGCTTTTCCAAAGAATAGCGGCGCAGCCTTCGGGGGAGATGACGGAGTAGTAGCTGTTCTCCATGAGCAGCACGCGGTCGGCGATGCCAATGCCGAGGGCACCGCCGGAGCCGCCTTCGCCGATGACGATGGCGACGATGGGGGTCTTGATCAGCATCATTTCGCGGAGATTGAAGGCGATGGCTTCGGCGATGTTGCGTTCTTCAGCTCCGATGCCAGGGAAGGCTCCCGGAGTGTCGATCATGGAGATGATGGGGAGGCGAAATTTCTCGGCGAGACGCATCATGCGCAGGGCTTTGCGGTAACCTTCGGGATGGGCGCTGCCGAAGTTGCGCAGGAGGTTTTCTTTGGTGTCGCGGCCTTTTTGGTGGCCGATGACGACGACTTTTCTACCACCCCAGGTGGCGAAGCCAGCGGGCATGGCGTTGTCATCGCCGAAATGGCGGTCGCCGTGCAGCTCGGTGAAGTCGTCGCAGCAGTGCTTGACGTAGTCCAGCATGAAGGGGCGCTGGATGTTGCGGGCGATTTGGACACGCTGCCAGGGGGTGAGGTTGGCGTATATATCGCGCTGCATTTTGGTGAGGTCAGCCTCCATGGTGGCGATTTGCAGGGCGAGTTTGTCGTTTGGCTTGGCTGCGTGTTTGCGCTGCAAGTCCTCTAGGTCATCACGGAGCTTGAGGAGGGGCTTTTCAAATTCTGGGGCGTTCTTCATCGGGAGTTGCGAAAGGGGTGATGGATGTGGGCTAGGGCTTGATCTCAAAGCGAGTAGTGCGGCGTAGCATGAGGTAGATTTCCTCCATATCGTCGCGCTTCATAAAGAGGCCTGTCTGGGCGACGGGGGCTGTGTCTTCGAGTTCTTTGGGCGCGTCGTCGTCATTGTTACGCGCTTTTTTAGCAGTGGCTTTGGCCTTGGGTGGCGGCGGGGTGTCGATGACTTCTGTGGCGCGGGGCAGTGAGCGGATGAGGAGGCCAACGACGTTGGTGACTTTGGGGTTGGGGTTTTCGGCGGTGACGAGGCCTACTTTATTGAGGACGATGCGCTTGTCGGCGGCGGCGAAGTCTGCCGACCAAGGGATGGCGGATTTATTATCAAAGATGGCGGATTTGTTGGCAACTTCCATGGTGGAGGGCACGCGGGTGTTGGGCGGGAGTTTGAGGTCTTCGATGGTGTATTCTTTGAAAAATTTACCCTCGTTACGCAACTCTAATTTGAGCGAAGAGACATCAATGACGACTTCAAAATTGGTTGGGATGAGAAACAGATGGTCTCCGAGGCGAAGGTTGATGGAGTTCAATCCATTGAGCCGTGTGATGGCTTCAACAGTGGTTTTGTTTTTGCCAGCGATGGCGAGTAAGGAGTCGCGCGGCTGTACGATGTAGTCCTTCTTTCCGCCGGACTGATCGAAGGCGTATAAGGCGTCCATATTGATTTCACCGATGATGCGCTTGGCCTCGACGCAGGTGGGTGAGTTGGGAAATTGAAAAAGCAGTTTGTAGAGGGCGTCGCGGCCCTCGGGAACCTTGCCCGTGCGGATGGACTCTATGGCGGCATCGAAACGGCGGATGCCAGGATCGGGCGGGGGGCGGGGGGCTTCGGTGCTTTTGCCTGCGGCTTTTGTTTCGGTGGAGACGAAGTGGTCGGAAAGGTAGTTGGTGTAGATGAACCATGCGGCTGCGGCGCAGCCTGCGGCAAGGCCCATCGTGATGAGGAAGAGAAGTAATTTGATCTGCGTGCGTGCCATCGGTGGTAGTTGAAAGATCGCTGACGTGTAGAGGCGGGATTATAACATGCCGCGACGCTTGTAGTCGAAGACGTTGATGCCTTGGGATTTCTCAATCATGTCCACGGTGAATTTTAACAAGCTGATCTCCCAGGTATCATCGACCCCTTGAATGATGGCGCGCATGGGATTGCCGGAGATACGGATATCTTCGAGGAGCTTGCCACAGACTTGATCCATGGGCTCGTGTACGATGTGTTCGCTGACATCATTCTTGGTGAACTTGAAGCCGTACTTCAAGACGGCGAGATTTTTGGCATTTTCGCGCAGCCAGTCGCCGAAGGCTTCCGCGTTGGGGCCGAAGCCTTCAAAGTCATAATTGCTGAAGCCATCGGGGCGGAAGAGCACGGGCTTCATGGCTTCGATTTTGCCATGGCGGACGCGCACGGTATCGACGCTGTCCATGAGTTCGCTGACGATCTCGAACTCGAATTGGGTGCTGCCGAAGGTGTCAATACGGCGGTCTGGCTCGTGGATGACGTGGGTCTGTTCAAGAGCATATTGGACATCAAGGATGTCGTAAGGTGGTTCCATGGGTGGTGCTGAGGATAAAAAGATTCGATGTTCCAGCTAGTGTTTTCTTATTGGAGGGGCTGAGAGCTAGGGTGTTGGTTTTGCCAGGGCCGACGCGCTAGTATCTGGCACCCGTTGAATTTTAAGCCCAAGGGCCAGCCAGCCATAACAACCTAGGCTGGCAGCAAGAAGACATAACGCTGCAAGCAAGGCTTTGGAGAGGATCGTTCGATTTAAAGAACGTGATAAAGGTGTGGCGGGCATGGATGCAGTTTTGCCGTCAGTATGACCTGTGGCCTTGGCTGGGTAAAGAATCGCTTTGGGTTGATTTCGCCGCGTCGCCATCTATCAACGCCACCGCTCGAGGTAAATTATGCAGTACTGTAACGACGAAATCATCATCCGAGGTATTGATTTGCCTGTGAACGTGGGCGTGCCAGAGGCAGAACGAGTCACGCAGCAAGTGCTTCAGGCCGATATTTCGCTGCGGCCTAGCCGCGACTTCGCAACCATGCGGGACGACATAGCGATGACCATTGACTATGATGCTGTGGCCAAGCGCATGCGTGCACTCGCGGCCTCACGCCCCCGGCAGCTCATTGAGACACTGGCGGCAGAAATGGCGGAAGTGCTCGTCACGGAATTTGGTGCCCATTCGGCCAGTGTGGAACTGCGCAAACGCATCCTTCCGGGCGTCGATCATGTGGCGGTGCGCACCACCTCTAGCCTTGGTTCCAGGTGATACTGCGATAAGACAGAAGAAAGACTTGCGCCCGCTAGGCAAGCAATGCTTTGCTTCCCACGAACATGAACTGCGCACAATAGCAAGCGCACCAACCCAAGGCGAATGAACGAAAAGGTGCAAACAAGCAGCAGTGAAGAGGATCGCATCCTGGTGGAACGTGCCCAAGAAGGTGACACCAAGGCCTTCGATGACCTCGTGAGGAAGTACACGCCCAAGCTCTATGGCCTCGTGTACAACATGACCTCGAACCGAGATGATACGTCAGATCTACTTCAGGATATTTTCTCCAAAGCGTATCGGTCGATCAAGCGATTCATGGGCAAGTCGTCCTTTTATACCTGGATCTATTCGATCTCGGTGAACATGACGCTGAACTACCTGAAAAAGCGTGGCCGACACATTAAGGTGAGCATGGATGATGTGGATTCAGGCATTCTTAATGACCCCGACTTCATCAAAGTGACGACTGGAGCGAGCCCGCTCAGAGAGGTGAATTTACATGAACTTCAAACTCGCTTGAACATGGCCATGATGAAGCTGTCAGAGGATCACCGCGCTGTGGTGACCATGTATGATATACAGGGCTTGCAACACGCGGAGATAAGCAAAATTACAGGCGTGTCGGAAGGCACTGTTCGTTCCCGACTTTTTTACGCACACCGGCAACTCCAGAACTACCTCGAAGACTTCCGCAGTAAATAGCTTTGGCTCACTTCCCGCTCTAATTATTCAACGATACCCTGAGTTACACCACCTACTAGCTTAGAGACCCATGAACGACCACGAAGACATACAAAAGCTGATCGGCCTGAAGCGTTACGAAATGCCGCCTGAAGGGTTCGTCGATGACCTTCTCATCAAGTTGCATGAGCGTCAGCGTGCGGAGTTGCTTCATCAGTCGGCTCTAAGTCTCGCCTGGGAGCGTCTCATCACCTACATCCAGCATTGGTCCACGCCCCAGTGGAGCCTTGCAACCGCGACGGCGACGCTCATGATTGCCGCTGTCGTTGCCATGAATAGTCACCCCAGCGAAGCCCCAATGGCAGGCAAGGTAGTCATTCCAGAGGGGCATCAGCTTGCTGTGAGCTATTTCAAAGCCAGCGCCCCTGAGGCCTCCCCCATTGTCTTCGATGTGAGCCACTCTGGCACGAAGGTGCCTATTCGCGAAATTGACCTTCTGCTCGGCAATCACTTCCACAGTGGTCTGCCCAACGAAGTCGGGATCGTCAGGGCGGGGCCGCCGGCAAAGGGCTCCCCAAGCGGTACCTTCAGCGCCTCGCCCACCATTATGACTGGCTCTGTCAAATAAGACCTAAGGCCTGTAGTGCGACTCCCTCCTTGGGGTTCGGACAAAAAGGCGACCATGCTTTCATGGTCGCTTTTTGGTGTTTTGATAAAAAGCTAAAATTGGTGACGGTTGAGGACTTGCGTTCGCGTTATGCCTGTGCAACCTGAATCCTCGTAAAATGCTGCAAATCAATCAGTTACGTCTATCTCTCGACCACGACGATGCCAGTCTAAAGACCGCCATCGCGCGTGAGTTGCGGGTACCTTTGGATCACATCCTGAGCGTCATCGTGGAGCAAAGAGCCATCGATGCACGCCGTGGGAATGTTGAGTTCAGTTTCACCGTCAAGGTCGAAGTCCGCGATGAACCTGGCGTGCTCCACAGGCACCAGGGCAACCAGCGCATTATTCCCGCGCCAGATCACACCTACATCGAGTTGGCGGCCGTGAAACCGGCCAGCAAGCCCACTTCCGAGCGCCCCATCATTATCGGCACTGGCCCATGCGGACTCATTTGTGGGCTCATGCTCGCTCGCCACGGCAGGCGTCCCATCTTGTTGGAACGCGGCAAAGCTGCGGGTGATCGTGCGCGCGATGTGACGGGCTTCTGGCGTCGTGGCTTAGAATTCAATGGCGAGTCCAACGTCATGTTTGGCGAGGGAGGCGCAGGGACTTTCTCCGATGGCAAGCTCTACACCCAGATCCGCGACCGCGAGAATCGCATCCCTTGGCTTCTCAATGAATTGGTCAAAGCTGGTGCGCCCGAAGACATCCTTATCAAGAGTCGCCCCCACATCGGTACAGATCGCCTGATCAAGGTGGTGCGCACCATTCGCGAGGAAATCATCGCCCTCGGCGGCGAGGTGCGTTTCGATAGCCGCGTGGACAACGTTGTCATCGAAGGTGGGCAGATGAAGGCCATTGTGCTCAGTAACGGTGAAGAAATCGCTGGCAGTGCGTTCATCTTTGCTGTCGGGCATAGTGCTCGCGAGACCTTTGCCATGCTGCACAAAAACGGCGTGGAAATGGAACGCAAAGCGCTCTCTGTCGGCGTGCGTATCGAGCACCCGCAGACCGTGGTGGATCGCTCTCAGTATGGCCGTTTCGCTGGGCATCCCAAGCTTGGAGCCGCTCCGTATAAATTCGTCGCTCATTGTGACTCTGGGCGTTCAGCCTACAGCTTCTGCATGTGCCCCGGCGGGCTAGTCGTTGCGGCCTCTTCGGAAGCTGGCGGTGTCGTCACCAATGGCATGAGCAGCTACGCTCGTGCTGAATCCAATGCCAACAGCGGCTTCATGGTCGAGATCAACGAAGCTGACTACGACGGCGATGGGCCACTTGCTGGCATTGAGTTTCAGCGCAAAATCGAGCAACGCGCCTTTGTCGCTGCTGGCTCAGATTACAAAGCTCCTGCTCAAAAGCTCGGTGACTTCATGCGCGGCGTCGCCTCCACGGGGCCAGGAAGTGTCAAAGCCACTTACGAGCCGGGCGTCCAATGGACTGACCTGCGCCCTCTCCTCCCCGACTACGTCACTGCCACCCTCACCGAAGCCGTACGTCGCGTCGAGCGCGTCATCCCAGGCTTCGCTATGGATGATGCCGTGATGACGGGCGTCGAAACACGCAGTTCCTCACCCCTGCGCATTCCCCGCGACCCTGTGACTTGCGAGAGCCTCTCGGTGCGCAGTTTCTACCCCGCAGGTGAAGGCGCTGGCTATGCTGGTGGCATCATCTCAGCCGCTGTGGATGGCATGAAAGTCGCCGAGCAATTGCTGAAGCATGGCTAGGATGTCTGGGCCTAGAGCCCAGGGCTACGCTCTGCCCGGTACGCTGCTGCCAGCAGCGTCACGGGCTGCGTCACGGTTTGGCAGGTGTGGCCGACGCTGGCGGCGATGCCATTCTGAAGCTGTAAGTGGCAACCAGGATTTGAGGTTGCGACGGTGGCCACGCCAGTCTTTGCGAGGTTGTCGAGCTTACGTTGCAGGAGCTTTGCGGACTGCTCGGGCTGGGTGATGTTGTAAATGCCAGCGCTGCCGCAGCACCAGTTGCTCTCGGGCAGCTCAGTGACTTTTAAACCAGGGATGGCGGCGAGAATAGAGCGTGGTTGGGCGACAACTTTTTGCCCGTGGCAGAGGTGGCAGCTCTCGTGGTAGGTGACGCTGTCGATGCCGCAACTGGCTGTGGGTTTGCGCAGCCCGATGAAGGCAAGCCACTCGTGGATGTCCTTCACCTTGGCGTCCCAAGCCTTGGCGCGTGCGGCATACAGAGGATCGTCGTGGAGCAAGTGGGCATACTTTTTCAAGTGCGAGCCGCAACCGCCCGCGTTGGTGATGATGGCATCGAGCGACGCGACATCGAAGGCGTCAAGCTGTTGCCGGGCGAGGTCGCGGGCGAGATCAACCGCGCCGTTGTGCGCGTGCAACGAGCCACAGCAGTGCTGGGCGCGTGGGGTGATGACTTCGCAGCCGTTGGCGAGGAGCACGTCGGCGGTGTCGCGATTGATGTTGGAGAAGGAGATATCCTGGATGCAGCCAGTGAGCAGGGCAACGCGATATTTGGTCGGCTGGGTCGTGGGGGTCTCGATGGCGTCGATGAGGTCATCGCTGAAGGCGGCGGCGATGCGCGGCGTCTGTGGCTCCAGCCTACGCAAGCCCGCTGGCATGAGATTTAACAAGCCACTGCCTCGCACCAGCGACTCGATGCCACTCTGCTGGTACATCCGCAAAATGGAGCCAATGAATCGCAGCAAACGTGGCCGCATGAAGACGACCTCCAGCGCCAGCCAACGCCACAGCGTGCGCTCGCCGCCGCCTGCGGCTCCGCTGCGCTCGACTTCGGCGCGGGCGGTCTCGAAGAGGTCGGCGTACTGCACATTCGCCGGGCAGGCCGTTTCACAGGCGAGGCAGCCGAGGCAGTAATACATCTCATCGGCGAACTCGCGGCTCACGGGGATTTCGCCGTCGGCGATGCTGCGCATGAGGGCGATACGACCACGCGGGCTGTTGCGCTCGCGCTTGGTCTCCATGTACGTGGGGCATGTCGGCAGGCACATGCCGCAGTGCATGCACTGCTGGAGCACGGAGTAGTCGAGGGCTTTGAGGAGGGAAGGCACAGGGGGAAAATGATGAATGATGAGTTATGAATGGGGAGGGATGATCGATGCGGCTCATACATCGAACATCTTGCCGGGATTCAGCAGCCCCTGCGGATCGAGCGCTCGCTTCACGGTCTTCAGTAATTCGTAGCTGGCGTCGCCCAGCTGACGATGCAAAAAAGCCTTCTTCGCCAGCCCCACGCCGTGCTCGCCGGTGATTGTGCCGCCGAGTCTTATCGTTTCATCGACGATCTCTTCTAGGGCTTGCTCCACGCGGTGCATCTCTTCGTGATCCTTCTCGTTGGTGAGGAAGGTGGGGTGCAAGTTGCCATCACCCATGTGGCCGAAGGTGCCGATCATGAGGCTGTACTTTTTCGCCGTGGCATTGATGAAGGCGACCATCGTGGCCAACTCGCTGCGCGGCACGGTGACGTCTTCGAGGATGGTGGTGGGCTTGATTCTGGCGAGGGCGGAGAAGGCGCTGCGCCTTGCGGCTGCGAGCCTTGCGCCTTCGGCTTCGTCGGCGGCTACTTTGACTTCGCGGGCCCCGTGTTGCTTGGCTAGCGCCATCATTTGCGCGGCCTCTTCCTCGACGACCACAGGGTGCCCATCGGTTTCCATGAGCACGAGTGCCTCGACCTCGGTGGGCAAGCCAATGCGGGCGAAGTCCTCCACGCAGCGCACGGTCATGCGGTCGAGAAATTCCAGTGTACAAGGAATGATGCGTGCGGCGATGATGGCCGAGATGGTCTCCGCAGCGGCCTCCATGCTGTCGTAGAGCGCGAGCATGGTTTTGCGAGCGCGGGGGCGTGGCAGCAGGCGGATGAGCACCTCGGTGGTGATGCCGAGTGTGCCTTCGCTGCCGATGAACATGTCCTTCATCGAGTAGCCCGCGACATCCTTCACACACTTGTTGCCGAGGCGCACGATGCTGGCATCGGGCAGCACGACTTCCATGCCCATGATGTAGTTGCGCGTGACGCCATACTTCAGCCCGCGCAGGCCGCCAGCGTTCTCGGCGACATTGCCACCGATGGTGCTGATTTTCATCGAGCCGGGGTCGGGTGGGTAAAACAAACCGAGTGGCGCGACGGCGTCGTCGATATCCTTCGTGATGACACCGGGCTGGGCGCGTAGGACGAGATTGGCCGCGTCGATTTCGAGGATGCGATCCATCTTTACCAAGCACAGCACCAGCGCTCCCGCGAGCGGCACACTGCCGCCGCTGAGCCCCGTGCCGGAGCCGCGTGTGACGATGGGCACGCTGGCGGCACGGGCAAGTCGCACGCAGCTCGCGACCTCGGCTGTGGTGTGGGGGAAGACGACCGCTCCAGGCAGATGTTTTAGCGCAGCGGTGCCATCGAAGGCGTAGGGCACGAGGTCTTCTTTGGAAACAAGCACGCGCTCGGGGCCGAGCAGGGCTTGCAGTTCATCGAGCAGGGAGGGGGTCACAGAGTTCACGCGGCGCGAAGAATGGAAAGCTAGGGACAAGGGGCAAGCCGTGATAGCGGTCAAATGTAAAGGCCACAGCTATTGTTCTCTTGTCACCACGCCGCCTTGTCTCATTGTCTGCCCTTTCTATTTCCCCCATGACCTCTCGCCAAACATCAGCCCTCTTCATCGGCACCTCGGTGTGTGCGCTCATCCTGGTTCTCAATCATTTCGGAGCTTTTGCGGCGCTTTCGCTTCCTTTGGAACGGGCCTTGCAGGCGCACTTGCTGCTGCCTGCCGGGCTGCTGCATTCAGTGCCTTTGCAGTTCTGCTACCACACCGTGATGGCATTCTTTACGGCCTGGGTTTGCCTGGAACTGCGGCAACACTTGCTGCGGCTCGCCTTCATGGTCGGGGCGATTTATCTCAGCCTCACGCTTGTCTTGGTCATGGCCTTCCAAGGCATGTTATTCGAGCCTTTCAGCGGCATCCTCGCCATCGTGCTTGCGGGGGCGACGGCTTTGGTTGTAGGCAGTTCGGTGCGGGGGCGCTTGGTGCATGAGTTTCGCTGTTTCTTTGTGGATCGCCTCGCCGAGGAGCCCTTCGCACAGCTCATCGAGAAGCGCGAGCCGACTCGGCTCTCGGGCCAGCGCGAGATCACGGCACTGACCTTTAAATTGGTCAACGCAGGCACCATCAGCCAGTCCGTCCGTCCCGATCCGATGGCAATGCTGAGCGCCTCGGTGATGAAGACCATCAGCGAATTCCTCATCGGCCACGGTGCCTATATTGAGCGATGCAGTGCGCATGGCGTGGTCGCTTTGTTTGGCTTTCCCGTCGCTAGCCAGGATCACGCCCAGCAAGCCTGCCTCGCCGTCGCTGAACTGCGCCCCATGCTCACCAAGCTGGCCCACGAAGTGCGCACCCGGTGGATGTGCGAGGCGCACTTCGGCATCGGCATCGCCTCGGGCAAGGTCATGTGCGGGCTCTATGGGCATGGCGGCTTCCAGAGCTACGGAGCCATCGGCGAAGCGGTGGAGATGAGTGGGCGGCTGAGCAGTCTGAACGCTGTCTATGGCAGCCGCGTGCTGCTTGCGGAGAGCACGCTGCTGCGAGTGATGAGCATCATCGAAGCGCGTCCTATCGGCATCGTGCCATCGGCCACATTGCCCGATGTCGAAGTCGGCGTGCATGAGTGGCTGGCGGCGAAAGGCAGGCTGAGCGAGGAAGAAAACATCTCGCGGGATCGCTTCACGGAAGGCGTCAATTTGCTGCGAGCAGGCCAAGCCACTCAGGCGGCGGCAAAGCTGAAGCAAGCCTTGCTACCCGACCATGAGGACGCGCCGCTGCGCTACTTCATCGCTCTGGCAAAGACTTTGCTGAATAGTGCTACGGCCCCAGTGCAGCCCACGGAGTCCGAGTCTGGTGAGTCCGATGAAGTCGAGCCACAGGAGCAGCTCGAAGCCCCCGCAGCCAAAAAATCCTCGCTGAAACCTATCGTTATCGGTGCGCCCGCAGCCCGATCGACAAGCACGGTTACACCTTTGAAAACCCTCGTCACTGGTGTCGCCATGGTGAAATCCGACTTCGCCAAAACCACCACCACCGTCATCGCCGATGAGGTCATCGTGGAAGAAACGAGCAGTGCGACCCGGCCCAAGGAAACAACTGCCTCGACCAAAGTCGCGAAGGAAGCCAAGCCTAAAGCCAAGAAGAGCGCCAAGTCATCGTCGTAGGCCTCCATCATTCCAAGCGACCTGCCTGCTGCACCGATGCTCGACTACCCCACGCCTATTCAGCGCCTCATCGTGCAGTTGAAAAGTCTGCCCGGCATCGGCCCGCGGAGTGCCGAGCGGCTGGCTCTCTGGCTCCTGGCACGAGGTCGCGAGCGCGTAATACCCCTGGCCACCGCCCTGGGTGGGCTGGGGGCCGAAGTCATCATGTGCGAGGACTGCGGCTTCTACCTACAGCGCGAAACGCTCTGCCTGCTCTGCACCAATGAGAAGCGCAATCGCCACCTCCTCTGCGTCGTCGAGGAAGCCGCCGACGTGCTGCGACTGGAGCGCTCGCGAGCCTTTAACGGCATGTACCATGTGCTCAGTGGCAAGCTCTCTCCCCTCGACAACGTGACAGCCAGCGACCTGCGCCTGGAGTCGCTGCTGCGCCGTATCGGCGAGCTGCACAGCACGGAAGTTATCCTCGCGCTTAGCTCCGATGTGGAAGGCGAAGCCACGGCCAACTACATCGCCGATCTGCTGCGTCCCTGCGGCATCCACGTCACGAGACTCGCCCAGGGAATGCCCGCTGGCGGCGGCTTGGATCATGTGGATGAACTCACGCTATACCAAGCCCTGCAAGGCAGGCGCGAGCTGCGCTGATAACAAATCTCCCTCTATCAAATCGTCATCCCATGAAACCCATCGTCCAAATTTCCCTCGACCTCACCAACATCGACGAAGCCCTCGAAACTGCCGCGCTGGCCATGCGTGCGGGTGTGGACTGGCTGGAAGCAGGCACCCCGCTCATCCTTGCTGAAGGTCTGCACGGCGTGCGGGCCCTACGCAAAGCCTTCCCTCATGTGCCCATCGTCGCTGATTTAAAGACCATGGACGGCGGCTATCTCGAAGCTGAAATGATGGCCAAAGCAGGTGCCACGCACGTCGTCGTCATGGCCCGTGCTCATGCCGAGACGATCAAATGTGTCGTCAAAGCTGGTCGTGACTTCGGCTGCAAAGTCATGGGAGACAACATGGTCTGCGAGAGCATGATCGACGGGGCGAAGTGGCTCGAACACCTCGGCTGCGACTACGTCATCCATCACATTGGCTACGACGAGCGCCGGGGCCTCGCTGCCGCTGGCAAGCGTATGCCCAGCCCACTGGATCAATTGCGTGAGGTCGTAAAGGCGGTGAAAATCCCTGTCCAAGCCGTCGGGGGCCTCAGTCTCGAACAAGCCATTCAGTGCCCGCAATACGGAGCACCGCTCGTGGTGCTCGGCGCTCCATTAACCATCGACGCCGATGCTTTCAAAACAGCCGATGGCAATCTCGAAGCTTCGTTGCGGATGATCTGCGAGGCGATTCACGCGCAGAACGTAGCGGCCTTCTGATCGCTTTTATCCAGGTCAACCGCTGGCGCTAGGCGGGGAGTTGCGTGCGAAAGACATGCCCCAGGCCACGCACCGTTTCGACGTGGCGCTGGTGCTCGCCGAGCTTTTCGCGCAGGCGTTTCATGTGGGTGTCGAGGGTGCGGGTGTTGGTGTCGTCGCTGTAGCCCCAGACGGCGGCGAGCAGTTCGGCGCGGCTATGCACAGCCTCGGGGTTGGCCATGAGTGCGGAAATGAGCTTGAACTCGATGGCGGTGAGATCCACGCGCTGCGTGCCGATGAAGAGCATCATGTGCTTTTGGTCGAGGCGAAAGGAGCCGCTGGTGATGTCGGCATTGCTGGTGACTTTTTTCGTTCGGCGCAGCACCGCATGGATGCGCAGGAGGAGTTCGCGAGGGCTGAAGGGCTTGGTTAAATAATCGTCCGCGCCTTGCTCCAAGCCAGCGATGCGCTCGTGCTGCTGGGCGCGTGCGGTGAGCATGATCACGGGGATGTCGCGAGTGCGGGGATCGGCTCGCAGAGCCTTGAAGACGCCTTTGCCATCAAGCCCAGGGAGCATGAGATCGAGGACGATCAACTCGGGCTGGTGCTCAATGGCGAGGGGTAGGACTTGCAGCCCGTTGCTAGCGGTGAAGCTGGCGTGGCCCTCGCGTTCGAGGTGCAGGACGATGAGGTCGAGGATGTCTTCTTCATCATCGACGAGGAGAATTTTGCTCATGGTAGGCGTGGTTGGAGTCTGTGGCTTTCCCGTTGTAATGGCGCATGATGTCGCGTGTGACAAATCCGTTGCGCTCCGCATCTTAGCCGTGACCCTGGTGTAGAAATCTGCTGCGGCTGGCTACGACCCACCGCTGCCTGACGCAGCAGTGGTGGCCCTCGCTCAGCCACGCGACGATTTCTACACCATGGTCACGGCTCAGTTGCAATCCTGAGCATCGCCTGCACTCTCAGCGCCCCTTTTTATCCTGCCCCATGCATACCGCCTTCAGCGAAATTCTCGATGCTCTACCCACGCGGAAGTCTGCCCTCATGCAGCGCTTCGCTGCGATGCTGGAGCCCAAGGCTCCGGCACAACTGGAGGCGATGGCGCAGGAGTCGCGGCAAATCACGCGGCGCAATTTTGGCCGCACGATGCGCCTTTTCGCCCCGCTGTACGTGTCGAACGAGTGCATCAACAATTGCAAGTACTGCGGCTTCTCGCGCGACAATGCGGCGATCCTGCGGGTGACGCTGGGCATTGAACAAGTGGTGAAGGAGGCGCAGCACCTCGCGGCGCTGGGCTTTCGCAATATCCTGCTGGTGGCGGGCGAGCACCCGAAGTTCGTCAGCGATGGCTACCTGGAAGACTGCATACGCGCTCTGCGGCAATGGGTGCCCACCATCGGCATCGAAGTCGGGCCGATGGAGACGCCTGAGTATGCACGCATGGTCGAAGCGGGCTGCGAGGGGTTGGTGGTTTATCAGGAGACTTACGACCGTGAACTCTACGCCGACATGCACACGGCGGGGCCGAAGCGCGACTTCGATTGGCGGCTCGCGTGCCCCGAGCGCGGCTATGCGGGCGGCTTCCGTCGCATGGGCATTGGCGCGTTGTTTGGCCTGAGCGATTGGCGACTGGAAGCGCTGCGATTGGCGGCGCACTTGGAGCATTTATACAAGCATTGCTGGAAGGCGCAGTTCACCGTGGCCTTCCCTCGGCTGCGGCCTGCGGCGGGCGGGTTCAAGCCGATGACGGAGTTCCACGATTGGGCACTGGTGCAGACGCTGTGCGCCTTTCGCATCGCCTTCCCCGAGGTGGGCGTGGTGCTGAGCACGCGCGAGCCTGCGCCACTGCGTGATGCGCTGGCTCCGCTGGGCGTCACCATCATGAGCGCGGGCAGCCATACCGAGCCCGGCGGCTACACCGGAGCGGGCAGCGAGGATTTGCATCAAACCGTGCGCGGCAGGCGGGTGGAAGTGGAAGGCCGCGACGAGGCGGCGAAGGCGGAAGGGCAGTTTGGCATCGCCGATGAGCGCACGCCTGGGCAGATCGCGGCGATGCTCGCGGGGCAGGGGCTTGACCCCGTGTGGAAGGACTGGGATCCAGCTATTTTGGAAAGCCTCAATCCGACAGCCGCCGTCCGAAATGATGAAGGGTCGAAGGCGAAGCGTGTCGCTTAAATTCTTTGCTCGATGATGATGATGAAAATTACGCTCAACGGCCAAGCTCACGAACTCAGCAGCCCGGCGACGATTCGCGATTTGTTGACCAGCATCGGGCTTAGCGACAGGCCCGTGGTCGTAGAGACCAACAAGCGCGCGCTGTTACCCCGGCAGCAGGCCACCACGGCAGTGGCCGAGGGCGATGTGATCGAGGTGGTGCAGATCACAGCGGGAGGGTAGGGGAGTTAAGGCTTCACCGAGAAATCGCTGTCGTCGATGCTGCGCAGCACGACTTCGCGCATGACGCAGGCGTCATCCATCTCCAGCACACGCACCACGGCGTCGGCGACTTGGGTTGCTGTGAGGAATTTTTCCAGCGGTGCTGGGCGCTCGCTGGCATCGGCCCAGAAGTCGGTGGCGACGCCGCCGGGCAGCAGCGCGGTGACGCGGATGCGATGCGCCGCAGCCTCTTCCTGCAAGCCCTGGGTGAAGCCACGCACACCCCACTTCGCCGCGCAGTACACACTCTCGCTGGGGATGCCGCGCAGGCTGGCGGTGGAGATGATGTTGATGATATGGCCGCGCTTCAGCGGGATCATCGTGCGCAGCGCGGCCTGTGAGCCGAGGATGCTGCCTTTTAAATTCACCGCGAGCATGAGGTCGATCTCGCTCTCGGTGTAGTCAGGTATCCAGCGATGCCGGGCGAGGCCAGCGTTGTTGATCCACACCGCGATGGGGCCAAAGGTCTGCACGGCGGTGGCTGCAAGCGCGGCGACGGAGTCGCCTTGTGTGATGTCGGTGACGACTTGGTAAGCCATGTCTGGCGGCAACTTTGCCAGTGCGTCCTCGAGCGCAGGCGCGTCGATGTCGGCGAGGACGACACGGGCACCCTTGGCGACGAGGGCTTCAGCAATAGCAAAGCCGATGCCGCGTGCGGCTCCAGTGATGACGCAGGTTTGGTCGGTGAGGTTCATGAAGTGAAAACTGAATGGCGAATGACGAGCCGAGCGACAAGTTTCTTATCGCTTCTCCGACGTAGGGGCATTGTTTCTGAATGAAGTGGAGAGCCAAACGGCTTCTGCACATCCTTCTCCTCACTTGCGCGTGAAAAACACCGCGCCCGTCGCCTTCTCTGTCTCAGCCAGATGCGGATGAAAGTAGTTTGGCCATGTCGTCATAGGTTTGCGCGAGACCCAGCAACGAGTGCATTTCGAAGCACGTCCTTCACAAACTCAGGAATCGCCAGTCCAGCTTCGGCAGCGTCTGCTTTTATTTGTTCGTATTGAGCAGTCTCCACACCTTGCCAAATCAAGTCCACGCGGCGGAGTTGTTGCATCGCGACATGGGTATGGTTTTCGGGAGAGGCCCAGTAGCAACTCAGGCAGACTTCGCGACTCTTGGCGTTGCTCCAGTTTTCGCAATGCTCGCACGACCAATTTTTGGCACGATTCGCTGATCCGCAGAGCAGCATGAAGTCCTCTGGAGACATGGTTTCCGACTCACCCGCTACCTCAAAGGGCACTCGATGATCCATTTGCAGCGCTGGCTCTGGCATCTCTTCGAGATAGATGAAACAGCGGCATCCATACTTGGCGATGAGTGCGTCCTTGATCTGCTTTGATAGCCCCGTGCGGCCATCAAATCGGCGAACTTTTACCTTGGTAGGATCGCCAAAGCGATACGCTGCAATTTTTCGGCCATCGCTACCCGTCACCGTAATTCGCTCAATGGGAATGCCATTCTCCTTCACGTCCCGCGCGGCGCGGGGCGGGTGATTGTAGCCGTATGTGTTCTTCAGTTCTTCGGTGGTGATTTGGCCGTGTTGAAGAATGTGCTCAATCACCGTCCTTGGACGCTTGGCTGTTATAGAAGCGCACAGCGCGAGAAACTCTTCGGGATAGACTTGTTTTGGCATGGTGATGAATCAGAAAAGCGCGGGTTGCTGTGCATACCGACGACTTACCTTCTGTGGCACTACCCCAATCTCTGCCGCTAACACAGGCGAGAGGTAGAGTGCCTCCACGGTGTCTTCTTCACGCCCCAGCAATGTTGCTTGCGATGAGCGTCCGGCCTCCAGTTCGATGTGGGTCAGCCGGAGATACTTCGGCAAGGGTTGGCCATACGACTTGTCGCCAGTGCGGCCATCGTAGCTGATGGCGTAGCGTAAGCCGCGCTCGTTCAGCCCATCCAACGCCACCACAAAATCGTCGAACGACAGCCCAGCAAGATACCTCGAGTCTCGCTCGCCCGATGTTCCTTGGTAGGGCGGATCCATATAAATCACGTCGTCCGTTTCGGCTGCCGCCAGCACATCGCGAAAGTCATGCGAAGTCACCACGGTCTTGCCGCGTAGCAGCATGGAGACGGCCATGATGTTCTGCCGCATCGTCGCTGGCTGCGTGCCGAGGCGGCGTTTGTCGGGGCTTTGGTTAAACAAGCCCTCATTGTTATATCTGACGGCTCCCTTGATGCACCGCGCTAGCAAGTAGAGAAAGAGCCTGGGTTCTTGCGTCCGATTGAACTGCTCGCGCACCGAGTAGTAATGCTCCAGCGCATCCTCAGCATCGCCTTTCCAAAGGCCCGCATAAGCATCTGCCAATTCCTCTGGCCCGTGGATCATGAGATTGAGTAACTCGGCCAGCGGCTTGTTCAGATCATTGACCCAATACCGCCCTGCTCGCCCTCTCCCAGCACAGGCCAGCGACATCGCCCCAGACCCCGCAAAAGGCTCCACGAGCCGCCGAAATTTCATTGGTAAATATTGCAAAACCAAAGGCGCAAGAGCTCGCTTGCTGCCTTGGTATTGAAAGGGCTGGGGAATGATCATGCAGAGGCTTTGTTTATTGCCATATCACTTCGTGGATAAGCTGCGATTAGCGAGCACAACTTAGTCCTCCGCTATTTCAGCGCCACAGCCAGGCCCTGCGCCAGATTGCCGAAGGTGCCGCTGATGATGTTCCGGCTGGTGTTGTTCACCACGGTCAAGGCGGTGCCCGTGACGGGGGCGTAGCTCAGGGTGAAGTCCACGGTGTTCCCGCTGGCCGTATAGCCCGCCGCCGTGACCGGCACATCCGTGGCGCTGGTGTAGGTGGCTGTGACCACTGCCGCGTGCGCGACGGTGGCGAGACCCAGGCTGCAAAGTGTGAGGGCGAGAAGTACCGGGGATGAGAGAATTTTCATAGGGCGCGTGAAGGCTGCGAGACTAATCGAACGGTGGCGGTGTCCGCAACATGCCGTTTGGGTCATGTGTGTCTGTTCAGTAGGGCACATAAATAAGCCAGTGGTTCGCGTCACTTCGGGCAAAAGACAGCGTCCCAGAGCGGCTAAAGCCTGAACTCCAACTCACCCAGAGCAAGCTTCTGGGCCGTTCGATCCAAGGCTTTCCGTTGGCCACGTTGGAGTCCAGGTTTTAGCCGTTCCGACCTCGCTATTGAAACGATAGCCATCGCTAATGAAGTGCCCTTCGTGTCTGTCCAGTGATGTGGGAACTCTGGCACACATCTCAATAGCCCTCTATTTGCCACAGTTGGCGAAAGGCTCGACAGACCTTCCGTGGCAAGCTAGCCTCTTCGTCGCGAATGGCGCTCGATGGAAGGTAAGCATCGGCGATGGGCCGATCTCGCTCATGGGCGTGCCACGCTGCGCCATACGGGCGCAAGCCCCCGGACTGCAACCGCTTTGCCCCAAGCCTGCTTGCAGGCGCGAACGGCCCCACGCCAAACCGCTGCAGCGAAGGCGAAGCTCAGTGTAAAAATGAAGCCTCTCGACCCCACACGCCAGCAAGCTGGTTAGCCGATAGCGGTCGCAAACCTCAAAATATTTGTGGGTAAAACTCAGCGCTTTAGCGCCGCTGTTGTTAGGCCCATATTTTTACTTTCCCCTCCACAGCCTCAAAGCCCCAGACGCAGTCCACTAGCGAAGCTCAGAGGCTCTCTCTGCCTATCTTTCCCAAGGTTTGTGGAGCTTTGCTCTAGAAATCACCAAACAAACACGTCGGCGTGATCTCCACCGACTGCGTTCCCTCGCTGACCCACAAGGCACCATCTTGCAGTGTTATCTGGACAATCATGGAGCGCTGCGCAAGGGCACCGAGCTGCTGGCTTTGTTCGGCGGGGATTTGCCAGACGGTGAGATTGCTGGCTCGCGATAGTTTGCTCGCGGCGCTGCCCCACCAGCTCGTGGTTGCACCACTGAAGCTGTAAACCGTGACGCGCTTGGCCCGACCACAGGCGCGCAGGAGGCGCTTTTCGTCGGGCTGGCCGATGTCGATCCAGTGCTCGATGAGGCCAGTGAGATCCTTTTGCCAGAGGCAGGGCTCATCGACATCCCACAAGTCCTTGCCGAACTCCAGTGTGCCGAGGTCGTTGTTGGTGGGGGCGTTCAGGGCATAGGCAAGCAGCCGGATCATCATTCGCTCGTCGGTCTCGGAGGGATGCCTCGCGAGGGTGAGGTTGTGATCGCTGTAAATGTTGCGGTCGAGATCGGAGAACTGAACGCTGGCTTTGTGGATGATTGCCTTGAGGGCCATGATGTTGAAGTAGAGGGAGGCTTGATCCTCGCTCATCGAGCGCCATCATGCGAGCCCCCATGTCTCTTTTCCAGCTCGTCAGCGACTACTCTCCCCAGGGCGATCAGGCCCAAGCCATCGGCAAGCTGGTGAAGTCGGTCGCGGCGGGCAACAAGCATCAAACGCTGCTCGGTGTCACGGGCTCGGGGAAGACGTTCACGATGGCCAATGTGATCGCGCAGACGGGCAAGCCGACGCTGATCATGAGCCACAACAAGACGCTCGCGGCGCAGCTCTACTCGGAGTTCAAGAACTTCTTCCCGCACAACGCGGTGGAGTACTTCGTCAGCTACTTCGACTTCTACCAGCCCGAGGCCTACATCGCCCGCACGGACACGTTTATCGAAAAGGACAGCGCGGTGAATGACGAGATCGAGCGCCTGCGCCTCTCGACAATGGGCGCGCTGCTGACGCGGCCCGATGTGATCGTGATCGCCAGCGTATCGTGCATCTATGGCCTGGGTTCGCCCGAGGATTATGAAGGCATGATGCTGCCGCTCAAAGTAGGCGCGCAGATGTCACGCGAGACCTTCCTCACGCGCATGATCGACATGCTCTACGAGCGCAACGACATCCAGCTCATGCGTGGGCGCTTTCGCGCTCGCGGCGATGTCGTGGAGGTGGTGCCGGCCTACATGGACAGCGAGGCGATTCGCGTGGAGTTCTTCGGCGATGAGATCGAGCGCATCAGCGTCATCGACGTGCTCACGGGCACCGTCACGGGCACGCTGGAGGCCTACATGCTGTACCCGGCGAAGCAGTTCGTCACGCCGATGGACAAGATGCGCAAAGCCATCATCGCCATCCGCGCGGAGATGCAGGAGCGCGTCGCGTGGTTTCAAAAAGAGGGCAAGCTGCTGGAGGCGCAGCGCCTGCAAATGCGCACCGAGTATGACATCGAGATGATGCAGGAGATGGGCTTCTGCCAAGGCATCGAGAACTATAGTCGCCACATGACGGCGCGTCCGCCCGGCTCAACGCCAGGGACGCTGCTCGACTTCTTCCCCGATGACTTCCTTTTCATCGTGGATGAGAGCCACGTCACGATTCCGCAGATCGGCGGCATGTACGAGGGCGATAAATCGCGCAAAACCGTGTTGGTGGAGCATGGCTTCCGCCTGCCGAGCGCGCTGGACAACCGACCGCTGCGCTTTGCCGAGTTCATGCGGCACATCGACCAGGCGCTCTACGTCAGCGCCACGCCCGCGAAGTTTGAGTTCGAGAACAGCTTCGTGGGCAACACGGGCTACATCGCGCACAAGAACGAGAAGCCGGAGGTGAATGGGACGGCTGCATCACTACCCTCAACCCTACCCCATCCCCAATCTACTACACCCGCCCTCGTCCGCATCTCCGGCACCGACGAGCCCGTGGAAAAATTCGATGTCACCACCAAGGGCAAGTCCCTCATCGTCGAGCAAATCATCCGCCCCACCGGCTTGCTTGATCCGGTCATCACCATCAAGCCGCTGACGGGACAGATCGACGAGACCATGGAACTCTGCCGCCAACGCATCGAGCGCGGCGAGCGTGTGCTCGTTACCACTCTGACCAAGCGCACCGCCGAAGACCTCGCGGATTACCTGCGCAACCTCAACTTCCGCGTGCGCTACCTGCACAGCGACATCGACGCCATCGAGCGCGTGGAGATTCTGCGCGGGCTGCGCGCGGGGGATTGCGACATCCTCATCGGCATCAATCTATTGCGCGAAGGCTTGGATTTGCCCGAGGTCAGCCTCGTCTGCATTCTCGATGCGGACAAAGAAGGCTTCCTGCGCAGCCAGACCTCGCTCATCCAGACCTGTGGCCGCGCCGCGCGCCATGTGCGTGGCGAGGCCGTTCTTTTTGCCGACATCATGACCGATAGCATCAGCGCACTCGTTGGCATTTCCGAGCGCCGTCGCAGTATCCAGGTCGCGTATAACACCAAGCACGGCATCACCCCGCGCACCGTCGTTCGCCCCGTGCAGGAGAGCCTGCACGCGATAGGCTACAGCGAGCCAGGACAGCGCAACGTAGTCAATGAAACAGGCCGCGACGTATCCGTGCAGGAGGTCATCCGCGAGCTGGAGCAGGAGATGGTGGAAGCCGCGCAGAAGCTCGAATACGAGCGTGCAGCCCTGCTGCGCGATCAGCTCCGCGAGTTGAAAAAACAGGCGGGTATGGGCGAAGATGGGCGTCTGCCGCAGACCAAGGTGGACTACCGCGAGAAGCTGAAGGCCGATAAGCGCAAGCAGCGGGCGAAGAAGTGAGGCCAGTGCTTTAGTTGAGCCAAATTGCTCGCAACTCCAAGGCTTTGAGCCACGTTAGCTCCCTCACCGACTTGTTCTCATGCTTAGCAAAACCCTACGCCTCCTCTTGCCCGTCATCATCCTCAGTGGATGCGTGGGCGGTGCGCTGTGGCTGTATTACAACCAGCCGGAGACAAAGGTGCAGGAAATGCCGCCGACCTTGGTCAGCGTCGAGGGCATGACTTTAAAGCCGACCACCTTTCCCGTGCAGGTGCGCTCGCAGGGGGCGGTGCAGCCGCGCACGCGTAGTACTTTGCTACCCGAGGTTGCAGCGAAGGTGATCGAAGTCAGTGCCTCGTTTCGCCCCGGTGGGTTTTTTGAAAAGGACGAGGTGCTGATGAAGCTAGACCCGGTGGACTACGAGACCGCAGTGGTCATCGCCCAAGCCACCCAAGCCCAGGCCGAGTCGATGCTGGCTGAGGAGCAGGCGAAGGCTGAGCAAGCCCTGGAAAACTGGGCATCCCTGGGCCGCGAAGGCAAACCCAGCGCTCTGGTTTTGCGCACGCCACAGCTTGCCAAGGCTCGCGCCGATGTGGCCTCTGCGCAGGCCCAGGTGTTGAAGTCAAAACGCGATCTGGAGCGCACCGTCGTGCGTGCGCCCTATGCGGGCCAAGTGCTGGAGCAAGGTGTCGATGTGGGCCAACTCGTCAGCCAGGGCACCGTGCTGGGGCGGATTTTTGCCGTGGATTATGTCGAGATTCGCCTGCCTCTGCCCGAGCGCGAAACAAGGTTTCTCCAGCTCCCCGAGCACTATCGTGGAGCTGTTGGCACAGCCCCCCCGGAGGCCTCGCCAAAGGTCGTGCTGAAGGCCAGAGTGAATGGCAAACAAGCGCGGTGGGAAGGTCGCATCGTGCGCGTCGAGAGCGCCATTGATAGCGAGACGCGGCAGGTCATGGCCGTGGGTCAAGTGAATGATCCCTTTGGCAAACATGCCGATGGCTCGCCACCCTTGAAGATTGGCCAATTCGTGGAGGCAGAGATCGCAGGCGAGGACTTGCAGAATATCTTCATCATCCCACGCAGTGCCGTGCGTGCGGGCAATGAGATTATCCTCATCTCCAGCGACTCGCCGCGTACGCTGCGGCGCATGAATGTGGAGCCGCTTACCGCCGATGAAAAAACGGTCATCCTCGCCGCCGATCTACCTAAAGGCCCCAAGAGCAAAGACATCCTCTGCCTCACGCCCATCCCATTCCCTGCCGATGGAGCCAAGGTCAATGCCACCGTGGATGGCATCCCCGATCCCGCCGCTATGGCTGGGCCGAAGGTGGATGCCGCGAAATCGCAGGCCAGTGCGAAGAAGTAGTCTTTATCTGTTACGCGGTTCTCGGTCTTCTACCCGCCAGCCATGTTTCGATGCCGAGCACCCAGAGCAGCAAGGCCAAGGCGATGAGCCAGTACTGCTGCTGGTCTTCCAAAACTTCATTGGCGAGGCGTTGTTTGTCCTGCGTCACGAGGGCTATATTAGCACTGGATTCGGTGTGCAACCTCACGCCCAGGGCAGTCAGTTTGCCGACATCCATCGGCGTGATGCGGCTCTCCTCGGGGGGCAAATTCACGGCGATGATTCGTCGGGTGCCAGCGCTGGTGATCTTGTAAAAGCCGGGCTGCTTGGCGAGCATCAGTGGATGGGGTTCCTGCGTTTTGATCGTCTGCACGTCACCCTTTGGCGGGGTGATGGTGACTTCGCCTTCGCTCGGCACAGGGAGCACATCGCCGACGACGAATTGCACGGGCTCATCCAGGGCGATGCCTGCCTCGGCGAGCAGGCCGTAGAGCAGTGGCACGAAGCGCGACGACAGCGCGAGTTGGCTATCGCGTGGATGCCAGCCATGCAGCATTAGGACGATGCGGCCTTTGCCCCTGGGGATGGCCAGCCAGGCGGGATCGCCGTTGTCGAAGCGGGCGATGACTTCGGCTCCGGGGATAAGCTTTTCAGCCGCGCTTGCTAGCCGTCGATAGTGCCACACATGGATCTTGCTGAAGTCTCGCAGACGTGCGTCCTGAAAGGGGCGCAGCACGGGATGCTGAACGTTAAAATCGGCAAGCAGGGCAAAGTTTTTCACCTCGGCTTCGGTAAGTTTGAGGTCGTGGCCGAGGAGTTGCGTGAGGCTTGTTGCGTTGAAATTTTCGCCCACCGAACACAGCGCTTGGCCACCCTGCTCGATCCATGCGGTGGCGTCGGCGAGGCCTTTGGTGTTGGCGTAGTCGGCGGTTAGGACGAGCCATTGAGCAGTCTTTAAAACATCCGTTTGGCTAGCCTCAGTGCCCAGGGGTGAGAGCGTCGGCAGGAAGTGCGGCGAAGGCTGCAAAGCTCGCGAGAGGTAAAAAAGTGGCGTGGCAGCATCAGTGGTTTCCGCGCGCGAGGTGAGGCAGACGACGCTGACTTTGCGGGGCTGTGGCGGGGCCATATAGACGCGGTTGTCGAAGTCCCAGCTATCGCCACTGAGTTCCAGAACGGGAGGCGTGGTGGCACTTGCTGGCAGTGGCAGGCGCAGCACGCGGGTGGCTCCAGCGGGGAGTTGGCCGCTGGCGATGGGAGTTGTGCCTTCTAGGTTCCAGCGAAGCGCGAAGGCATCAGCCTTGGCATCGCGAGCGTTGGCGAGGCGGAGGCGTAGTAGGTTGGTGGGCGGCGCTGCTTTGCTGGCGAGAGTGGCAGCAGCGGCTGTCGAGGAAGGGGTATCTTCCTCGGCGGCGACGAGGCTTATCGAAAGGTTGTCCACGTTAGCAGGCTTCACGAGGTCGCAGGTTAATGTAACATCGTCCGGCCAAGCAAAGCCACGCAGGGCATCGAGGTGCGCCCCTTCTTGGAGATCGCTGATGAGGATGATGCGCTTCTCGGCGGGGACTTTGCCGCTGCCTACGTTGGCCTCGGCGAGCCAGGAGACGGCTTCGCGCAGGGCGGCGTCGAGGTGTGTGGCATCGTAGCTACATCCGGTGGCTTCAAGGTCGGTGCTGGTGAGGTCTTGTCGCTCGGCCTTGCTCTTTTTTTCCAGTTCCTCGAAGTCGAGCCTACGCGTGAGCACTCGATCTACGGTGCCCACGGCGAGGTAGTCCTGGGGCGTGAATTTTCCGATCCACTCGCTCGCTTTGGCACAGGCGCTGGCCCACTGTTTGCCCTGCTGCATGGAGCCGCTGCGATCCACGAGGACAATGATGGCGCGACCCTGGGCAATGGCGACTTCATCCTTCGATACGATGAAGGGACGGGCAAACATGGCCGCGAGCAGCAGCAGCGCGAGGCAGCGCAGCAGCAGCAGGAGCCAGCGCTCGAAGCGTCGGCGCGTGCTGGTGACGATGGGCGTGGCCGCGAGGAACATCAGCGACGAGAAGTCCACCCGCGTCTGTGGTGGCTGGCGGCGCAGGTGCAGCAGGATGGGCGCGATGATCGCTGCGCCTGCCGCGAGGAAGAAGGGGAAAAGCCACGTCATGGGTTAAGCCGACCTCCTCGATAGGTATTCAAATAACGCGCCGTCCAGCGGGGCATCGGTGGGCATCCAGCGATAGTCCACGCGGTGGGTTTCACACATCTGCCTTACCGCTAGCAGGTGGGCTTGCAGTTTGGCCAAGTAGCCAGGGCGAGCGGCGGCGGGCTGGATGAAAAGCGTGTCGCCGCCCTCGGTATCGACGAACTGCGCGGCATCGGTGAAGGTGAAGTCGATCTCGGCACGATCCATGACGTGGAACAACGCGACCTCGTGGCCCTGGGTGGCGAGGTAGCCGAGCTGGCGCTGCAAGTGCTCGACGGGGGCGAGCAGATCGCTGATGAGGACGACCATACCGCGACGGCGCAGCAGGTCGGTGAGCTGTTGCAGCGGGCCTTGCAGTGAGGTGCCGGTGTGGACAGGGCGCTTCTCCAGTTCGGTGAGCATACGTTTCAAATGGCCAGGCCGATTCCGCGCGGGCAGGTGCTGGTCGATGCGCTCGCCAAAGGTGGTGAGCCCCACGGCATCCCCTTGTTGCATGAGGAAACAGGCGAGTGTGGCAGCGAGCGTGGCGGCGTAGTCGTGCTTGGTGTAGCTGCCTGAGCCGAAGCCCATGCTGCGGCTGTGGTCGAGGAGGATGTGGCAACGTAGGTTGGTCTCGTCCTCGTATTTTTTGATGTAATAGCGGTCGGTACGCGCGGCGACCTTCCAGTCGATGAAGCGCGGGTCATCACCTTTCACATACTGCCGATACTCGGTGAACTCGACGCTGAAACCGTGATAAGGGCTGCGATGCAGGCCTCGCCATAGTCCTTCGACGACGGCACGCACGCGCAACTCTAGCGAGCGGATGCGCATGAGCGCTGCGGGATCGAGGAGGGCGGGCATGGGAAGAAATGATGAAGGAAGAGTGATGAGCGATGAATGGGGAGTCTGAACGTGGCGGTGATTGGTGATGTTACCTTTTGCTCAGGATTGCAAAAGCACGATGCAAAGACTTGGCAGGGGTGCTATCTCGACGGCCTTCTTTTTTGCTCCATGACTGTGCTCACCTCTCTTGCTCAACTTGCCGCACTGCCGCAGCCTATCGTGCTGGCCATTGGCGTATTCGATGGCGTTCATCGCGGGCACCAGAGTGTGATCTCGGCGGCCTTGCAGCGTGCTGCTGCCGTGGGTGGCACAGCGGTGGTGATGACATTTGACCCGCATCCGCTGCGCGTGCTGCGCCCTGCGGTGGCTCCTCTGCTGCTGTGCTCGACAGCGCATTTTTGCCTGCTGCTGGATCGACTCGGCGTGCCGCATGTGCTCCTGCATCCTTTCGATGCAACGATCGCCACGACCGAGGCCGAGGCGTTTGTGCAACAGATCATCGTCGGCTGCGGCAGGCTGGATAGTCTGTTCGTGGGCGAGACGTGGAGATTTGGCAAGGGGCGTCGCGGAGACGTCGCGCTGCTGGCTCGCGTGGGAGCAGCGGTGGGCTACGAGGTCATCGGCATCGCACCGCTGATGCTGGGTGACGAGGTGGTGAGCAGCACGCTGGTGCGGGCTGCGGTGGAGCAGGGCGATCTCGCTCGGGCGAAGACTTTGCTCGGGCGCGATTACTCGGTGCTGGGCAGCATCGTCAGAGGTCGCCAACTCGCCCGCCAGCTCGGCTGGCCAACGGCGAATGTGGAGGTGCAAAATGAGCTGCTGCCACCGACTGGAGTTTATGCCGTGCAGGCGCTCATCGCAGGCGAATGGCGTACCGCCGTGGCGAATCTCGGCTACCGGCCCACGGTCGCTGCGGCAGGCGAGGCACTGGCGCTAGAGGTGCATGTGCTGGACTTCGATGGCGACTTGTATGGCCAGGATATGGAGGTGCGCTTTCTGCAAAAGGTGCGCGAAGAGATGAAGTTCAACGGCTTGGAGGCTCTGCGGGCGCAGATCGCGCGGGATGTGGCGGCGGTGCGTGGGGTGGACGGTTCATAAATAAGCGCAGTCTGGGTCTGGCGCACACCAGAAGCGCCCCTCGACTAGCGTCGCCAGCCGCAGGCATCGCTCATGGTGGCGGTGCATCTGGACACCACGGATGCGCTGGCGATGTCGTGAGTTCGCGCGTCTCGCCTTCACAGCCGACCCAGGGTAGCGTGCAACTCTGGGCTAGTATCCACAGCACCGTTGGTGTTGGCGCTTCGACATAGTGAAATGACTTTCGAGCGCTGCCCATCACCTCTGAAATGTGGGCAATGCTCAGGTCGGAGCCCCGCGTTCCGTGCCGCGCTCCCTGCATTCGGCTTAAACCCGAACGCCGCGATTCAGCGGTGGCTAGCTTTGCCAAGGCTTGAGTCTCAGGCGGTTTGGCGATGGCGGGACTGTATTGGAAAATACCGAGCCCGCCGTCTCCGAACCGCATCAGGCCAAGGATGGGTGAAGAGGCTCGCCGATCAATCGCGGTGTTCGGGTTAAAGACTCCAGCCTTTCCTTGGCTCGCGGCCCAGGAATTTTTCAGCTTCGGGGGCGTTGGGGAAGCGCATGTTGACGGCGTCCCATTCGATTTTTTTACCGGCTCGATGGGCGACGTTGCCGAGGTGATTGGCCTCGGTGAGCTGGGCGGCGTAAGTGGCGAAGGGGCTGCCAGTGGGTGTGCCGTTTTTGATGGCGTCGAGCCATTGCTGCTGCTGGCCGGGGCTGTCGGGGATGAAGGGAGCGGGGGCTTTGAAGTCTTTGAACTTGTCCTCGGGCAATAGGACATGCTTGCCGTAGTCGCTGAGCAACATGCCTTCATCGCCGATGAAGAGCACGCCACTGGAGAATTTTGAGAAGATGGGCAGGCTGCTCCAGACCTCGGGCTTGGTGGCTCCCTGGTGCCAATACAGCGCGCAGGCAGGCATGTCGCCACGGGCGGCGTAGTCGTAGCGCACACTCATCGTGGCGGGGGCGATCTCGGGGTGCGGCGCGGGGCCGGAGACTTGCTCGATGCTCTTGGGCGCATCGAGTTTCAGCGCCCAGAAAGGCAGGTCATTCCAGTGGCTACCGAGGTCGGACATGGTGCCGTTGCCGAAGTCCCACCAGCGGTACCACTTGGGGCCAGGGAAATAAACATCGCTGTAAGGACGGTACGGCGCAGGGCCGATCCACAGATCCCAGTCGAGGTGATCCGGGGCTTTCATTTCCATACTGGGGCGCTCTTCGACATGGACGATGTCTTTGTTTGCCGCCGCCTCGGCAGCGGTCTGGCGACCCCAGGCGCGGGCGACGCAGACGTGGGCCTCACGCACTTTGCCGATGGCTCCACTTTGGATCAATTCGACCACACGGTGGTAGTTGGGCGAGCTGTGGATTTGTGTGCCCATCTGGGTCGGCACGCCTGCCTTTTGTGCTGCGAGCATGATGGCTCGGGCTTCCTTCACATTGTGCGTCAGCGGCTTCTCGCAATACACCGGCTTACCCGCAAGCAGCGCTGGCATGGTGGCGAAGGCATGGGTGTGCTCAGTGGTGCTGACGACCACGGCGTCGATGTCCTTGAGCGCGTCGGCATAGAGCTGGCGGAAGTCTTTGAACGTCTTCGCGCCGGGGAATTGCTTCGCTGCATTCGCGAGGTTTTGCGCGTTCACATCGCAGAGGGCGACGACGTTGTTCAGCCCATCCTTGGTGACTTCTTTGAGGTTGGAGCCGCCGCGGCCACCGACGCCGATGAAGGCGAGATTGAGCCGCGAATTCGGCGAGGCCGAGCGGACGATGGCGGGGAAACCCAGCAACGTGGCGCTGGCGGCGAGGCTGCTATGCTGGAGGAAGTGGCGGCGGGTGGTTGGATTCATGGCGGGCGACAGTAGGCTGGATGAACAAACTCCACCCATCGCCTCAAACTTACCCCTCAAGTTCAGGCTCTGTGCCTCAGCAGTGTGCTTCCACTCGTTCCTTTATGCCCGCAGCGCCGCCGCGAGCACCTCGGCGAGGTGCATCCACTTCAGTGCTTTGCGTTCCTTGCTGATCAGGCCACCGAGGTGCATGAGGCAGCCCATGTCGGAGGAGACAAGGTAGTCGGGCTGGTGCTTCATCGCGTGCTCGACCTTGAGCTGGCCCATGCTGGCGGAGACGTTGGGGAAGGTGACGCTGAAGGCTCCGCCGAAGCCGCAGCATTGCTCGGCCTCGCCGAAGGGCAGCAGCTCGCAGCCTGCGATGCTGCTGAGCAGGGTGTGCGCGGCCTCGCCGCTCTGGGTGCCGCGCGAGTGGCAGGAGGTGTGGAAGGCGATGCGATGGGGGAACTTGCCGGGCCACTGGGTGATGCCGAGGCCGTTGACGAGGTAGTCGGCTAGCTCCCAGGTGCGCTGCCCGGTGGCTTCGATGGTGCCGAGGTCGCTCTCTTTTTCAAAGGCCAGCCCGGCCCCGTGCGAGAGCATGGCGGCGCAGGAGCCCGAGGGTACGATGATGGGCTGCTCGCCAGCGAAGACCTTGCAGGTGTGGCGCGTCACTTGCCGTGCGGCGGGCCAGTCGCCTGCGTTGAAGGCGGGTTGGCCGCAACAGGTTTGATCCGGCGGGAAGGTGATGTCGCAGCCGACGTGCTCCAGGGTTTCCACGGTGGCACGGGCGACGTGATCGTAAAAAGCGTCGCATAGGCAGGTGGCCATGAGCTGGATGTTCTTGGAGGTGGGGCGGGCGGCGAGGGTCATGCGGGTGAGGTGGCGATGGTGAAGGGGAGTCCAGAGAAGCGCAAGGCTGACGCCGAAGCTCAAAATTTATTTGGCAGCGCTCTTGCTCTAGTCGGCAAGGCTTATTAGAATAACCATAATTACATGAAGGGGTGCCTCGTTCTATTTCTCATCGTTGCTGGTCTCGCCGTGGGGGCACTTGCCACCCTGCGCGGTGGCTATGGGGGAACTGTGCTGACGATGGCGCAAAATCTGATGGGGGGCCAGAGCAGTGGTTATTTGCCGCAGCAGTTTGAGGCGGACTTGGTGGATCAAGTCAACTACGCGCGTATCGCGGCAAAGCGGCCTGTGGCCAAGGTTGATGAGGAGCTTCAAGCTTGGCTGCACAGTCAGGTCGCCAGCCTCGACTGTGATGACCTCATGGTGGTGCAGAAGAAAATCCAACTGAACCACCCACGTTACCTGAATCTCTGGGTTTACTTTTCGGGCAGCGCCAGGATGGAGACGCTGGGGGGCGAGTTCACGCCGTTCGTGCCGCGTATCGCCCCTGAGTGCAACGCCATCGCGGTGATGGTTCGGAAGAAACCTGCCCATCTCGGCTATGAAGCGCTGTTGGTGACGGGGAATCGCATCGACGACTTCACCCCAGAGGCGCTGAGTGCGCATGAAACGGAGTACTTTTTCAGTGCGTGCCTGCACTGCGGCCACCAGCATATTTGTCGCATCGCGGCAGTGCAGCGCGGCATCGGGATGCAGTGTCCCGAGTGTGGGAAAACGTATGGCGTGCTGGCTGCTGACTCGCAGGGCCGCTTCCGCTACGTGAATGAATTCCTCACGGGCTACCAGCCCCCCGCTTCCTATGATGCGAATTCCGAGAAGCTGGATGAGATGTACACCATCTGGCGTGCCGTCGTCGCCAATTGCTCCTATGTGAAGGACTCGCTGGATGCGCAAAACAAACGCGATTGCTGGCAGACGGGCTTGGAGACGCAGTGCCGCCGGTTCGGCGATTGTGAGGATTCGTCGATTTTCTTGGCGGACTGGCTTATCGCACGAGGCTTCCAGGCGCGTGTGGTGATGGGCCACTATGGCGACATCGGTGAACATGCGTGGTGTGTGGTGCGCCTGGATAATGTGGATTACCTTCTCGAATCGACGGAAGGTCCGCCTGATCCGCAGAACCCGCCTTATGTGAGCGACATCGGCTCCCGCTACGTCCCGGAGACTATGTTCGACCGCCAAGCGATCTACGTTCGCAGCCATCCCAAGGAGCCCTTTGGCCTCTCGGACTACTGGTCCCAGCGCGTGTGGACGAGTATTCGCCCGCGCACCATGTTTCAGGGAAAGCTGAGTCTGGGGCTGGCTGCGCAAAAGCCGGACACTGCGGGGACTGGACTGGCTCTGGCCAATTCGCCCGGTGTGAACATCAGCCTGAAGGCTAGCGCAAACAACCAGCACCAAGTCGGCCTGAATTGTTTCCCCTTTCCCAAGTTGATGGAAGTGCCCGCCAAGGCTCAGGATTGGGAGGTGCTGCTGCACGATGCGCCGTTGTTGAATGGGCAATGATGGCAGTCTCGCCGCGCTCACGGTCAAGGTGACAGGGTGTGTCACTTCAAGTATTGAAGAATCATGATGCGTTGATACGTTCAGGGCTCGTGGCCACCATCTTAAAGTCTCTCGCCCTCATCGCCGACCCGACGCGCATTCGCATTCTGCTGCTGCTGCGGAAGGAAGAGTTGAGCGTCGCCGAGTTGCAAGAGGTGCTCGCGCTGCCGCAGTCCAACATCTCCGCGCAGCTCGCCAAGTTGAAGGCCGCTGGGCTTGTGAAAGATCGGCGCTCGGGCAAGAACCGGCTGTATCAACTGCCCGTGCCAGCCGCTAGCGAGCGCCAGGGGCACGAGCGCTTCCTCGGCATCGTCGAGACGGCGGGCAGTGAGTTAAAAGAAGTGAAGCGCGATGCCACCGCGCTGAAGATCGTGCGAAAGAAACGCGCCAATACCGCGCAGGCCTACTTCGACGCGCTGGCGGGAAAATTTGGCCGCCACTACATCCCTGGGCGGTCGTGGAAAGGCATGGCCGAGATGCTGCTGCGGCTGCTGCCGCCGATGGTTATCGCCGACCTCGGGGCAGGGGAGGGGACGCTCTCGCAACTGCTCGCGCAGCGTGCTAAGCGCGTCATCGCCGTGGACAACTCGGAGAAGATGGTGGCCTACGGAGCCAAGCTGGCCAAAGAGCACGGCTTCACCAATCTGGAATACCGGCACGGCGACATTGAGGCCCCACCCATCGACGCCAGCAGCGTGGACTTGGTGATCTTCAGCCAGGCACTGCATCACGCGCAACAGCCTGCCAAAGCTCTCGCGGCGGCCTTTGAAATAACCAAGCCCGGTGGCCAAGTGATCGTGCTCGATCTGCTGAAGCACAGCTTTGAAAAGGCGCGTGTGATGTATGCCGACGTGTGGCTGGGCTTCAGCGAGGTCGAGCTGCACGAGATGCTGGAGGCCGCAGGCTTCAAAAATGTGGAGACCAAAGTGGTGCATCGCGAGGCCAAGAGCCCGCACTTCCAGACCGTGCTGGCGATGGCTGAGAAGGCCGCAACATGAGCCATTGAAAGCGAACTCGTGCTTGCCTCACTTGCAGCGTTGAGCCATGACACGCCATGCCTGTCCCCCTGCTCGACGTTAACGCTCAGAACCTCCCTCTCGAAGCCGATCTCACCGCTGCCTTCACCCGCGTGCTGCGGCATGGGCAGTTTATTTTGGGAAAGGAAGTTGATCAGTTTGAAGCCGAGGCGAGCAAGTTTCTCGGTGTGAAGCACGCGCTCGGCGTCTCCTCCGGCACCGATGCACTGGTGCTCGCGCTCATGGCCCTGGAGATCAAGCCTGGAGACGAGGTGCTCTGCCCTGCCTTCACCTTCTTCGCCACGGCTGGAAGCGTGGCGCGTCTCGGTGCCGTGCCAGTGTTCGTCGATGTGTGCCCCGTTTGCTTCAACCTGGATGTGAACGATGCCCGCGCCAAGATCACCTCGCGCACTCGTGCCATCATGCCCGTGCATCTCTTTGGCCAATGCGCTGACATGAACCCCATCCTCGCGCTGGCTGCCGAGCATGGACTGCGCGTCATCGAAGATGCCGCACAGTCTTTTGGCGCGAGCTATCACGGCAAACAAAGCGGCACGTTGGGAGACTTCGGTGCTTACAGCTTCTTCCCCAGCAAGAACCTCGGCGGCCTCGGCGACGCTGGCTTGCTAGTCACCAATGATGACAAGCTCGCCGACTTCGCCAAGATCCTGCGCGTGCATGGCTCGCAGCCCAAGTACTACCATCACTACATCGGCGCGAACTTCCGCATCGACGCCCTGCAAGCCGCGCTGCTCAGTGTGAAGCTGCGCCACTACGCAGGCTACACCGCCGCCCGCCAGGCCAACGCCGCCTACTACACCAGCAAGCTCTCGGCCCTGCCCGGCGTGAAGCTTGCTGACCCCGCCCACTGCAAATGCGCTGCCGCGCAGTCCGAGGTGCTGTCGAGCGCCAAGATCATCCTGCCCGTCGCCTACGCGCACAACACCCACATCTGGAATCAGTTTACCCTGCGCGTCATCGGCGCTGGCCAACGCGATGCGTTGCGCGAGCACCTCGTGGCGAAGAAGATCGGCTGCGAAGTCTATTACCCCGTGACGCTCGACCAGCAGAAGTGCTTCGCCGACCTGCCCGCTCACTCCCTGAGTGGCTGCGAAGTCAGTCACACCCTGGCTGCCGAAGTGCTCAACATCCCCATCTACCCCGAGCTGAGCCTCGCACAAAAGGACGAGGTCATCGCGGCCATCACCGAGTTCGTGGCTTAGCCCTGATGAGCGCTGGGCAAGCGCAAGCAAGGCTTCAACCACGTATGAACACGAATAATCACGGATAAGACGACGGATGGATGCAGGCCAATGCCTTCATGAATTCCTAATTCCTAATTCCTAATTTCTAATTTCCCGTGCTTCGCCTCGACGTCATCACCCTGTTTCCCGAGCTGATCACCACGCCCATGAGCACCAGCATCATGGGCCGCGCTGTTGAAAAAGGCATCGTGCAAGTCGGCGTGCATCAACTGCGAGAGCACGGCATCGGCAGGCATCGGCAGGTGGACGACACACCCAGCGGTGGCGGCCAGGGCATGGTGCTGCGTCCCGAGCCACTGTTTGCCGCGCTGGAAGCCATCGACACCCCGCAGGCCCGCATCATCTGCATGACGCCTCAGGGCAAACCCTTCACCCAAGCCACCGCGCAGCGCCTCGCCGCTGCCGAGCATTTGATCTTCATCTGCGGCCACTACGAAGGCATCGACCAGCGCGTCATCGAGCACTGGGTTGATGAAGAAATCTCTATCGGCGACTACGTGCTGACCAACGGAGCCATCGCCGCCGCCGTGGTCATCGACGCCGTGGTGCGCCTGCTGCCCGGAGCCTTGGGCGATGATCAAAGCGCCGTCGAAGAATCCTTCGGCGCGAGCGGCCTCTTGGAAGCTCCGCAATACACCAAGCCTGCCGAGTTCCGTGGCATGGCCGTGCCAGAGATTTTGCTGAGTGGCAACCATGCCAAAATCGCCGCGTGGCGGCATGAGCAAGCGCTGAAGAAGACGCGCGAGATGCGGCC
>JANOAR010000241.1:0-15680 GCA_031411235.1 Verrucomicrobiota bacterium | reverse complement strand
GGAAGGGACATCGAACATCGAAGGCCGGGCGAAGCGACTGCCCTTATTCCTTGTTCCTCCTCCCCGTTACGCTGGCAAAATCCGATGCTGATACTCATAAATATACGTCACACGCCAGAGCGAGACGCCTGCGACTTGCTCGGCTTGGACGGTGAGTCCCCAGCCGTTGGGCCAGTAATAACGCGGGTCAGTGGTGGTGGCGTTGATGAAGCGAATGCTGGGCGGATTCGGCGGCGACTGAGCGCCGGGGATGCGACCGGTCTGCGGGGCATTGGTGGTGAGGTAGGTGTCGCTGACGACGACACTGGGGAGCGCCACGCTGGCCTTCTGCGCGGTGCCCCAGCCGCCTTCCAGGGGCCAGGTGATGCTGTCACCCGTGATGACTTTGTTGTTGCAGGTGATCTGCCGCTTGTACGGTTTTTGTTCGATGATACCGAGGAACCGCCCGCGATTTCGCCAGTATGTCTTGCTGTAGTTGATCGGCTCCGAAGAGGCCGAGACACAGATCATCGAGCCGCCGTAAGCGCCGAAGCCACCACGATGGAAGAAGCTTCGCGACGCGCTGATGACCTCGTCTTCGACGCCATCGAAGTCTTCCTGATTGATGGTCGTCTTGGGGTAGCCAAGGCTCTGCCGTTGGCCTTTGTTGCCATAGATGCCATTGCAGCTCAGGCTCAGTTCCCACTCATCGCCGTCTTGTTTGTGGCCCACTTTGTCGATGATCAGCCCGGCATAACCGGGAGCCGCTTGGCCGACTTTGTAGGCGTCGCGGGACGCACAGCAGGCATAGACCAGCGAGGCGGTGTCGAGTCCCGCGAGGTTGCTGTCGTAGCTGTTGTCGGTGAGGAGCGGCGTGGTCGCGCCGTGTTTGAGGATGGCGGTCATGGGGAGGGAGAGAGGGACAAGGGGGAGTGGTGGAGTGGTGGAGTTCTGGAGTCTTGTCCCTTGTTCCTTATCCCTTGTCCCTTGGTTCGAGTTAGTTGGCGATATTGAACTTATTGTCCACGCTGGTGAACAGCGTCACGAGCTGCTGCAGGAAGCTGGTGGGATCGGTTTCTTTGCCTGCATCGCTCTTGGCTTTATTCTCGGCGGCTTGCGCGGCTGAGGGGCGCACACGGTTGAAGGCGGCTAGGGCATGGAGATTGCGGAAGCGGTCATTGAGGTCGCCCCCGCCCACGGCGCGGCCTGCGCTGGAGAAGCCTCGGATGGTATGCCTCACTCGCTCTTCACCGTCGCCACTGCGTGACTTACGCTCCTCGCGCCGTTGCGCCTGGTCTTCGAGCTTCACCTTCTGCTCGGCGATGCGCCGCGCCGTGGCGGGATCAGTGCCGGTATCGGCGGCGATGCGCTTGGCTTCCTCGCGCACCCGCTGCTCTTTTTCGAGCTTGTCGGCCTCTTTGGTATTGCCTGTGGCCCTGGCCTTGAGCACGGCAAGGTTGGCAATGACGGCTTGCTTGGCCGCGTTTTGCTGGCGTGCGAGGAGGGCGGCGTTGACTTGGTTTTCGGCGGTTACCTTGCCCTGCGCTAATTCCAACGCCTGCGCATCGGTGACGCCGAGCTGCTCTTTGATCTGGGCTTGTAGGCGTAGGGTTTTGAGTTGGTCTTCGAGCGCGGTGGCTTCCTTGCTTTCTTCGCCTGCGGCGCGGGCCTTGGCGGCGAGGAGCTGGGCTTCGAGTTGGAACTCGACGCGAGCTTGCTCAATGCGCTTGGCTGATCCCTCATCCTTGGTTTCAGACTTGTCTTGGGCCTTGGTCAGGGCGTCTAATTTTTCTTGGGCAGCAGCAGCAGCGCCCAGGCTCTTCGCGAGCTTCAGAGCCGCTTCGTTGCGGCCCTCAATGGCCAGAGCCGGGATCAGGCCGGAGAGCCCAGCAGGCGTTGCCTCACCTCTGTATTGCTTCCCTCCCATGCCTTGCGCGACGTTGTATTCGGTCTTGGCACGATCCAATTCGCGCTGCACTCGCGCTTTCCAGAAGGTAATTTGTTCCTTGGGGTCTCTGAGTTCGATCTGCTGTTCGGCGAGCTTGTCGCGCTCTCCCCCGAGTTCTTTGCCTGCTGCCTTCTCGCCCTCTTCGCGGAGTTTGGCGGCGGCTTGCTGGCGTTCCCCAGCAGCTTTCTTCCAGGACTGGTCATCGGCCAAAAGCTTTTGCGCGGCGGCTACCCGAGCGTCCTCATCGTTCTTTGCCTTGGCGATGCGTTGCAGCACCGCTTCTTGTTGGTACAGCGCCTCCAAGGTCTGGAGGGCGGCGTCGCGCTCAGGCGGGGAACTGCTATTGAGCACATCGCGAGCACGGGCGATCTCAGTAGCGAGCGAGGCGGCAGCGTCGGAGCCCTTGCCTGCGCGGGCGAAATCCAATGCTTTGGCATAACCCTTGGCCTGCTCCGCGATGGCTCCGTCGAGATTGGCCTCACTGAAGCCCAGCAAGAGCCTCGCTCCAATGGTCTGCCCCAGGACGAAGGCGGCATTGATGGTCTGTGGCACCGCCGAGAGCAGGAGGCCGTAAGGCGCGGGGGCGAGACTACCGATGATGCTGATGCCATCAATGATCTTCTTCCCTGTCTCCCCACCGATGGACTTACCTGCATCCAGGAAGCTGCTGCTCGCGGTCAAAACAGCCCCGATGGCCGGGGCATAGGCATTGAGGCCAGACTTCGCGGCGGCAGAGAAACTGGCCGCAAACTTGGTGCCTGCGCTGCTCGCAGCGGCAGCAGCGGCACTTGCCGTAGCATCCGCGCCCGTGTTGGCCAGTTGCTTCATCAAGTAGGCTTGCTGCGCGGCAGCACTGCCACCCCCTGCGGCGAGCTTAGCCGCGTAGGGGCTCTGGTAGGCACTGCGGTAGCCAGCGGGGGGCGCGTTGGCAGGCTGGGCTTGGGCGGCGGCGGAGGCGGCAGCAGCAGCGGCATTAGCCTTGCGTGCGGCAGCATTGGTGCGCTGGGCCGTGGTATTGGCGGCGAGGGCTGTCGTCTCGGCAGCGGCAGCCGTTGCCGCTTGGCGCATCGCTGCGGCTTGGCCGGCAATGACGCCCTGGATGAAGGCGACGCCCTTGTAGCTGATATAGATGGCTACCAGTTGTTGGAGATGCGGCGCGAGGGCTACGGCGGCGCTTGCCACCATGCCTACCGTCTTGCCAAAGGACTCCAGCGCGGGGCCACTCTGAGCGGCACTGGCAGACAGGGCGTTGATGCTCGGCAGCAAGCCTTCGGCGATAGGTTTGCCCGCCGTGGCATAGAGGGTGTTGAGCGTATCTTCGAGGTTCTCGAGGGTGTTCTTCGTGCCACCGACAACGCGTGGGAGTTTGGCGAATTCTTTGGTCACCTTGCCAATGAACGTCTCAACACTGATGCCCATCCCTTGCAGCAACTCGGTGTCCGAGGTGCCAAAGGCGGCTTTGATGGCCGTGCGAATCTGCGGGATACGCTCAGCAAGCTGATTGATCTCCTCAGCGCTGATTTTCCCCTTGGCCGAGATTTGCCCAAGAGCGAGAACCACACCGCGCAATTCCCCGCCGCCCCCACCTACCGTGGCGAGCGCATTGCCAAACTGGATGAGGATTTCTTTGCTCTGCTCGGCACTGATGCCCACAGCCTGCAATCGCACGTCGCCACGCACGGCCTCGGCAAAGCTAAGACCGGGGAGCTTGGCCACTTCGCGCATCTCTTCCAACCGAGCCTTCACATCTACCCCTGCCCCGGCCACGGCCTTGAGCCCATTGGTGAGGCCTTCCAGGTTCGAGGCTTCCTGCACGCTGCGCTTGATGGCATTGGTGAGGCCTTGCACGCCGAGGAAGCCACCGCCCACACCGAGGGCCGCACCGATACCACTGAGTGAGTTTTTGCTTTGTTCGGCGAAGCTCTTCACCAGCGACTGGGCACGGTTCATCCCGGAGGCGAGGCCGGAAGAGTCGGAGCCGATTTGGACAGTGACTTTGTTGGACATGGTGGATCGCGCGAGGTGGCGATGCACGGCCAATGTCAATGCGGCGGCGGCATAAAAAGCCCGTTGCCATGATCACTCACAGCAACGGGCTCCCGATGAATACATACCTGCTACTCGGGCTGACGATCCCGCTAAGTCTTGACGAATGTCAATGATGAGCGTCCTTCACGCATGAAGATCGCCCTCTGGCTTGCTGCCGCCTACCTCGTCATCATCACCAGCTCTGGCGCGAATCGCGGCTTCCTGATCGGCTGCGGTCTCGCGATGGCTTTCATTGCGGCTATCGCTTGGCACCGCGCCCATACTTCGCTCGAATAGCGCGGAACTCGCGGGTGTCGGCATTGCGCTCGGCTTCAGCCCAGCGGCGCACTTGCCCCGCTTGCAGCTCGATGCTGTGGATGTAGGCATTCGCTCGCCAGCCATGCAGCCCCCACTCGATAAACTCTTCTGACCAGCCGTAGGCGGCGGCGATGATGCCGATGCGCCAAGCCTTATCGGGCGGGAGCGCTAGACGTTTCCCGCGCGGCCTCCTGGCGTGCGCGGGGCGACGGTCTCGGAGCGGCGCTGGCGATCCCACAGACTGAAGACAAAGGTGATGGCCTCCAGCCACTGGGAGCGGGGCAGGTGCTCCTCGGCCCAGGCTTCGATGCTCTCGATAAACAACACGGGGTCTCCCCGCAGGGGGCGGTAGTGCTCGCGCTTGTGCAGGCACAGGTAGAGCACAATGGCGGCGTCCAGAATGTGGGCGTCGAGATCGTTGCCATAGGCAGGCGCGGGGATGGGCACGCTGCACTGCATGAGGCGGCGGGCAAGGGACTGCGCGCCGAAGCCGAAGGGCTCAATGGGCTGGCCACGCCACAGCGGCTCGGCATCGAAGTCGTCGTCGGCTGTCGTATCAGCAATGGCAGAGCCCGGCCCAAGACGGGAGGGTGCCACTCGGCTAGGCGCACGCTCGCTGGGCACCGGGCTCGCGAGGCTTTCAAGGCTGGGTGCGAGGGGTAAGGGATCGTCGAAGACGACGGCGGCGGCAGGTGGGGTATCGCTCATAAAAAATGGAGGGGTGGAGGGGGTGGAGGGGTGGAGTGTTGGAGTGCTGGAGGGTGGAGTTATGGAGTGCTGCAGTGCTGGAGTGCTGGAGCTCTGAGCCTTGTTCCTTATCCCTTATTCCTTATCCCTTCCTCAGCCCGCGAGATGGTGCTCGGCTTGATCCCAGGCGCTATCGAGGGCGTTCTCAGCAACAAAGGCGCTGCGATGCTGGGGGCTATTTTTGAGCCTCAGCAGGATGAGCTGAGTCTGGCGGTCAATGTGGGCAACGATGCGTTCGCGGTTCTTGCGGGCGGTGTAGGCATAGAGCACGGGATGCTCGGGGTGGTCGCGCTCCAGGCTGCCATCGCGGAGGCCTCGGATAACCTCACGCGCGGTGATCGGCACGATGAGGCAGGTCGGCAGCAGTGAGGCATTGGCAACGATGAACTCGTGGTGGCCGACGCTGCCCTCCACACGGACTAGCGGGATGCCGACGACACCCAGGGCGGCAGCCAGGGCGAGATCGCGGGTGCTGCATACCTCGCGAGCGCTGCGCTCGTCGCTGCCCGCCACATACACGCTACGCTGGCCGTGGGCAGAGCTGGCGAGGCGCTGCGGTTCGCCGCGCTTGATCCAGTCCAGCAAGGCATGGGCGTTGTGCAGGCCTCTCATGCAATCGAGCAAGGGGTGCTTGGGGTCGAGCTTCTCCAGCGTGCCATCTTTGTAGGTGGTGATCAACGTGCGGGTGCGCACCGCCTGACCCGCGACGACGCCCGAGACACCGAGGAAGTAGGTCAGCAAGGATTTGCCACTGCGATCATCCAGCACGCGCTCAGTCTTGACCGGGATGCCCAAGGTGGACAGCGAAGCGACCAAGTTGGTATGCAACGTCTTGCCGGGGGCGTCGGCGGATAGGGGTGCCCATGATTCGGCAGAGAATGAGGACATAAAATCGCGCGGGGAGACAGCGCTTCACAGGCCTAAACTTCAGCCTGTGAAGCCTGGCTGAGATCAGGCAACAAACGGGTAATGAACCACCTTGAAGGTGGTCTTGATGAGATCGTCGAGAGGGTAGTCATCAACAGGGTCCTCGAACACCATCACGCCATCGTCTTTGTCGAAGGTGCGGTAAGTGTCGGCGAAGTTCGCCAGCGTGGTGACGGCGCTGCCGGGGTGCTGGGTGACGAAGCCCGTGGTGCCGTTGATGAAGGCGTCCACGTCGAACTCCAACGTGGGGTCGGAGTAACGGAGGCGCGTGGTGGCCTTGGTGCTGGCTGACTTATAGCCTTTCTTCTCGCGCTTGGCCGAGACCTTGAGCGACTGAATCAAGAGGTTGGCTTCGGCAGCAGGGCCGGAGGTGGCAGGGAAGGTGCCATGATCAATGAGGGCGGCGACGGCGGGCATAAGAAGTGATGAGTGATGAGTTATGAGTGATGAATCGCGCGGGTGATTATTTGGCGGGCTTGGGCTTGGCAGGCTCTTCAGCAGGCGTGGCGGCGACAACGGGACGCGGGGCGGGCACCCAGACGTTGTCTTTGCTCACGAAGTCCGCGCCGCACTCCAGGCAGCGCAGGGTGTTGGCGGTGGCGTTGTGGCTGTGAGCGGCGGCTTTGCAGCACTGCGGTAGGGTGGGGGTATCCATGCTGCACGCGGGGTGTCAATCAGCGCACTTGCACTTCGTGATGAACCTCAACGTCCCAGTGTTTTGTGGGCTCGTCCTTGGCGACATGCACACCCACCGCATTCGGTGTCGCGAGGGCTAGCAGTCGCCAGCCTGTGCGGGTCAGCTCGGGCAATGCCTGAATGTAGGTGACGAGCGCAGCGCGATCCGCGATGCGGGCGCGGATAGCTTGCAGCCAGGCCTCGCCCTGCGCCTCGGATTCGGCGGTGAGCAAGCGCACCGCGAGCTGCAACCGCACGGTGAGGTGGGCGGTCTGAGGGTGCTTACCCGCGCCGATGGACGGAATGAAGGCGAGGTAGGGGAAGGCTTGATCGGCTTGATCCTGCGGCGCGACACGGTGCAACACGCTGCTGTCTGGCAGATCGGGACAAGTGGCCATAAAGCCGCGCCAGAGTTCGCTGAAGGTTATTTCGATGGCTTGCATAGGGTGTAACGGCGCTGCTCAATTAGTCCGCGAGCCCCGCCTTCCGCAGAGCGCTGCGAATAAGATGGGGAAGCTGTCGGTCGATGGCGCGGGCTCGGTAGTCGAGGGCGATGGTAGCGAGGCGACTCATATTGAGGCCGCTGTTGTAGCCGAGACTGCTACTCAGCTCGATAGCGAAGGCCGTGGGGCTGGTGTGGATGCTGGCGCTGCCAGGGGCGCTGCTATGCTTGCGCACCCAAGCGGGGACACCGCGCGGGGTGAGCCCGGCCTCAACTGCGGCCTGATACCATGCGGCAGCAGCAAAGCCGATGCGCTGGCCAGCGTTGGCGGCATAAACGTCGAAGTCGGCCTGGGAGATGACCCATTTGTCGATGAACCGCCAACGGCCAATGTCGCGCGTGAAGCTACCAGCCTTGGTCATCTTGCCCCCGGTAAAGTAACGCTTGTGCTGGTTGCGCAGGCCTGAGTAGCTGGGGCTGGGCTGGAAGTAGGAGCGCTCCACGCCGAAAAGGCTACCATCCTTCCGAGCGAAGAGCAGCACGCTATCGGCCTGCACGCCACGCTCTGACTGGGTGCGGGCGTTGGCCATGGTGCTGCCTTTCTGCGGAGAGAAGGGCACGCGCAAGTCTCGCTTGAGGGCGCCTTGCCCCTGGGCAAAGGCCTGGTTGCCCGTCTTCGCTTTATGATTGAAGGGCGGCGTGATGTTGATGACGCCTGGCACGTTGCCACTGTTCCAAATGAACAGCGTGGCCTGCTGCTTGATCATCTCGGCGGTGTCTCGCTGGGTGAGCGCTGCCGCCTTGCTTAAGTTGGCAAGCAAGGGGCCGATGTCGATGCGGGCAGTGATCACGCTGGGGAGCGCGTGTCAACGCATCAAGCCAGGGCAACGATAGCGGCGTAGTCGGCGGCTCTTTCGGTGCGGGCGTGGTGCAGGTCGTAGTCGCTTTGCAGGTCGAGCCAGTAGCGGGGCTCGGTGGCGAGGGCGAGGGCGAAGCGCTGGGCTTGATCGGGGGTGATGCCTCGGCGCTCATGCAGGATGTCGGCAAGGCGACCGTGCGAGAGGGCGGTGGCGACGGCGAGGCGATAGGGGGTGATGCCGCGCGCGGTGAGCAGGGCGCGGAGGATGCTGCCGGGGTGCGGCGGCGGTGGTGCCTTTCTCATGGTCGTGGCTTGCCGACGAATTGCCCCCAGTCGCCATTGAGGATGCCTTCAATGCTGAGGTCTTCATCGAGATCCGGCCAATGTAGGCCATAGGGCGAGAGGCGAATGTTGCCGAGCTGCTCAGGCGTGCCTCGCTCTAGGCGGGCATTGCCGCGCACGGGGAAGCTGAGGCTCCGGCTGTCTGCCAGCTCTAAGAGGATGCTGCCTGCGCAGTGCGTGGCCTTGAGGGGGCGGGGGGTGGCGATGGTGATCATGAATTAAAAAAGTCGTTCCAGGTTTGGATGATGAGGTCGGTGTTGTCGCTGATGATGTCTTCGACTTCGCTGAGTTCTTTGGTCTTGAGCCCGGCAGATTCTACCAGTTCCACGTACGGCTCGACGTTGAACTTGGCTTCGCCGTCGCCCTTGCTCACATGGATGTGAATGGGCTTATGGTCGTTGGAGTAGAACGAGAAGGTGAAACCATTTTTGCGGAAGACTGTGGGCATAGGCCACCATTACCCGATTAAGGTAATAACGTCAATATTTTTATTTCCTTATTTGGGAAATAGTTTCTCAGGGCGGGCGGGCAGCCTGCGCATGCTGCCTCAATCGTGCAGGAAGGTCGCGTTGCGGGTGGCGTTGAGCTGGCAGGCGAGCGCGAGGCAGGCGTCGATGACGCGGCGCGTGGGGGTAGCGGGCATGGGTTGCCAGTAGGGTTCGTCGCCATCGCGCGAGGTGTCTTCTGCACTGCTAACGACGATCATCACGGCGCGTGTCTCTTCAGCGTAGAAGACTTCCCAGGCACGCGAGCTGGTGTCGCTCGTGATGTGGCTCGGGATGCGTGTGCTGACGAGTTTGACGTGATCGAAGCTGCAACCGTTAATGAGGGCGGCGAGGCTGGTGAGATGCTCGCCGGCTTGGCCGTTGTAGATGCGCGAGTAGGCGAGGAGGTGCAGCGTGACCTGGACGCGTGAGGCATCATCGTGCGCAATGAAGGAACGCGCGGCGTGCTGGTCGGTGTCGTCGCTGGTGATCTCGGTGAGGCGCATGATGCGTTATTGGATGGCTTTGATGATCCACTCGGCGGCCCACAGCTCTTTGCCGCCGACCGTGTTGATGATCCAGGTCTTGCCCTGGCTGGTGAGGGTGGCACGCTCGGCGGGCTGGGTGGCGAGGCGGCTCTTCGGCAAGCGGAAGGTGAGCACGTCGCCCATGCGTTGCCCGCCATCTTCGTTGGTGATGGGCTCGCTCCGGATGCTCAGTGCGCCGTCGTAGCTGATGCCGCCGAGGGTGATGCTGCCGGGGCGCAGGGCCTCGCGCACAGGCAATGCCTGACGGCGGAAGTCGGAGAGGGCGGCGGGGTTCATCGGAAGTTAGGAATGAAGAAGCCGTCGCAGGTAACAAGGCTGCGACGGCTTCAGGGCAACCAACACGAGGGACAAGGCGTGATGGAAAGGGGTGCGAGAGCGCTGGATTACGACTGAGCTTTTTCTTCGGCTTCGTCATCACCTTCTTCGTCCTTGTCATCTTCCGACGACTCGGGCTCTTCCGGTGGGGCGGGCTTGCCTGCGGCGAGCGCAGCGGCTTTGGCGGCGGCGGATGCGGCCTTCTTTGCGGCAGCGGCTTCGGCCTTCTCGGCTTTCGTGAGGCCGATGGGAGTGCAGGTGCCGGGCTGTGGCTCGGTGCTGACTTTACAGTGCGAGATGACGAGCTTGCCGTCGAGCCCGAGATCAACGCTGCCATCCTTGTGGGTGGTGAGGATGTCGTAGCGTTGCGGCTCTTTGTTGCGCTGGTGACGTAAGGCTTGGGCTTGGGGCATAATAAGTTGGGTGGGGGCTGATGTTGCGCAGGCTACCGATTAGCCAGCGAATTCGACGGTGAATTCCTTGGCGGTGTTGGTGCCACCGCTGGCCTCCACGGTGCATTTCACCTTGGCGTAGCGGCGGATGCAGGGTGGGACGTAGAGTTCCCAGTTTTTTGCTGAGGCTCCATTGGTGCTCACACCTGTGACCTTCATGCTGCCGGTGGTTTCTACAGCGACGTAGCTGCCGTCTTCCGTGGCACAATCGACAAGCTCGAAGGTGGCGTTTTTGGTGTCGGCCAGGCTTGGCAAGGCTGGCACCGTGATGGTGATTTTGAGCGGCGTCAACACGCCACCAAAGGGCTGGACGGAGCCGAAGTCGATGACATCGGTGAGGGCTGAGGCTCCAGCGGCGGGGAGAGCCTTGGTGCGTGTAAGAAGGGCGTCTTTAATCATGGTGAGCGAAGGGGCTGAACGTGGCTTGATCTCAGGGTTTAGGACTCGATGTTGCCATCGGCATCGATAGCGAAGTCGTCGTAGATGATGGGGATGCCATTCCAGTTGTCTGGAGGCGGCGGGGCGGTGTTGAAGCTCTGCTGAGCGGCGGCTCCAGGCCCCATATTGACGTTGAGCACGGCGACGCTGCTGCGGGACCGGGCAAGCTGATCGCCGGAGCGGGTGCTCATCGCGAAGCGCGTGGGGCGCTTGGTGTTGCCAAAGCTCGTCGAGAGCTGCTGCATGAGGGCGTCGGTGAGACCTTTGCCGCTGTCCTTGGTGAGGTTGGCGATGCGCCGCACGCTGTATTGAGTCGGCACAACGCTGTTGGCAACCTGGTTGAAGCCGCTGATAGCGAGGGCCATGTGCCCGCTGAACTGCTGCACGTCGTGCAAGCTCTTCTTGGTAGGCGTCGCGGGGTTGGGCGCTTCGTTGGAGGTGACCATCTCGGAGAGCTGGAAGAGTTCGCTCTGCGGGTTACCCAGGTCGTTACCGATGACGAGTTGGACGTCGAGTTCGCCTTCGATCCAGGCATACACGGAAGTCGCCTGGCCATCGGTGGTGCCAGCGGCATTGATGACGGTTTTTGCAAAGCGCGACTCGGCGGGGATGTCGCCAGCGGCCATGACTAGAGACGAGGTGAAGGGCGTGACTTGATTGAAGCCTGGGAACCCATCGGCATCGGCATCGCCGCCGACATAGATCTGGCGGTTGATGTTCTCGCCGTGGGCACGGAAGTTGAGCATCGTCTGGAGATCGAACCAAGTATAACCGGAAGCCACGTGCTCCTCATTCCAGACACGCGCGGCGTCTCGCTCGGCGCGAATTTGACCGCCGAGGAAGGCCATCTCGAAACGACGAAGGGTGAAGCCCGCCTCGGCAGGCGTGAAGCCGTCGTTGTATTTAGCGAAGGTCTTCACCGAGGGCAGACCCGTGGCGACAAGGCTGAGGAAGTCGCGACCGCGAGCGGTGCGAGCATCAATAGCCTGTAGAGTGGGGGAGTTGGAGACGAAGGCCATAAAGAGGCCAGCGGTGAGGGGAATTTGACGGCCTTGGGCGATTTGGACGGCGGTGGGCATAGTGGGTGAGGCTGGGCGAGGGGGTTGATGGGGGTGAGGATCAGGCTTCGACGCTGATCGTTGGTTTGGCCTGTTTGCGGCCCAAGTTGATGAGCTGCATTGCGCTCATGTTTTTGATGTCGAGAGTCTTCGGAGCCTCGGGCGGGGTGACGCCGGTGGCGGGAGCGGCACCCGCGAGATTGGCGGGGCTAATGCCTGCGGCGCGTTGGCCTTCGACGATAGCAAGCCGCTCTTGCAGCGGCGCGACGGCTGCCTTGACCACGCCTGTGATGGCCGTGGTGATGTCGGCCAAGCTGAAGCTCGGGGCGGCATTGGTGGGGGTCGCGGCGGCGGGGACTGCTGCGGGTGGCGTGACGACGGGCGGCACAACAACGGCAGCGTTGGCGGGTGGCGTGACAGCGGCGGGTGCGGCTGGTGGGGAGACGGCACCGCCTGCATCGGCGGGAGTCATGAGGGGTGCGTTACGGCGGATCATGGTGGGTGTGGGTGCGGTGTTCGCGTTGGCGGGTGATGGGTTGCGCATGTCAAAGAGGGCGAGGGCTTCGGCAGGCGCATTGCGCAGCATGGCGACGTTGCTGGGCTGCAAGGTGCCTGCTCGTGCGGCCATGTTTTGCAGTGCCGCCAGCGCGGTATCGGCAAAGCCATTCTCGACGGCTTCGCTGCCGTTCATCCAGGTGTCGGTAGCGAGCATGGCGCGGACTTCGTCTTCGCTCTTGCCTGTGCGGGCGACGTAGAGATTGACCAGTGTGCTGTCGATGCTGTCGAGTTGGTCTGCGGCGTCGCGAAGCTCGGCGGCGTTGCCACAGATGCAGAGGCTGCTGCCGTGAATCATCATCCACGCATTGGCCGGGATACGAATCTCCTGGCAAGCCATCGCGGGATACGTAGCGGCGCTCGCGCAGATGCCATCAATGATGCAAATTTTGTTGGCAGGATGGCGCATCAGAACATTGTGGATGGCCATGCCGGTGAAGACGTCGCCGCCTTCGGAGAAGATCGAGAGCGTGAGGTTTTGCACGTCGCCCAGCGCGATGAGTGCGGCCTCGAATTCGCCCAAGGTGCCTGCTCCATCGGGGTTAGGCTCTTGCTGGCCAGTGCGCCAGTTCTCCCGCGTGGTTGCTTCGCCGATGTAACCACGCAGGCGAATCTCTGCGGTGCCTGGTGTCGCGGTATTGTTGGTGATGTCGAACCAACGTTGATGCGTGGATGTAGCGGGGAGGCGGTGGGCGCGATTGATGGGCTTGCGGGGCATGAGGCCACGCGGGTGTCAATGCCGCCAAGCCGTCTTTATGTTGGAGCCAACACAAAGACGGCGGGCTTGTTTATCGACCGTCAACGTTGACGGTCGATGTTACGCAGCGGCATCGAGGAGCGCTTGCTTCTGCTCTTCCTCATCGGGGTCGGTGGGGGCATTGGCGTTGCCGAGGTCGGTGCCGGGGGCGCTCTTCACGTAGTCGCCGTGGTAGGCGATCCCGGCTGCCGCGCACCACTTTTTGCGGTTAGCGATCTCGGTGATGCGCTTGCGGGCTTGGGTGTCAGCGTTGAGGCCTTGCAATGAAAAATATTCTTCCTCGGTGCCTTTGCCATCGGCGAGGCGGTCGAGCCAGGTGCGGTGATAGTATCGCTCGTCGATGGTGATGTCGCGCGGGCCGTGGAAGGTGGCGGTGCGGTAGTCCGCGCCGTTGCGCGGGACTCTGCCGCCGTTGATCTGGCCGGTGAGGATGCCGTATTGCAGCACCCAGTCGCGCGTCGGCTTGACGAAGCGCCGAACGATGATGAGCAGCAAGCGGTTAAAATACCAGCTCGCCTGGGCCAGCGTCATGCGGATGTCGGGGCCGCGACCTGCGCCGACTGCGGCCCATATGAAGCTGGGCGGGATGCCATAGCTGAGGCTGATCATGGTGACCAGGTAATCCATGTGCCCGCTGAACACGGTGCTGGGGCGATTGCTGTTGTAGGCTTCGAGCTTGGTGCCTTCGGCGAACACGGGGACTTTCGCGCCGCCCATCATCTCGACGTAGCGGTGCAGCACGGCCTTCTGTTCGGTGGTGCCATCGGCGTTCTCGGTGGTGCCTGTGCCGAAGGAATCCATGATGAAGGATTCCAATGCCTCGGGCGTCTCGCCGGTCGGGGTGGTGATGATCGCGGCGAACAAGGCATTGATGTGGGCAGCGGCTTCTTCCAGTGCGCCGAGATTCATCATGCTCTGGCCACTGCGCTGCGCACGGTGGCACCACGGGATGCCGCGACTGAGTTGGATGCGCTTGCGATCGAGGATCAGCATGAAGTCCTCGCTGCGATAATCCCAGTAGCCCGAGGGGGCGGTGATGAAGCGGCTGTCGCCCTTGGCGACGCGGTAGGTGATAGCCTTGCCTACGGCGTTGCGGCGGATGCCTTCTTGCCATTCGTTGGTTGCTCCCGTGAAGCCGAAGATGCTGCTGCCGCTGTCGATTTGATCGCTGGTGAAGAGCTGGATTTGGGGCCCCATCGAAGCGTTGCCTCGGGCATCGCGCTGGAGGATTTTGGCAGCTCCGCAATCGCCATCGACCAGCATCCCGCGCGCGACGACGCATTGCAGCTCGGCCATGCTTTGTTCCTCGGCGACGTCGAAGGTGGGGGACTCGAAGAGCGTCTTGACGAAGCGATCTGCGGATTGGTCGAAGTCGGGATCGCCGGTGGCGGCATAGCTGTCGATGCCGCTGCCGATGGCGTAGCTGACGCTGTTGTCGTTGAGCGCGCCGACAAGTCCTAGCGTATTGTCCAACCAGCGGCTTGTCTTGATCGCCTCGCGCCGTTCATACGGCTTCATCTGATGAAGCTGGCGGGGCGTGAACGCAGCGTTGCTGGTGATGCCATTGCCGCCGGTGCCGAAGGGTGTCTGCGGGGCGTTGTTGGTGGGGCGCGAAACGAGATTGCCCGTGCGCACGATCTCGAAGGATGGCGGGGTAGAATCGCCACGGAAGGCGGCGACGGCGCTGCTGAAGCGGGTGAGAATGGAAGCCATGAGAATCAGCCGGTGATGTGGTTGATGCGGAAGCCGAGCATGGTGCCTCGTGTCTTGCCGCCGGTGCCGAGCTGGGCCTTGAGCTTGTCGATGGCACCGACAATGGCGTCGTGCTCGGCACGATTGGAGGTGCCTCTGCGGCCTGCTGTGGAGGCACCTTCAAAGGAGTCGTTGGTGATCTCCCAGTCGAGATCGCCTGCCTTGGCGGCGTAGGCGATGCGCTGGGTGCGCAGCCATGCGATCTGCGCGGGCTTGTCATCGCCTGCGGCGTCTTCGGCATTGAGAAGCCAGCGGGTGATGTCGGAGCGGAGGTCGGCCATTGATGGGCCGGGGGGTGTCAATGGCGGGGAGGGTTAAGGGGGGGCACTGCGGGCTTCTGAGTGGGCAGGCCGAGGCAGACGAGGGTGCCGTCGTTCATCCACTTGACATTCAGCGCAAGATCGCTTGCGAACTTGATGAGCGTGGTGAGCGCGGCCTTGGCACTGGGAGCGCAGCCAATGACGACGAGATCGCCGTTGCTCGGATGGCGGATCGTGAGCTGCAGCTCTGCGGCCCGATCACTGACGGCGGCTAAAGTTGTGGGGGTGGGGGGTGCCATATTATGGGCTTGTCGAAGCCAGCGCATGTCAATGCGGGCAAAAATAATTGTTGCGCTATTCCATCAACTGGAATAATCTCGCTTCGTTGGCACCAATGCCAAAAAAATTGCCCGGCAGGTGTTACAAGCACCTGCCGGGCGGTGAACCGATACAATCCGACAAAAGAGAGGCAATCAGTCCGATGAAAGAATATGAGCCAAGAGCTAAAAGACAAGTTGAAGTTGGCGCGCCTGCTGGCGGGCCTCAGCCAGAGCCAGGCAGCAGCAGCCTGGGGGATGCCGAGGCGCACACTGATTGCGTGGGAGAACGACGAAACCACTCCCCGAGCCTTCACACTAACCCAGCTCAACGCGCTGCTGGACGGCGTCATCGCTACCCACGAGCGGCCAGCGCCCGCCCCCTCCGCATCACGCTCGAAACGGAAGTCGCGCTGAACGAAGCCCTCGCCCGCTGTGCCGGTGGCGACATCAGCTACCTCGGCCCGCGCTGCATCGT
>JANOAR010000240.1:0-15400 GCA_031411235.1 Verrucomicrobiota bacterium | reverse complement strand
AGGGTGAGCGGGCGCTTTTGGGCTTGTTGCAACTCCATTGCCGACTCCACGGCGACGGCCCCGCACTCGATGCGCAGGGACGTGCCGACAGTGCCTGTGACCTTCAAGTCCAGCGTGCGTTGCTTGCGCAGCGGGATGTCGTTTTCAAAGCTGTGGCGCAGTTGCTTATTCAGCGCGGGATCGTCGGTTTTATAGAGCCGGGTGCCGAGCGGCAGCGCGCTCCAGTCCAGGCGATCATGCTGAAAGGCGAGCTTGGTGCCGCTGACTTCATAGACGCGCCCCCCCTGCTCGTCATTGGTGTCGCGCGGGTTTTCGAAGACCACGCCATCGCCGGGCTTCATCGCGATGTGCAGCGCATCGAGTTCGATGCCGTCGCGCTCCAGATGGCGCATGATTTGGCCGATGAAAGGGCCACGCTTTTTGCCGTAGCGAGCGCCCACCAGTTCCTGATGATTCACGCCGTGCATCCAGCCGGGGTAGAGGCCGCGCGAGAAGGTCATCTCCATCGCGTAGCGGTCGGCCTCGGTCACAGCGTCCTTGACCGCGCGGCCCGTGAGCGCGGCGTCCATGGCCTTGCGATAGGCGCTCGTCACCGCCGCGACGTATTCGGGCGTCTTCAGTCGGCCCTCGATTTTGAAGCTCTTGATGCCCAGTTGGATCAGCGCCGGGATCTCGTCGATCGCCGCCAAATCCTGCGGGCTGAGCAAGTAGCGTTTGTCGCCCAAATCCTGCGGCTGGCCATCGACGATCAGCTCGTAGGGCATCCGGCAAGCCTGCGCGCACTCGCCGCGATTGGCACTGCGACGGCCCAGGGATTCACTCGTCAAACACTGCCCCGAGTAGGCCACGCAGAGCGCGCCGTGGACGAAGACTTCCAGCGGCACCGGCAGCGTATCGGCCTCCAGCGCTGCCGCTTTAAAGCGCTCCAGCTCCCGCAAACTCAGCTCGCGAGCCAGCACCGCTTGGTCGATGCCCAAGCGCCCGGCGAAGGCCAGCCCCTCGGGCGAGGTGATCGTCATCTGCGTCGAAGCGTGCAGCCGCACCCTCGGCGCAATCGCCTTCACCATGCGCGCCAGGCCCAGGTCTTGCACGATCACCGCATCCACGCCCGCCGCTTCGATTTCGCGCAGTTGTGCCTCCGCATCGGCCAGCTCGCTGGTGAAAATGAGCGTGTTAAAAGTCACGTAACCCTTCACCCCGTGCGAGTGCAGAAAGGTCATCAGCTCGGGCAGATCGGCGTTGGTGAAATTGTCCGCACGCAGCCGGGCATTGAAGCGGGCGAGGCCGAAAAAGATCGCATCGGCACCGTTGGCGACTGCCGCACGCGCGCAGTCCCAGTTGCCCGCAGGCGAGAGGAGTTCAGGTTTCATAAAGAGCCTGGAGCCATAGCACACCTCAAAGGCGAAAGCACGGACGGATGATGAACATCGCGACAGCACTCACAAAAACCGCGCCGTCCGGCTGACCTTACTCTTCTTCACTTCCTCCGGCGTGCCTGCGGCGACGACTTCGCCGCCGAGTTCGCCGGCTTCGGGGCCGATGTCGATGAGGTAGTCGGCTTCGGCATAGACGTCGGGGTGGTGCTCGATGACGACGACGGTGTGGCCTTCATCGACGAGGCGATGCAGCACGTCGATGAGGCGCGCGACGTCGCTGACGTGCAGGCCGATGGTGGGCTCTTCGATGAGGTAGAGGTTGCGCTTGCCAGCCTTGGTGATGCCTTTCAAGCGCTCCTTATTCGTTCGGCCATCGCCGCTGCGCAGCTCGGTGACGAGCTTGATGCGTTGGGCCTCGCCGCCGCTGAGGGTGGGGCTTGGCTGGCCTAGCTGGAGGTAGCCGAGGCCGGTGTCGGCGAGGAGTTTTAACGGTCGGGCAATCTTGCTGACGGGGGAGAAGAACTCGGCGGCTTCGTCGATGCTGAGCTTCATGACGTCGCCGATGTGCTTGCCATTGTATTCGACTTCGAGGGTGGCGGCGTTGAAGCGCTGGCCTCGGCAGACTTCGCAATGCACGCGGGTGGTGGGGAGGAAGTTCATCTCGACTTTGATTTCGCCGTTGCCGCCGCAGGCTTCGCAGCGTCCGCCTTCGGTGTTGAAGGAGAAGCGGCTGGCGGTGTAGCCGCGTGCTCGGGCAAGCGGGACTTGGGCGAAGAGCTTGCGAATGTCGTCCCAGATGCCGACGTAGGTCGCGGGGCAACTGCGCGAGGTTTTGCCGATGGGCGATTGATCGACTTCGTGGACGTATTCGAGGTTCTCGAAGCCACTCAGGGATGCCCAAGTCTGGGGCGTCGTTTGCCGTTTGCCGTTTGCCGTTTTGGCAATGGCGGCGCGCACGGCGGGACTGAGCGCGCTGTGCATGAGGCTGCTTTTGCCGCTGCCGCTGACGCCCGTGAGGATGGTCAGGCAGCCAAGCGGGATGGTGACGTCGATGCCTTTGAGGTTGTTCGCGGTGGCACCTTTGATCGTGAGCCAGCCTTGCTTGGCGTTAGCCTTTGGTAGGGGGCGGCGCTTGCCTCGCGAAGGGTGACGCTGGGGGTGGCGCATGGCTTGGCCGGTGACGCTGGCTTTATCCGCGAGGATGTGAGCGAGGGTGCCTTGGCTGATGACTTCACCGCCGAGTCGGCCTGCGCCGGGGCCGAGGTCGATGATGGTGTCGGCGCGTTTCATGGTCTCGTCGTCATGCTCGACGACGAGCAGCGAGTTGCCTTTGTCGCGCAGGGCTACGAGGGTGTTGAGCAGGTTCTCGTTATCGCGCGGATGCAGGCCGATGGTGGGCTCGTCGAGCACGTACAAGACGCCGCGCAGGTTGCTGCCAAGCTGCGCGCTGAGTCGAATGCGCTGGGCCTCGCCACCGCTGAGGGTGTCGGCGCTGCGGCTGAGTTGGAGGTAGCCGAGGCCGACCTCTTTCATGAAGTGCAAGCGCTGGCCGATCTCGCTGACGATGTCGCGGGCGATGATGGCTTCGGTGCCTTCAAAGTTGAGCGTGCTGATGAGCTGCGCTGCATCGATGGCGCTGAGCTTGGCGATGTCTTCGATGGCGATGTCGGTGGGTGTCTCGCCTGCCGAATGTAGGATGGGCGTCTCGCCCGTCCCAAGTGACTCGGGCATCTTGCCCGAGCGAGCGGCCTTGGGTTTTAGTTGCTTCGTGTTGGCTTTGCTAGGGGTTGTGAAGTTAGCCGACACGATTGGCGATGCTTTGCCGGGCAAGATGCCCGCTACACTTGGGACAGGCGAGACGCCCATCCTACGTATGCGCACGGCTCTGCCCACTGCATTGATGCGGCTCCCGGCACAGGTGGGACACACCACGCGCGGTGTTTCTTCCTCATCGTCTTCGGCGCGGAATTTGCGCTCTTCTTCCATCTCCTGTTCGAGCATGGACACATCATCGCGACGCTCTTGGCTCTTCGCTTTGCCGCCCACCAAGCCGAAGCCTCGGCATGTCTTGCACCAGCCATGCGGGCTGTTGAAGCTGAAGAGCCGAGGGTCGAGTTCTTCAAACGAAGTGCTGCATGTGGGGCAGCTCATTTCGGTGTTGAGGATGTGGATGGACTTGTCGGCGAGGCGCACTTTTAAAGTGCCTTTGCCCATCTTCAGCGCTTGCTCGATTTTGGGCCGCAGGCTGTCCTCGCTGGCGGTCTTGTCGGTGCGCTCGATGACCGCATCAATGGTGTGTTCCTTGAAGCGCTCCAAGCGCTTGAAGTTGATCGTGTCCTTGAAGTCTCCATCAACGAGCAGCGTCTCGATGCCGTGCTTGCGGGCGTGCTCAGCGACCTCGTTATGAAAACCCTTCCGCGCTTTGATGAGTGGCGCGAGGATGTGCACGGTGCCCTGCTTGGCATAGCTCGCGACAGTTTGCACGATGGCCTGCGTGCTCTGTTTCTTCACCGGGATGTGGCACTGCGGACAGTGCTGGGTGCCGAGCTTGGCGAAGAGCAGACGCAGGAAATGATAGACCTCGGTGACGGTGGCGACGGTCGATTTGCCGCCGCCGCGCGAGATGCGCTGCTCAATGGCGACGGTGGGCGGCACGCCGGTGATGACATCCACATCGGGCTTCTCCATCTGCTCGACAAAGGTGCGGGCATAGACGGACATGCTGTCGAGGAAACGACGCTGGCCTTCGGCAAACACGAGGTCAAACGCGAGGCTGGATTTGCCGCTGCCGCTGAGGCCCGTGACGACGACGAACTGGTCGCGCGGGATGTCGAGCGAGATGTTTTTGAGGTTGTGCTCGCGTGCGCCTCGGATGGAGATGGCGGTGGCGGATTCGTTGATGGTTGATGGTTGATGGTTGATGGTTTTATTGAAAACGAGCTTCGCTCCATACTTCGCGGAGGCTTCGTTGATGCGTGTTGGCTTCGATCTTAGCGTGTCGCTCAAATAGCGGCCTGTGTAGCTTTCGGCAACTTTTGCCACGTCCTCTGGCGTGCCCGTGGCGACGATCAAACCACCCGCTTCACCACCCTCGGGGCCGAGGTCAATGACCCAGTCGGCGCATTTAATGACTTCCATGTTGTGCTCGATGACGAGCAGCGAGTGACCTTCATCGACGAGGCGCTGAAGCAGCTTCACCAGTATCGCGATGTCGTCGAAGTGCAGGCCCGTGGTGGGCTCATCGAGCAAGAGCACGGAGGTCTTTGTCGAGCTGCGAATGGCAGGCCCCGTGCTGGAGCCTTCGAGCAGATGACCCACGAGTTTCAAGCGCTGTGCCTCGCCTCCAGAGAGCGTGTTCAGAGGTTGACCGAGTCGCAGGTAGCCGAGCCCGGCTTCTTGCAGCAGGGCAAGCTGGCGCACGATGTTGGCGCATTTTTTTGGTAGGATGGGCGTCTCGCCCGTCCCCAGTACATCGGGCATTCTGCCCGATAGCGCTTTGGTCGAAGCGGTGGCGGACACGGTGGTCGTGTGCGTTCTAGTATCGGGCAAGGTGCTCGATGCACCGGATGCAGGCGAGACGCCCATCCCACCGAACCACTCCACGGCGTCATCAATGGTCAGACACAGCACATCGTGGATGCTCTTGCCGTTGAACAAAAACTTCAGCGCGGGCTGCTGGTAGCGCTTCCCTTCGCACTCGGGACAGCTCACGTAGAGGTCGCTCAAAAACTGCATTTCGATCTTCTCGAAGCCATTACCCCAGCAGCGCTCGCAGCGTCCTTCGCCGCTGTTGAAGCTGAAAAATCCAGGTGTCTTGCCCGCTGCTTTCGCTTCCTCCGTCTCGGCAAAAAGGGCGCGGATGATCTCGAAGACGCCGATGAAAACCGCAGGCGTACTGCGCGGGGTGCGAGCCAGCGGCGACTGATCCACCATGACCACGGTGCCCACGCGCTCATGCCCGACGATGCTGCTGACTCGGCCAGGTTCGTCCTCACAGGGCTCGCCGCGCAGGCGCTGCATGTTGCGGTAGAGCACGTCGTGGATCAGCGTGCTTTTGCCCGAACCCGAGACGCCAGTGACGCAGCAGAAGACACCGAGCGGGATGCTGACGTCGATGCGTTGAAGGTTGTGATGCCGTGCGCCTTTGATGCCGATATAGGTCTTGGCTTTGCGCCTTGTCGTCGGCACGGGGATGCTCTTTCTGCCAAACAAATAGTCACCTGTGAGCGATTCGCCGCGGTGGCTCGCGAGCGCATCCATGCTGCCTGCGAAGACGAGCTGGCCGCCCTTTTCGCCGCGCCCAGGGCCGATGTCGATGAGGTGATCAGCGGCCTGCATGACGCTCTCTTCGTGCTCGACGACGAGCAGCGTGTTGCCCTTGTCGCGCAGCCCTTCCATCACGCCGATAAGCCTGCCGATGTCGCGCGGATGCAGGCCGATGCTGGGCTCGTCGAGCACGAAGAGCGTGTTCACCAGCGAGGCACCGAGGCAAGTGGTGAGATTGACGCGCTGCAATTCGCCACCGCTGAGCGTGCGCGTTTGGCGGTCGAGATTGAGGTAGCCGAGGCCTGCGCGCTCCATGTAGCTGAGGCGCGCGAGCACTTCATCGCGCAGCATTTTCATCGCGTGATCGCTGGCTTTCACAGGCCAGGCATCGACGACCTTTTGCAACTCGGTGACGGGCAGTGCCCACAGATCAGCGATGGTGTGCGGGCCGACGCGGTAGTTGTAGGCTTCCTTTTTCAAGCGTCCGCCGCCGCAGTCGCCGCACTCGGTGTAGGCGCGGTAGCGACTGAGGAAGACGCGCACATGCATCTTATACGCGCGGCTTTCTTGCCACTTGAAGAAGCCGCGAACGCCATACCACTCGCCGCGTTTGTGCGCTTCCTCGGGATCAGCGCGCGTGCCTTCGATGAGCCACTTGCGGTCGTCTTTGGACAAGCCCTCAAAGGGCTTGTCGATGTCCACGCCGCGCTTCAAGGCAGCGGTGATGAGATCGGTCTGGCACTCCGCGTAGGCTTGGCCCGAGAAGGCTTTCACCAGACCACCTTCGATGCTCAGCGTCTCATCGGGGATGGCCTTGTGCATGTCGAGGCCCAGGGTTTTGCCGAAGCCCCGGCAAGTGGGGCAAGCTCCGACGGGGCTGTTGAAACTGAACAGGCCATGCGTAGGCGCGGGCATGGATTGATCGCAGTGCGCGCAATGCCAGTCAGTGGAGAAGCTGAGGAGTTGGTGGGTAGGATGGGCGTCTCGCCCGTCTCGGGTGCCGAGGGCATCTTGCCCTTTTTTAGCCGACACGATTTTTGTGGGCTTATCTGGGGAGGACAGAATGCCCTCTGCACCGGATGCAGGCGAGACGCCCGCGCTACTGGCGACGGGCAGGATGCCCATCCTACCTTTCCCATACCGCAGCGATGCCTCCACAGCCTCGCTCAAACGCGCCTGCTGCTTGGCCTCCAGCGTCACGCGATCCTGCACGACATAGACTTGTGCAGGCAGCGCGCGGCCCTTCAGCGCGGCGGCATCATCGAGCCGCACGACGCTGCCATACAGCCAGATGCGAAGGAAACCTTGGCCTTGGAGAAAGCTCGCGAAGTCCAGCGCATCGGTCTTCGCGGGCACGGGCACAGGAAAGACTACCAGCGCGGCCTCGCCCGGATGCTGGGCAAGCAGCTCGCGCATGATGCTCTCTGCGGTGTCGGGTTTCACCGAGCGCTGGCACTCGGGGCAGGTCGCTTCGGCCAAGCGCGGGAAGATCATCTTCAAGTAGTCGTTGATCTCGGTGATCGTGCCCACCGTCGAGCGCGTGCTGCGGATGTTGTTCACCTGTTCAATGGCGATGGCCGGTGGGATGCCTTCGATGCTATCCACGAGCGGCTTGTCCATGCGCTCAAAAAATTGCCGCGTGTACGGCGAGAAGGTCTCGACGTAGCGCCGCTGCCCCTCGGCATAAATGGTATCGAAAGCCAGCGACGACTTGCCCGATCCGCTCGGCCCTGTGATGACGCTGAGCTTGCCCAGTGGCAAGTCGAGGTCGATGCCCTTCAGGTTGTTCTGCCTCGCACCGCGAATGCGGATGGTCTGCTGCGATGCAGGCAATGGCAGGGCTCCGAGCTTGGTCGAGGGCTTGTTGGTTGAAGGCTTGGCAGGGGCAGTGGAAACGGAACTCTTGGGCATGGGAGTGGTGAGGGGGCGGCGATAGTAGAGCTACGTTGTTCGTTGGCAATGGGGCGTGGGAATTGAGGGAAATTGACTTGGAGGGACGGGTGTCCATTGTCCTTCAAATGCAGTTCGCCCGATATCATCGCTCGCTCAGCGAATGAGTTGGCCAATCGACTTCTTTGCCATAATCAAGATCGACGATCCCAAGTTCAAACGCCAGCCGCAGGGCAAGATGTCAGCCGCAGTGAAGCTTTGATCGCACCTCCCTGAGCTATAATGCTGCGTGGCATGTTTTGGGAGAGCCCACAGCCTGAAAGGCTGAAGGAGCCAAGCCCAGGGATGAGCGAGAGAAACAAGCGATTCCCTGGGGCGCATTCGCCATGCAGGTGGCGCTCTGAAAGAGCGCAGGAGATGGGCGAATGTGGCACGGCGGCGGTGCGCGTGGCTGGGGGCTGTATTGCAGCACTCCTGCGCTCTTTCAGAGCGCTCCTTTTTATCGCTCTTTGCCCAGGGATTCGCTCGTTTCACTCGCTCATCCCTGGGCTGAGTTCCTTCGGCCTTTCAGGCCGAAGAAAGCCTGGCTTCCCAAAATCTGCTGCGTGGCTGAAGCTGGAGGACTGGGTGGGGTAAAGCGCCCGTTGGTTTTAGCAAAATCTTAGCGCTTCTCTGCCATGCCTTAACTCGTGCTCTTCGTTGTGGATGAGAGCATGGGCGCATGAAGTCACTCGATTGGATTCAGGTCATTCTCTACGTCGTCAGTCTCATCGTCATCGCTCCTGCGGCGGGGCGGTGGATGCATCATCTGCTCAATCCTAGCACGGGTGGCAGCGGGCTGATGGAGCGCATCGGCGGGGGCATCGTGGGTAAAAAAGCTTGGCGTGCGGAGATGACATGGCGTGGTTATCTCGGGGCGCTGCTGGCTTTCAATTTCATCGGCTTCATCGTTGTGCTGTTACTTCAACTTTGCCAAAGCCATCTGCCGGGGAATCCGGCGCAACTCGCTGATGTGCCGTTTGCACTGGCGCTGAATACGGCGGTGAGCTTCGTCACCAACACCAACTGGCAGGCTTATTCGGGCGAGGCGACAATGTCTTATCTCACGCAAATGGCGGGGCTCGGCGTGCAGAATTTCCTCAGCGCAGCGACGGGCATCGCGGTGCTGCTGGCCTTGGGACGCGGGCTTGCGGCGCGGTCGGCAGGCGAGACGCTGGGCAACTTCTGGCGCGATGTCACGCGTAGCACGCTCTATGTTTTGCTGCCGCTCGCGGCGATCTTTGCGCTGGTGCTGGTAAGCGAAGGCGTGGTGCAGAGCCTGGATAGTTATACTTCGGTGACGACCCTGGAGGGCAAGGCGCAGGTGATCCCGCTCGGGCCTGCGGCTTCGCAGATTGCCATCAAACAGCTCGGCACGAATGGCGGTGGGTTCTTCGGTGTGAACAGTGCGCATCCTTTTGAAAATCCGACGCCGCTGTCGAACTTCCTGCAAGTCCTCGCCATCTTGATGCTGCCTGCGGCGTGTGTGTTTTTGTTTGCCGAGATGATCGGCTCGCGGCGGCATGGCTGGGTGATTTTTGGCGCCATGCTCGGTGTGCTGGCCGTCAGCTTTGCCATCGCGTGGTGGAGCGAGGCGCAGTTGCCGCACGCGATGGAGGGCAAAGAAACGCGCTTCGGCGTGATGAATAGCGTGCTGTGGAGCAGCACCACATCGGCGGCCTCGAATGGCTCGGTGAATGCCATGCACGATAGCCTCTCACCGCTGGCGGGTGGCGCTGTGTTATTCAATATTATGCTTGGCGAAGTCATCTTTGGCGGCGTGGGCGCGGGGCTTTACGGCATGGTGATGTTCATCGTGCTCACGGTCTTTCTCGCGGGGCTCATGGTGGGTCGGTCGCCAGAGTATCTGGGGAAAAAGATCGAGCTGCGCGAGGTCGTGTGGGCCGTGGTTGCGGTGCTGCTGCCGTGCGTGGTGATGCTGATTGGCGCGGCGGTATCGTGTCGCTGCGAGGCCGGCTTATCGAGCCTCAGTAACCAAGGGCCGCATGGGCTCAGCGAGATCGTTTATGCCTGGGCCAGTGCCGCTGGGAACAACGGCAGCGCCTTCGGTGGGCTGAATGCGAACACGCCTTTCTACAACTACGGGCTGGCCATTGCGATGCTGCTGGGGCGCTTCGGCATCATCATTCCAGCGCTGGCGATTGCGGGCAGTCTCGCGGTGAAAAAGAGCGCGCCGCCCTCCGCTGGCACCTTCCCCACGGATGGCACGACCTTTGGCCTGCTGCTGGCCAGCGTCATCGTCGTGGTCGGTGGCCTCACCTTCGTGCCAGTGCTCTCGCTCGGCCCCATCGTCGAGCATCTGCTGCAACACACGGGCACCACTTTTTAATTCTAGAAACCTATGAGCACCCCCTCCGCATCCACCTTCAACGCCAGCGTTTTCAAAGGCGCGGCCATCGACACTCTGCGCAAGCTCGACCCGCGCGTGCAGTGGAAGAACACCGTCATGTTCGTGGTCTATCTCGGCGCGATCATCACCAGCGCGCTGCTCTTCCAGCGAGCGACTCGATTCGATGTGCAAATCTGCCTCTGGCTGTGGTTCACGGTGCTGTTTGCCAACTTCGCCGAAGCTCTCGCCGAGGGCCGTGGCAAGGCGCAAGCCGATGCCCTGCGCAAGCTGCGCACCACGGCTGAGGCACGCTTGCTGCGAGACAACCAAGAGCTGCGCGTGGCCGCCAGCGAGCTGCGCAAAGGCGACATCGTGGTCTGCGAAGCAAACGACATCATCCCCTCCGATGGCGAGATTATCGAAGGCATCGCGAGTGTGGATGAATCCGCGATCACGGGCGAATCAGCACCCGTGGTGCGCGAGAGCGGTGGCGACCGCAGCGCCGTCACGGGTGGCACGCGGGTGCTCAGCGACCGCATCATCATGCGCATCACCGCACAGTCAGGGCAGACCTTTATCGACCGCATAATCGCGCTGGTGGAGGGTACTGAGCGACTACCCACACCAAATGAACGTGCGCTGAATTTGCTGCTCGTGAGCCTCACCGTGGTGTTCGTTTTGGTGGTCTTCACCTTGCCTGCCTTTGCCCATTACAGCGAGGAGGCAGCGGCACAGCCAGGTGCGGTGTCGCTGAGCCTGCCCGTACTCATCGCACTGCTGGTTTGCCTCATTCCCACTACCATTGGTGGACTGCTCAGCGCCATCGGTATCAGTGGTATGGATCGACTCGTGAAGCGCAATGTGCTCGCCACCAGTGGTCGCGCCGTGGAGGCCGCAGGCGATGTGGACGTGCTGCTGCTCGACAAGACTGGCACCATCACTTTTGGCAATCGCATGGCCTCGGCCTTCCTCCCCGCGCCCGGCGTGAACGAAGTCGCGCTGGCCGAGTGCGCGCAGTTAGCTTCCCTTGCCGATGAGACCCCCGAGGGCCGTAGCATCGTGGTGCTGGCCAAGGAATTGCATGCAATCCGCGCACGCGAAGTCGCGGCACCACACGCGCTGTTCGTACCCTTCACGGCACAGACTCGTATGTCGGGCGTTGATCTGACGGAAAAGAATTCAAGCCCCCGCCAAATCCGCAAAGGTGCCGTCAATGCCGTCCGCCGCTGGGTCGAGCAGCGCGGCGGCACCTGGCCCACCAAAGTCACCGAAGCCGCAGAAGCCGTGTCTCGCGCCGGAGCCACACCGCTTGCTGTCGCCGATGGCAATCGCGTGCTCGGCATCGTGCAACTGAAGGACGTAGTGAAGGGCGGCATCCGCGAGCGCTTCGCCGAGCTGCGTCGCATGGGCATTCGCACGGTGATGATCACGGGTGACAACCCCTTGACCGCCGCCGCCATCGCCGCCGAGGCAGGCGTGGATGACTTCATGGCCGAGGCTACGCCCGAGGATAAACTCGCCCGCATCCGCGCGGAGCAAGCTGCCGGGCACCTCGTTGCCATGACGGGCGACGGCACCAACGACGCGCCTGCACTGGCCCAGTCCGACGTGGGTGTGGCGATGAACACCGGCACGCAGGCCGCTCGCGAAGCAGGCAACATGGTCGATCTCGACAGCAACCCCACGAAGCTCATCGACATCGTGCAGATCGGCAAACAACTGCTCATGACGCGCGGTGCCTTGACCACCTTCAGCCTCGCGAATGATGTGGCCAAATACTTCGCCATCCTACCTGCGATGTTTGCCGGGCTGTATGCCGTCGGCGGTAACAAGACTGGGCCGCTCGCCGCGCTGAATGTGATGCACCTGCACAGCAGCGAGAGCGCGATCCTGAGCGCTGTGATCTTCAACGCACTCATCATCATCGCGCTGGTGCCGCTGGCCCTGCGTGGCGTGCGTTGCCAGCCGATGGCCGCGAGCGCCCTGCTGCGTCGCAACGTGCTGATCTACGGCGTCGGTGGGCTGCTCGCGCCGTTCATCGGCATCAAGGCCATCGACGTGCTGCTCACCGCGAGTGGCTTGGCTTAACCCTCTATCTACACCCCATGAAAACGGCACTTCGTCTCGTCATCATCCTCTCGGCCATCACTGGCCTTGCTTATTCACTCGTCATCACAGCCCTCGCTCGCGTTGCCTTTCCAGCGCAAGCGAGCGGCAGCGTGATCTTCATCAACGACAAGCCCATCGGCTCGAAACTGCTCGCGCAGGAGTTCACCAGCGCACGGTATTTTTGGCCGCGCCCTTCGGTAGCAAGTTATGCCACGGTGGCCTCTGGCGCGAGCAATCTTGGGCCTACAAGCATGGCCTTGAAAGAGAACATTGCGGCCCGTAGCAAAGCGCTGCACGAGGCTCACCGCTTGCCTGCCGATGCAGCGATGCCCGATGAACTCGTAACCACTTCTGGCAGCGGGCTCGATCCGCATCTGAGCCCGCAAGCCACGCAGTTCCAGGCGCAGCGCGTGGCGCAGGCTCGCGGCATCGCCGTGGATAAAGTGCAGGCATTGATCGCCGCGAAGACCGAGTCACCGCAGTGGGGAATCCTGGGCGAGGCACGCGTGAATGTGCTTGAGTTGAACTTGGCGCTCGACGCGCTGCCGTGAACCATGACACCCGAGCCCCAACGCCCTAACCCCGATGCCTTGCTCGCAGCACTGAAGGACAGTGCGCCCTCAGCACGCGGACGGCTGAAGGTCTTCCTCGGCATGTGCCCCGGTGTTGGCAAAACTTTTGCCATGCTCAGCGAGGGGCAGAAGGCCGCACAAGCAGGGGTGGATGTGGTGGTCGGAGTGGTGGAAACGCATGGCCGCGAGGACACCGCAGCGCTGCTCACAGGGCTGGAACTCACGCCTCGTCGCGCCGTCGAGCATCGTGGCACCAGTCTGGATGAGATGGATATGGATGCCATCATCGCGCGGCGTCCCACACTGATATTGGTCGATGAACTCGCCCATACGAATGCCCCCTGCAGCAGGCACCCCAAGCGTTACCAAGATGTGCTGGAGTTGGTGGAATCAGGCTTCCAGGTCTTCACCACGGTCAATGTGCAGCACCTCGAAAGTTAGGTCGATCTGGTGCGACAGATCACTGGCATCAGCGTGCGCGAGACGGTGCCGGACTCGGTGCTCGATGCCGCGACGGACATCGAGTTGGTCGATGTCACAGCGGGTGCTTTGCGCGAGCGCCTAGCCGCTGGGAAGGTTTACCTGGGGCTGCGTGCAGAGGCAGCAGCAGAGAGTTTTTTCAAAGAGTCGCACCTCACCGCGCTGCGCGAGATGGCACTGCGCTACACGGCGGAGCGAGTGAATCGCGATGTGCAAACGCAGTGGCGTGGGCCGCTCGGACGTGTGCCAAAAACAAGCGAGCGACTGATGGTCGCCGTGGGGCCGAGCCCGCACTCGGAGAACTTGATCCGCTGGACGCGACGTGCGGCCTCGCGCCTGCAATGCCCATGGATCGCGGTGTCGGTGGAGACGGGGCGCGAAGTCTCCGATGCGGATCGCGAGCGCATCACGCAGCATCTTTCCCTAGCTCGCAGACTGGGTGCCGAGACGCTGACGCTGGGCGGCACAAGTATCACGGCGGGCATCGTCCACGCAGCGCATGAGCACCACGCCACGCAGGTGGTGGTGGGCAAGCCGGAGTCGCGACGCTGGCGGCAGCGTGCCGTCGCAGCATGGCAACTGCACACCCTCGTCGCCGCGAGCGGCGAGGCGGATGTGCATGTCGTCCGCGTGCCAGCAAGTGATGGAAAAAGGCTGCGAGGTGGGAAGAGCGGTGGGCTTGCACAAGTGCGTAACAAGCGTGCCTCAGCTCCTTTGGGCCGGGAGATGCTGGAAGCTATTGTTGCAGTGGCAGGCACGACATTTATCGGGCTGTGGCTGCTGCCTTTCATCGGCTACTGGAGCATCGCGCTGCTCTATCTGCTCGCGGTCGTTATGCTGGCACTGCGACTGGGGCGCTGGCCGATGTTGCTCGCTGCAACCCTCAGCGCACTGGCCTGGGACTTCCTTTTCATTCCACCACGCTTCACCTTCTACATCGCCGAGGTGCAAGACGCGATGATGTTCGCCATGATGCTCCTCGTCGCGCTGGTGGCTGGGCAGATAACCTCGCGACTGCGTAGGCAGGAGCGCCTCGTGCGCGACCGCGAGCGGCGCACGTCCACGTTGCAACGCTTCACCGAAACACTGGCACTGGCTCACGATCAAGCTGTTGGAGTGGCCGAGGCGTTGGCACAGATCGAGAGCGCCGTGGGTGTCGAAGTCGCATTATTCAAGCGCGTCAATCCCGCTGAATTTTCCACAGAGCCCGTGCCGGGCAGCGGCTTCATCCCCGATGCCAAAGAGCGTGCCGTGGCCGCGTGGGTTTACCAGCAAGGGCAACCCGCAGGCCGCGACACCGACACGCTGCCAAATGCCGCTGCGACATGGTTCCCCCTGCGCACGGCGGCGATGACCTCGGGTGTGCTCGGTGTGCGCCCTGTGCCCCAGCGCACGTTGGGCCTGGAGGAGCGTGCTCTGCTGCACGCGCTGGGTTCCCAGCTCGCGGTGGCGTTGGAAAAAGAGCACTTCCTCGCGGCGATCCAGCAGGCAGAATTGACTGAGCAATCCAATCGTCTGCACAAGACCTTGCTCGACTCGGTGTCGCATGAATTAAAGACACCGCTGGCCATTCTGCGCTCGGCTTGTGAGTCGCTGCAAGCCAGTGCTAGCGAGCAAAACGAGACACTCATTAGCGAGGTCGCACAGGCCAACCAACGGCTGCAACGCGTGGTGGATCAGTTGCTCGATCTCACGCGGCTGGAGTCTGGCCTGCTGCGCCCCAAGCTCGAATGGTGCAGCGTGCAGGAGCTGTGCGAGGCCGCAGCACAGGCCGCCATCTCGGCTAGCAGCGCCGCACACCTACGCTGGAGCATGGCCGAGACACTGCCCTTTATCAAAACCGATCCCGCGATGTTAGAGACAGCGCTCGCCAATCTGCTGCACAACGCCTCGTCACACAGCCCAGCGGGGACTTTCATCGAAGCCAGTGCGATGCTCGCGAATGGTGTGATGCAGTTCACCATACGCGATCATGGCAAGGGGCTGCCTAGTGGCGACGCGGCGCGGTTGTTTGAGAAATTCTACCGTGCGCCCCATGCGCCCGCAGGCGGGCTGGGCCTTGGCTTGTCCATCGTGCGCGGCTTTGCCAGAGCCCTGGGCGGCAGCGTGGAGGCGGAGAATGCTGGCGAGGGAACGGGCGCGATTTTCACCCTGCGGCTGCCTGTGGACACGATGCTGGAACTGCCCGATGCCATCGCATGACCCCGCCGCGCACCCTTCTCATCATCGACGATGAAGTGCAGATTCGTCGCCTGCTGCGGCTCACGCTGGAGAGCGCGGGCTGGGTGGTGAAGGAGTGCGACAACGGCACTCATGGC
>JANOAR010000239.1:0-6216 GCA_031411235.1 Verrucomicrobiota bacterium | reverse complement strand
GTGGGCGGCGATGCGTTTGGCCTTCAGGTCGGCGAAGTAGGCTTTCACTTCGTCGCTGATGTAGAAGTGGGTGCCTGCGGGGAGGCCGAGTCCGGCTTTAGCGGCATCGACGAATTTTGCGCCGCCTTCGCCGTGGCCCTTGGCGGTGCCAGCGACTTCGGGGATGCCTTTGGCGATGGTGGTTTTGGCGATGATGATCTTGGGCTTGCCGTTGTCGTTGGCCTTGGCGTGCTCGATAGCGGCGAGGATGGCGGCGAGGTCGTGGCCGTCGATGGTGACGGCGTCCCAGCCGCAGGCTTCAAATTTCGCAGCGGCGTTGTCGCTCTGCGTGAGGTCGGCCATGGCATCGAGGGTGACATCATTCGAGTCGTAGATGAGGATCAAATTATCGAGGCCGTTGTGCCCGGCGAAGCTGATGCTTTCTAACGCGACGCCTTCCTGCAAACAGCCGTCGCCAGCGAGGGCAAAGACGTGGTTGTCGATGATCTGGTGCGCGTCGGTGTTGTAAGTGGCGGCGGCCATTTTGCTGCTGAGCGCGTAGCCGACGGCGTTGCCGATGCCTTGGCCGAGGGGGCCGGTGGTGGACTCGACGCCGGGGGTTTCGTGGAACTCGGGATGGCCGGGGGTGATGCTGTGCAGCACGCGGAAGTTGGAGACTTCTTCGAGGCTGACGGCGTAGCCTGCGAGGTGCAGCCAGGAGTAGATGAACATGCTGCCGTGACCGGCGCTGAGGATGAAGCGGTCGCGGTTGAGCCACTTGGGCTCTGCGGGGTTGCAGACGAGGGATTGGCCGAAGAGCACAGCGCCGATCTCAGCGGAGCCGAGCGGCAAGCCGAGGTGACCGGAGTTGCACTTGTGGACGGCGTCCATGGCGAGACCACGGGCTTGGTTGGCGGCTTGAGCGAGGATGGGTTGGTTCATGAGGAAAAGGGAGAAGGGAATAAGCAGGTTTGATGCCGGGAAACGGGCGGATTTAGTGGGGGAAGCCGAGGCCTTTCGCAAGGGGGAAAAGCGGGGCACTCGCGTTGCTCAACCTCCACCTCAACCCGCTGGACATATCCAAGCCCCCAGGCGTTATTTTCGCCACATGCGTTCCCTTCTCTTCTTTGCTTTTGCCTTTTGCCTGCTTCCTGCCCCTACCGTCCCCGCCGCCGAGCTAGAAGGTGAAACGATCCGCAAGCTGATGGAGCCCGGTATCACGGCCACGGATCTCGATGCCGCGATTCGCCAGGCTCGCAGCGCTGGTCTGCCCGCCCAAACCATCCTGGAAGCCAAGCTCATGTGGGGGCTGCGACGCCAGGACACAGCCTACCTCGCCAGCCTCCTGCCCTCGCTCGAGGAGTCGATCTTGGACTTCCGCCCGAGCGACTCGCCCAGCGGGCTCAAAAGCATCGAGCAGCATCGCGGCATGATTTACTATGTCCGCGCCTTGCTGGCTAGCGATGCTCGCGATGAGGAAGACTTCCGCCGTCACATCACCGAGGCCATCTGGCTGTACCCGCAGCAGAGCAGCGTCTTTGGTGCCGCCATTGAGCACTTTCAGACCTTGGAAAAAATGTCTCGCGTCACGCTCGACTTCACCTTGCCCATCGCCAGCGCCAACGGCAAACCCACAACCCTGGGCGAAACTCTCGGCACGAGTAAGGCCATGCTGCTGCTCTTTTGGTCAAAGGATGAGCCCAAGAGCGTTAAAGCCATCGCCGACTTTGCCCAAAAGGAAGAACTCCTCGCCCCCTTTGGGATTCGCCTCGTGGGCGTCAACCTCGACACCCTCGAAATCGCCGAGGCCACCCGCCAAGAGTATAACATCACCTTTCCCTGGCTCGTGGAGTCGCCTGGACGCCCACTCGCCCAGCTCCTCGAAATCACCACGGTGCCCCGCGCCATCCTGGTCTCCACCCAGGGCCGCATTCTTTTCCACAGCCATCCCAACGACCCCACCCTGTGGAAAGCGCTCAAGCGCGTCGCCCCGACGCTCATCCCGCCGAAGATGTAGGCGACGAGGATACAGGACGGTAATGCTGAGTATCGAAGAATAGCCCATCGAGAACCGTTCACGCTGCCCACCATTACCCATCATTCAGTTTCATTCCCTCATGCGCTTCCTCGCTCTCCTCCTCACCGTCACCACGCTGCACGCCGCCCCTCGCCCCGAGCACGTTTTCATCATCAGCATTGATGGCGGCAAGCCTGCTGTCATCGCCGAGAGCGAGATGCCACACCTGAAAGCCCTCGCCGCAGGCGGCGCTACCACCTGGGCAGCCAGCACCATCTTCCCCTCCATCACCCTGCCCTCGCACACTTCCATGCTCACGGGCATGTCGCCCGAGAAGCACCAAATCTTGTGGAACGGCTACACGCCCATCAAAGGCTTGGTGAAGGTGCCCACAGTCTTCAGCTATCTGAAAACCCAGAACCCCAGCGCCATCACCGCGATGTTTGTGGGCAAGGTCAAATTCCGCCACCTCTGGCTGCCCGACACACTCGACGTTTTCAACTACGGCACCCCGCAAGAACCCAAGCCCGTTGCTGGCACGCCCGAGCTGGAGAAATCCAAGATCCCCTCGCAAGCCGTCGCTAAAGCCGCCGCTGCCTACATCGTGGAAAAAAAGCCCACGCTCGCCTTCATCCACTTCGCCGATCCCGACAGCGCTGGACACAAGGATGGCTGGGGTTCGCCACAGCAAAAAGAAGCCTTCAAAGTCACCGACCAAGCCCTCAGCCAGATCACCCGTGCCATTGAGCAGGCAGGCATCGCCGCTACGACCACCCTCATCATCAGCGCCGACCACGGTGGCCATCTGAAGACTCACGGCCTCAACATCCCCGACGACATGATCATCCCCTGGATCGCCTCGGGCTGCGGCGTGAAAAAGGGCTTCACCATCACGGCTCCCGTGACTACCTACGACAGCGCCGCCACCGCCCTCTGGCTGCTCGGCGTACCGCTCGCGGCGGAGCTTGATGGCAAGCCAGTGACCACAGCCTTTGAGCCGTGATCATCTCGCACGTCGGGAGGCGGGTTTATCCAGCAGCACGGCGATCAAAATGACGAGGCCGAGCACCACTTTTTGCGTGTAGCTCTCGATGCCTGTGAGGTTCATGCCGTTCTGAATGACGGCGATGATCAAGGCCCCCGTCAAGGTGCCAAACATTTGCCCTTTGCCGCCCTCCAGACTGGTGCCACCGACCACGACGGCGGCGATGACATACAGCTCATACATTTGCCCATAAGTGGGCGAGCCGCTCTTCAGTTGCGACGCCATCACCACGCCGCCCAGCCCTGCCAGCATACCGCTGAAGGCATAGGCGATGAGCAGCACACGGTTCACCGGCAGGCCGGAAAAATGGGCGGCCTCACGATTGCCACCCACAGCATAAAAATAGCGCCCCAGTCGAGTTTGCGACATCAGCAGATAAGCCACGACATAGAGCCCGAGCATCAGTGCCACAGCATTCGGCAGGCCGAAGAAACCCGTGCCACGCCCCAGCCACACAAAACTCTCGGGCAACTGATACACCGACTCCCCCTTGGCCAAAAGATACGCCGAGCCATTGCCTATCAGCATCATGCCCAACGTCGCAATAAAGGGCGGGATGCCGAAGCGCGTGATCAGCGAGCCAGAGAAAACCCCAGCCGCCGCACACGCCGCGATGCCAGCCCCACAGCACAAAATACAGCCCAATGCCCCGGCTTGCGTACCGCCTGCATAGTCGCGAATGAGCCGTGCGCTGAGCACTGCCGAGAGAGCGATGAGACTGCCCACACTGAGGTCGATACCGCCTGCGATGATAACCATTGTCATGCCAACAGCGACGATGGCGATCACGGCGATTTGGTTGGCGATATTGAGTAGGTTGTCGGGCTTCAAGAAGTTCGGCCAGCGGTAGCTTTTTGCCTTCACAACGATGGGTGCGCCGAGTGCCGGGAAGTCCTTGTCGATGTCCTTCAGCGCCAACCAACCCGCCGTGGTTGCGGTGCAAGCGATGACACTTAGCTTCGTGGGAGTGGGCTCAGCAGCGAGTCGCTTCAAGGCTTGGCGAGCATCGCGCGGCTCTCCTTTGACCACCTCGACATGGCAGCCCATGCGGCGCAGCGCCGCACTCAGGGTATCGGCAAAAATGGCATCATCAGGCAACAGACCTGTGACCACCAGCACGCGAGCATCCTTGCCAAAAAGTTGATCTATATCCTCAGCCACCAGCTTTGCCGCTGTCGCTCCCGCAGGCTGCTGTTCGCTCAAAGTAACGATGCTGAAGAAACCGCAGAGCAGCAGCAATACAAAGACCATGCCATGGTCGGCAAAGATGCGACGGAGGGAGCCAAATAGATGACAAGCAATCATGTGTCCCAGTGGTGGTAAAGGATACGATGCCGATCCAGATCAATGATGACCTCCCAGCCATCACTCTCAGGTTTGCTCACAAAACGTCGTCCATTGGTGATGGCACTTGGGTCGTAAAGCGGCGTGAGCAAATGCTTGTCCTCGCTGCCAGGCTTGGGTGCCTCAGCCCCGGGAGTCATTCCATTCCATGTGGCCCATGAGTTCAAGGGTTTGCCCGTAAGTTTGATAGCTGTGGCTTCAAGTTGTTCGCTCTCATCGTTGTAAGAGTAGAAGACTCTGTGATCCTGGAAGCCGTCGATGTAATAGTAGAAGTCTTTGCCTGCGGGTGATGGCGGCAAGCGCCCCTTGCTGATCCATTGCTTCGCCTCGTCGTCAAAAATGACCATAGCCTTGCCCTAAGATGCAAAGCCATCGCCGACTGCCTTGGCAAACCAACCAATGGCCATCGCCATGCAAAAAAGGAGGCAACCCGTAATGACAAGGATGATACGACGCGTGGTCATTGTCATAGCACTCATCACTTCAAGCTCGCATCCTTATCCGCATCTGCTTTGCGATACAGTTTCGTCGGGATAAGCGTCTGCGCGGGCACATCGTCGCCTTTGGAATAGGCGGCGATGGCCTTGGCGATTTCGACGCCCATCACGTCGGGGAACTGAATGGGGTCGGCATAGATTTTGCCTTCCTTGATGGCTTGTTTGCCCTCGGGCTGGCCGTCGAAGCCGATGATGATGATTTGATTTTCCTTGCCTGCTTTTTCCAGCGCCGCACGCGCCCCGAGAGCGGCGGGGTCGTTGATGGCGAAGATGCCGCGCAGTTGCGGATGGGCTTGCAGCGCGTCCTCGGCAGCCTTGTAGCCGAGATCTTTGGCACCGCCGGATTCCAACTCGGTGACGATGTCAATCTTCGCGCCGCCCTTGGCATTGTGCGCTTCGATGACCGCGCGAAAGCCCGCCACACGGAGCACGCAGCTCTCGGCTTGTTTGAGATGCAGGATGGCGACTTGACCACCCGCAGCACCGAGCGCCTCGATCATCGCTGCCGCCGCTTCGCGCCCTCCGCCTTCGTTATCCGTGGTGATTTGCGTCAGCACTTTGCCTTCCTTGCCACGATACGGGATGTCCACCGTCAGCACTGGGATGCCCGCTGCATTGGCTTCCTGAATGACAGTGCCAATAGCCTTGCTGTCACAGGGGCTCAGCACGATGGCGACGCACTTTTTCACGATGAAGTCCTTCACCTGGTTGCTCTGTTTGGCCGCATCTTTGTCGCCGCTGACGACCAGGGTGGCGTAGCCGAGCTTCGCCGCCTCTGTCGTCAGGCTATCGCCGATGACCTTAAAAAACGGGTTGTCCAGCGTCAGCAAAGACACACCGATGGTGCCATTCGGTGCGGCATCGGTAGCGCGCACGGAGGCTGGGGCCAAGGCCAGGAAAGCAGCCAGACTGAGCCACAGCCTGGATAACAAGCGAAGGGATAAAAAACGCATAAGTCACCGAGGCTAGCAGATGCGATGCCCCTGTCACGATCATTGCAGCAGCCGACGAAGACGGCGGTCACAGCGCCGCCTACTTCACCGCTTCCTTCGCCGGAGCATCGGCACCGAGTTGCAGCGTGGGCACGGTGGCGGTGTCGCTCACATTAAAGGCAAGCCAATGGCCACTGATGGCGTGCGCGGGGAAACCGCAGGCGAGAGCATACTCACCTGCCTCATCGGCGACGAAGCTGAAATCAACCTTGTTATAAGCGATACCGACCTCGGGCTTGGTCACGCCGCCGCCTTTGAAGTAGGGCTCACCGAGTTGCAGCTTCCGCGTGGTGTCTTTCTCCACCACGACGGCACTGTGAGGAATAGGGCTGGGGTTGATAA
>JANOAR010000238.1:0-3501 GCA_031411235.1 Verrucomicrobiota bacterium | reverse complement strand
CGACACCGTATTGACCGCCCTCGGCAAGCTCGATGCCAACACCTCATTAAAGGCCCCGCTCGCCTCCCCCAGCTTCACCGGCACCGTGCTCCTGCCCGCAGGCACCCCCACCGCCGCCCCGCTGCGCTTGCAGTCGGGCGACCCCTTGAGCACCCCCGCCTTCGGAGCCGTGGAGTTCGATGGCACCAATCTGTTCGTGACCAACAACAGCGCCAGCCCCACGCGCAAGACCGTGGCCTTCACAGATTCGGCCATCAGCAGCGCCCAGCTTGCCGATGGCTCCGTGACCTCGGCAAAACTGGCGGCTGGGGCCGTGGGAAGCGCGCAACTGGCTTCAACTTTGACCCTCGTAGGCACCACCACGGGCAGCTTCACCGGCAATCTCACCGGCAACGCCGCCACCGCCACGACCGCAGGAAGCGCCACCAGTTTCACCGGCACGCTCGCAGGCAACGTCACCGGCACCCAAGCAGCCACCGTCGTCGCCAGTGTCGGCGGCGTCGCCGCAGCCGCTGTCGCCTCGGGCGCGACCCTCTCCAATGCCGCGACCGATGCCAGCACCGCGAGCACTGTGGTGAAGCGCGATGCCAGCGGCAATTTTAGCGCTGGGACAATCACAGCCAGCTTGTTGGGCAATGCCGCCACGGCGACCACAGCCGCCAACTTTAGCGGGGCACTTGTGGGCGATGTCACTGGGACTCAAGCAGCCACTGCTATCTCAGCCACGACTGTTACGGGCAAGGCCATCACTGGCTTTGCCTCCACCACTGGCACCATCAGCGCTGCCGACACCATCCTCAGCGCGCTCGGCAAGCTCGATGCCAACACCGCATTGAAGGCCCCGATCTCCAATCCCAGCTTCACTGGTACGGTCACTGCCACAGCCTTCGTTGGCAATGGCTCGGGCCTAACCAGTATCCCTGCCAACGCAGTCGCCTCACCACCGCCGGGCATGATGCTCATCCCGGCGGGGGCCTTCACGATGGGTAACAGTGTCGTAGTGGATACGGATATCACAAACGCCGTCCCCATCAGCACGACGGTCTCGGCATTCTACATGGATGTGAACGAGGTGACCCTGAGCCAATGGCAATCGGTTTACTATTGGGCTAAGGACAACGGCTATACGGACCTCCCGGCAGGCAGTGGCAAGGGACCGAATCATCCGGTGCAGACGGTGAGCTGGTGGGACGCGGTGAAGTGGTGCAATGCGCGCTCCGAGCAGGCGGGGAAGACGCCCGTGTATTTCACCAACGATGCGCAGACGACACTCTACAAGACCGGGAGCGTGAACGTGACCAATGCGCAGGTGAAGTGGACGGCGAACGGCTACCGGTTGCCGACGGAAGCGGAGTGGGAGAAGGCGGCGCGCGGCGGCAGGAGCGGGCAGCGGTTTCCATGGGGCAACACCATCACGCAGAATCTGGCGAACTACTATGGCAACACCGGCTTGAGCTACGATATGGGACCGAACGGCAACAACGCGACAGGTAGCATCGGGGGAACTTCACCGGCGACGAGTCCGGTGGGAAGCTTTGCCGCGAATGGCTTTGGACTGAACGACATGGCCGGGAATGTGTTTGAGTGGTGTTGGGATTGGTATGGAACACCGTATGCAGGTGGCACCGATCCACACGGTGCTGCTACGGGCTCCTTCCGCGTGTTTCGCGGCGGTGGTTGGAACTACGGTGCCTATGGCTCGCGCTGTGCCTACCGCTATGACCTCACCCCGGTCTACGCCGACTTCGGCGTTGGTTTCCGGTCTGTCCTACCCCCAGCTCAGCCTTGACCAGAACGGAGGAGTCCATTTTGGCGAATTCTTATTTCTGATTTCTGAAGTGTTTTGCAATGAATTGTTTGAATAGCTCAAATTGAGCACGGCTCCAAAATGGCTTTTGCGATTTAAAATTATTCCGCTAATGTAAGATATATATTATTTTTTTGTTAAAAAATTACTTTATGTGAGCTTGACCTCATTCGATTTCGGCGTTATGCTAATCGCAGATCTTTGACATTTCCGATTCACGGCAGCAATGCCGGAACAAGCCTACCCAGCTATTCCAAGTTTGGTGCTGTCTCTATCGTTTTCTACTGGCTTACGCTGGTGGATATCGAAGCTAGAAACAACTAACCCCGAGATCAATAAAACGAAGAGAGACAAGAAAAATAGAAAAAACATGAGCACACAAAAACAAACAAAGAACAGATGGGCCACGCTCAGCGTGGCGTTATTAACCACAATATGGGCAGTCCTAACTGGCTACTGCGGTAGCTTGTTGCCGTGAGTCGGAATTCCACCTAGTCTAAAAGGTCAAAAGTAAGCCGTTCGACCGATAAACAAGAGACAGCAGAGTAAACACAGAAACGGGTCAGGGGGCGATAGTTGACAGAAATTGCCGCCGTCGAGAACTCACGCCAGCCAGAGCGATAGAACACCCCACAGGACAGGCAAGAGGCGGAATAACCTTGGAGAAGACTTGAGCCATGAAAGCCACCACCGCATTCCCACTTCACTTGAGCCTTCCCAGCGATGTCGAAGCGAAGGCAGCTTGTAGGATAGGCGACCCGCCTGTCCGCGAGGGCGACTCGCCCGCTGCGTGCAGGGCTGCTGGCGGGTTTGCAAACCTCCGAAGCCCCAACGGGGCGGCAGAACATAGCCCAGGGCAAACGAGCCTGGGCGAGTGTCGCCCTGGGTCGCCGACAGGCGACGGGGTGCGCGAAGCCCTGACTCTGCCAGGAGCTGTGGGCAACAGACGCGCTGCTCCCGCGCATGGCCTGCGGGTGGGCGATGATTTACCGGCAGAGCCTCGGGTGTCCGCTGGGCCTTGCCTCGCGTTGGGTTCGCCCGCCCTTGCGATGGGCGAGACCCAGGGCGGCGCTCGTTCCTCACTTTCCCTGGGCTACGCTATGCCGCCCCGTTGGGGCTTCGGAAAGAGAGACGGTGAAGCCGCAAGCACAGATGAATCGGCCCTCGCCTTTTTCAGCGAGCTAACTTAGCCTGCAACGTCATGATCACTACCCTCAGTCCTGAATTGACCACCCCCGTGCCCGCCGCACTGGCACGAAAGCTCAATCTGCGTCCTGGATCGCAACTCGACTGGAACGCCGACGTGGATGGCCTGACAATCCATGTCAAGGTTTGTGAACCCAATCGCACGGAGCTATTGAGGCAGGTTCGAGAGCTAGGCAGCAAGCACAAACGCGAAGGTGAAGGCGCTGTGGCGGATCTCATCCGGGAACGCGAGTTGGACGATGCAATAAGGGAACACGTCCTGGCATGAATTTGCTTTTCACCCATTTGCTGGACACGTCGGCCTTGATCGCCCATTACCGAGAGGAATCCGGCTGGGAGATGGTTGATGCCTTGCTCTCAGATGAGGCTAATGGGGTTCGCATCAGCTCAGTAACGTGGCTGGAGTTCCGCAACAGGCTCACTGAACTCACCCCGGACGCAGATGAAAGAAGCAGGGCGATGCAGATTTACCGAACCCTGCTGGGAGA
>JANOAR010000237.1:0-15427 GCA_031411235.1 Verrucomicrobiota bacterium | reverse complement strand
ATCACTCGCGTGTAGTCTTCAAGGCTCTTTTTCATCAGTCGTGGCTCCATCAGCCACGGTGTCCTCATTTATGAGGCATCGACTCTATCCCTGCCTCCCGGTCGCTACCCTTTCGGTGTCCTTTTCAATGAGGCACTGCGTGAGTGAGGTGCGCTAGATTTCGCTCTTGTCACTGGGCCACTACAATCCTCAAATAGGCCTTGTATAGATGCGATGGCACACGGCTGCGGCTCCTTCGCTGGCGCGCATGGGATCGACGATGGTGATGCCATCGCTGCCGAAGCGTGCAGTCACGGGAGCGCCTTTGCCTTCGTTGAGGTACTTGAAGTTCAGATCGCGCACGATGGCGGCGGCGTGGACGATGGCGGTGGTGATGCGGGCGTCTTCGGCGGTGGGGTAAAGGCTTGCCACATCGTTGAGCGAGGCGTTTTGGAACTTGATCATGCAGATCGCGACGAAGCCCACGGTGAGGCTGTCCACACCGTAGCCTATGTAGCCGCGCGTGCCATCGGGGCGGGCGACATCGCGGGTGAAATGGTTGTTCGCAGTGCGCGAGGCTCCACCGGCATTCCACCAGCGGAAGCCGCGATTTTGCTGGTCGCTCTCCACCTTGCCATCGGCTCCGACGATCTCGTGGCCTTGATTGACCGGAGCCTCGAACTCGGGCGGGGTGATCCAGTTGTTGTGGTAGTTGATGCTCATGCCGTTCTCGTAATCGACGCGAACTTGCACGGCGTCATAGGCATTGATGCCGTCGCGGATGAGCCGCTTCTTCTGCCCCACGGCGGTGAGGCTGGCGGGCTTGCTGCGGTAGTAGCTGTGGATCAAATCTGTCCAATGCGGGCCGACGTAGCTAAAGGGATCGCTGCTTTCCACCCACTTGAAGGTGCTGGTGCTCACCTCCAACGGCTCCTCCAGATAAGCGGTGCCGTAGAGTGGCACGCCGATGCGCTTCTGAATGTCGTCACGCACGCGCAGGTGGTCGGGGTCGTAGCGCTTGTGCATGTCCACGGCGACGACACAGCCCTTGGCGTTCGCGAGTTCGATGATCTCATCCGCCTCTTCGATGGAGAGACACATCGGCTTCTCGGTGAGCACATGCACGCCCGCTGCGAGGGCTGCGAGAATGGGCTGCGTGTGCAGATGATCAGGCGTGGCCACGGCCATGACATCGAGGTCGGGGAAGTCGCGCAAAATGTCGTCCCAAGGCGCGTCGCCGTGGTAGCCCTTGGGCGCATGGCCCGTGATCTCGGTGAAGGCTGCGGAGGCTTTGCTAGCCGATGAGGCAGACCGCGTGGCTACCGCAACAAGGTCGAATTTCACCGCGGCAAAATCGCGTGCGTGGTGATCTAATCCCACTCGGGCAAGCTGACCAGCGATGCCGAAGCGCTGCAAATCTGCATAGGCCCGCGCATGGACATCTCCACCAAACATGCCTGCGCCCACCAGGGCTATCTTGATCGTGCATTCACTCATGGCCAGCGATGATGGCGATGAAACTTCATGCCGCAACTCTAGGCTTTTGCTTTGGAGGGCACACTGTCGCTAGCCTTTTCCAATGTTAGTCGTTCCCCGCCACGCAAGACTTTATAGGGCTGCCCAAGTCGGCTACAAATCTCGGCAAACTCATCAGGCGAGGCCGTATTGAATTCAAACATCTCAAAATGATGCGGCACTGCGAGGTCTGAGTCGATAGCCCGCGCAAGGGCCGCGGCTTCACTGCCATTAAGATTCCCAGCAACACGGCGCTCGGGTCGATTGCCATTAATGGGAACCAACGCGACGTCGCACTTAAACGGTAGCAATGCAGGCACGAGCGCAGGATGCCAAAGCGTGTCGCCACTGTGGTAGAGGGTAAAACCACCGCGCTGGATGATGAATCCGAGGTAAAGACATCCGCCATACGCATCGCGTGCCACTTCATTATGCGCGGCGGCGATGCCTGTAAAAGACCAGCCGTCTGCTTCGATTGTTACTCCTTCATCACTGGGGATGAAGGCAATATCCGCCCCGTGTAAACGTCGCTGTGCGGCGGGGATATTCGAGCGTGGCAGCACGAGTTGTAACCCATCATTAGCCTGCGCCAGTGGCAGCAATGTGGACTCATCGAAGTGATCCGTGTGCTGGTGGCTGCTGGTCACTAGCTTCACACCGAGCAAATGCTCAGGAACCACGACTCGCTCTGACAACCGCACATGGGGCTTGTCGGTGGACGCATATTTTTGTGTGAGCGAGTCAGAGAGGTACGGGTCGAGCAGTAGCAAGGATGAGCCGTGCTTGACTAAAAATCCACTCTGCCCCAGCCACCATAAATGAAGATGCCTCGGGTTCTCCGAGGCATCTTTTATGTCTGCCAGCAGCAGGTCATCTTGCTGGAGCGGACGGATCATGTTGTGAGCACTACCGAGGCTTTACATTTTGCCCGTTGTCGCTGGCGGCGGCAAGGCTTCAGCTTCGGGCTGGTTGGCCTTCGGCGTGTAGTAGTAGCTGGCGTAGTTGTAGTAGGTGTACTCTTTCAAGCTGCTGCTCGAACGGTTGAGAATGACGCCACCGATGTTGACCTGGCGGTCATAGAGAAGGTCGAGAGCCTTACCAGAGAGACGGGCCATCGTGGAGGACATACGCACCACGAAGATCACGCAATCGAGCTTTGGTGCGAAGCTACCCGTGTCATCGGCGACGAGGACAGGCGCACTATCAAAGATGACGTAGTCGTACTCTTCGGACATCTCTTTGAGCATCTCGTCAGCGGTGCGAGAGAGGAGCATTTCGGAAGTCTGATCGAAGACTTCGCCACGGGCCAGTAGGTCGAGATTTCGCGTGCTGGTTTCCTGCACGGCGTCGCGCCAGTGGGTCTTGCCACGCAGCACTTCGCTCAAGCCGGGAGAGACAGGGAGCTTGAACAACTCACTGACACCACCACGGCGAAGGTCACAGTCGGCGAGGAGCACACGAGCCCCCGCGAGAGCCATGGTGATCGCCATATTGGAGGTGACGGTCGTCTTGCCTTCATTGGGCACGGCACTGGTTACGAGGATCGTCTTCGGCGGCTTACCGCGCCAGTTTTTGAAAAGTATCGACGAACGCACATTGCGGAAGGCTTCCGCATACAAGTGGCGGTCATCATTCGAGCGCAGGAGAGCGACATCACCACGTTGGCGCTGCTCGGGTATCTGGCCGAGAATCGCTTCGTTGGGGAAGAGATTCTGGAACTCCGAGAAGGAGTTCATGCGGTCATCCAGGCGGTCAAAAAGCAGAAGCACGACGACGCCAATACCAAGGCCAATACCGAGGCCGATAAGGATGCGAACGGCCCATTGTTGCTGCACGTTCTGCACCGCACCTGTGGCTTTTTCCATGATGGCGACGGCATCACCCTGCATATCTTCATTGACCTGAAATTTGCGAACCAAGTCGAACATATCTTGCCAAGCACGGCTATTTTCTTCAAAGTCGCGCTCTAGGCGACTATGTTCATCCAACTTACCTTGCAGATCACTTGCCTCGCTGGTGTACTTGGCGATTTCTGCGTCGAGGTTTTTGATGCTGCGATCGATGGCGACGCGCTCACCTGCGACTTCACTGCGGATTTCATCTTGCAGCGAGGAAAGCGCGGCTTCCATCTTGCTAAGTTTGGAATCAATGGCCATCACGTCGGGGTGCATGGGACGCAGTGAATCAAGCAGGCTAGCTCGCTCTGTTTTAAGCGTGAAGATCGAACGCTTGGTTTCCCGGTATTCACTCTCGGCCCGGGTGAAGCCTGGGGTGACTAACTTGGAGCCGCCCGAGGTTGTCGCATTTGCGTTGGGTTCCGTTTTAGCGGGCGTTGCGGTTTGATTGGGCGCAACGGCGAGAGCTTTCTCCTTTTGAGAAAGGGCAGCGTCGAGATCTTTTTCAGCCAGTTCGAGTTCTTGCTGACGACGTCCGATGAGATCGCGCTCAACGATTTTGTTCATGCGCATTTCTGCGGGCTGATTCTTGCTACCCGCGATACGCACCATGGGGTTATTGGCGCGGAAGGTGTTGAGCTTGGTTTCTTTGTCTTTGACCCCTCGCTCACGGTTCACCACATCTTCAGCCAGAGCGGTGAGGGCTTTGTTGCGCTGCTGTTCGCGGATCGAATCTCGGAAGCTGCGGAACTCATCGAGCAACGCATCCAGGAAGGCGCGCGTGTATTTGGGTTCGGCCCCCACTGCCAGGACGTTGAAGATCGCTGAGCCCTTGTTTTGGGTGACGCGCACATCCACATCGGCTTCTTTTAGGTCGGGATTTAGAGCGCGGACTCGGTCGAGAGCTTTGCGGCGCATTTCACTACTTTCCAGCGTCTCGATGATCGTGCCGTAGAAGTCGGCGAGGTACTCCATATAGGTGGGGCCACCGCCATTGCTGACCATTTTTCCACCAGCGACAAGCTTGGCCAGGGAGATGTATTCCGGCGGTTTGCCAGTGATGGTGAGAGCCTGAAAGCACACGCCGATACTGGCGGTGAGCATGAGGAACCACCAGCGCCGCCGGAGGAGGATTTTATAGCGCTGGAACTTCGCTGAAGTCTCGTGAATACGCGCGAGCGTCGAGGACTGGGTGGGCAGTGATAGCTGGTGATCCATAAGGGCTAAGGTTAAAAACGGGGCGGATGATACAGCAGAAGTGGCGCTGCGGAAGGGGTTTCTATCGTCTCGGGGTGGAGGGACAGTGAGAGGAGACTCTTGTTCGATAAATGTCCCAAATCCGAGCCGATAGCTCAAGTTCAGTGGAATCAGTGTTATCAAATAAGGCCATGAGCCCTCCCCCTGCTTAGCCCACACTCGCCGAATGGAGAGAGCTTGGGTGCTATATGCTTACCGTCTTTTCTCCAATGATGAGCACATCTCCATCTCTCATGTAGATGTCGATGGTGAGGTTGCCATTCTCCATGATCTGTCCCACATCCACTTTGATATTTTTATTACCTTTGGGGGTTTTGCGCACGATTTTAACGGCTTTTTTATCGGCAAACTGACTGAACCCGCCCGCACGTAGGATGGCTTGGCTGATGGTGATGTCTTCTTCGGGTGGCAGCTCATACTTCCCTTGACGAGCGACCTGGCCGAAAACCGTGAAGTACTCCATTTGCACGCCGGGTGATCCCACTGCACGACCTTCGATGACGCGTGCTTTATCAAGGGCAATAATGACCGTAGCTTTTTTGAAGTAGCTGGCCTCAAGCGCGGTTTTGATGGTCATCGCCAGTTCTTTGGGCGTCTTACCCACGGCTTTTACCAAGGCAAGGTGAGGGGTCTGAATATCGCCTGAGTCTTGGACAATGATCCGAATGGCCTCTTTGTTCTCCTCAATGATGCGGAAGCTGATCGTATCGCCATAGTTGAGGGCACGTGTGCCATCGAGCTGATCCATGCTATTGATCAGCCCCGCAGAGCGAGCTTCACCTACTTCACCACTCTGTGCTGCGGGCTGGGTAGCGGCTCGCGGAGCCACAGCAGGTTGAAAACCAGGATCTTGGGCGGTGAGAAGTTGCGACGCAAAAACGAGGAGATAGAGAGACGCGAGACGAAGGGCTTTCATTGGGAACAGGGGGATTGGGGATTAAACGGCGAAGGGCTTTGATGCCTCTCCAGACAGGCCGTTAGAAATTGTAGTTCATGGACATCACAAAGCGATTTTGCTCGAAGCCAAGCTCGGCTAATTCTGCCTCGGTGAGGTAGTAACGATAGCCCAGGCTCATGCTGAGCTTTTGGGTGACGGTGAAGTTTACATCCACATTAAAGGCATTTTGCGTGTAGTCGCGGTCAGCCTTATTGGAATCGGCGATACCGTGGTGATAACCCAGCCCCGCACGGACTCGGGGCGAGAGCTGGTGGGAAAGGTAGGCATCAAAGCCATACTGCTCGATGTTTTCTTTGAGGAAAGTGGTCTCCACCGCTTGTCCATTCACGGATGAGGTATTCTCAACGACACTGGTCTGGGTGCCGCCAGATTCCTCGGCGTTTTCATAATATCCGCTGAGGGCAAGCCTGCTGCCACGCCAAGCGATGATACCGACGCCGTAGCTCACATAGTCTGCGGTGATAAAGTTGGACGTAGTGTTAAGAGCCGACTCATGGCCAAAGGAAAGGGCGTGGGAAATACGCGAGGTTAGGCGGTTCGAGAGGGTGACGTTGGCGTAGAAATCATCCAAGTCCGAAGCGTCGTGGGTATTTTGGTTGTAGGCGGTGCTGTAGCTGCTCTGCGCGGTACTGAGTTCGCTATTGGCTCTGGTGCGATCCGCGACCAATCCATCCGTGTAGGCCTGCAACTGAGCGTCCGTCGCGTTTTCAAGTTCGGCTGGGTAGTTACCTTTTGCCGCCTCATCAATCTTGGTGTTAATCGCTTCGATTTCAGCCTGCTTGGCGCTCAAGCCTGCGGTGCTCTGTACATCGGCGGGTGCATCAAACGAGAACTTCTGCACACCTCCCGCGACTCGCAGGAAACTGCTCTTGCCGATGGGGGTGGCGAAGAAAACGCCAGCATTGGCGAGGGAACCATCATTGTTGTAGTGCTCGGGATACTTGACGAAGGTGATACCACCTTCCAGGCCAAGCGTCCAAGCACCCGTTGGGCTCCAGGAGAGGGAACTTTGGAGGGAATCCATGACGCGGTCGTACTTGGCCGATTCATCTTCCAAGGCATAGGCGGTGGAGTGGATGTAGTTGAGCGAGAGATTGAGCGAAGAATTGATCGCCCATGACGCACCCAAACCCGCATCGTTCTGAAACACGCCAAAAATTTCGGTCGTGTTCAGCGCGAAGTCATTCTGCACAGCAGGACGCACCGACATGCGGTCAAAGAGGACAAAATACACGGGGCCTAGCTTGCCATCGAAGGTGAGGGTGCTCCCTGGCAGCACGTTGACGGAAACCTCCTTGCCGTAAGGGCTCACTTCAGGATGCTCAAAATAGTGGTCAATCCCGATCGCTGTGGACAGCGTGATGGCGTTGGTTTCAGTCAACTGATAGCGTGCGTCGATATTGAGAAAGGCACTGGCGATGATGTCGCTGACGGGTTGGACAAACTTGCCATCGGCGTCTTTGGTGAGTCCACTAGCACGGGTGATATTGTCATTGTATTCGATCAATCCTGTCGCGCCAAAGCCTATATTGACGGGGCCAAGTTTGAGGTTCCGTTTACCGCCCAAGAAAGGATCAGAGGTGTAGGTAGGGGCAAAAAAGGAAGCTTCGGAAGGGTACGGACTTGAATACTGAGTGTAGTCACCACTGCGCCGCTGGGAGTAAGTGGCCGTGCCTGCGCTTGATGCCGGACGCCCGATGTTGCTGGAGGCATCGTAATAGGTGTCTGTGTCTTGCTCGGTGCCGCCGACATACATGCCACGCTCATAGTCGTAACTACCCTCGCCAGTTTTTACGCCTGCTGCCGATTGAGCACCAGCCCGACCGCGCAGATCATCAAAAAACTGGCCCGTCTGTGATGGGGAAACACCGTATTGGGCAATAGCAACGCCTGGAGCAAAGAGCAAGCCCAGTGCCAGGAGGGCAGTGAAGGCGGGAAGTTGGGGGAAGCGAGGTTGGGTTGGTGCAAGACTCATAAACAATCGGGATAATTACAGGCGTGGGGGAATGTGTATTCAAGCAATTCAGCGATCTCTTGTCTATCTTAAATGTTGGCATTTCAGGGGCGGCTGTGTCAGGCAAAGCCCTTTGATGCTTGGATTCACCATAAATTAAAGGTCTAGGTAAATCATTATGCATTACGCTTTTCCTAGAATTTACGGGCGATACGGCCTGCACGCCGAGCGCTGACACGTTCCGACTACCTCGACCAGCGACGGCTGGATAGGCACCCAAAAAAGAATGATTTTTTATATTTTTCCGAGGAAACTCGAAGGGGATTTTGCACTTTCGGTATTCTGGCCCATCATGCTAATCGCCATGAACCGCATTATTCGCTGTATCGCCGTCGTCCTCCTACCCATCAACTCATGGGTTGGAGCCGAGGAAAACTCCCCTAGCGCAGCTCAACTCATCGCCAGCGTGAAAGCGGCCAAGCCCATGGGCGGCGTCTATGCCCGTGTGCGAATGGAGCACACTAGCACCGCTGGGAAAAACGTGCTGCAAGTGCAAATCAAGCGCCGCACCACGGCCAACGGCACCAGTGAGCACCTCTACCAAGTTCTCTTCCCCAAGGAACGAAAGGGCGAAGCGCTGCTCCTGCACATCAAAGATAAAAGTTTTACTGGTAGCCTCTTTGTGCCAGGCAAAGGCGTGACCGCGCTGAAACCCAGTGACCGCCGCACGGCTTTTTTTGGTACCGATATGAAAGTCGAAGATCTATTGACCGACTTCCTCGACTGGACTCAGCACACCACTACTGGTCATGAAAATGTGGGCGCAGTGCCTTGCACGGTGGTCGAGTCACGGCCCAGCGGCGGAGCCAGTGGGCCGAGCAAAGTCATCACCTGGATCGACGACAAGCGGCTCGCCACCATGCGCATCCACATCTACGACGGCGGGGCCAAACCTGCGCGCATGGTCGAAACAGGCAAGCTCATCCGTGGCGACAGCGGCTATTACATGCCCGCGAGCTTCACGATAGGCACGGTGGCCACGGGCAGCAGCACGCTGGTGGAGGGCGTGCGATCCGATAGCGGGCTAAACTTCACCGACGCCGACTTCACCGACGCCGCCATGCAGGTCATCACAGGCCCCAGCGGGAAGTAGTTGTGGGATTACAGTTGAGCCACGCCAAATCCACCGCTAAGGGCAGCGTGTGTTTGTAGATCATATCAAAGTGTATGCCCGTGCAGGGCGTGGTGGCGACGGTTCGGTTCATTTCCATCGTGGCAAATTTAGACCCAAGGGCGGCCCCGATGGCGGCGATGGCGGCAAGGGCGGTGATGTCATCCTGGTGGTGGACAACAGTACCGACAGCCTGCGCACCTTCTTCTTCAACGGCAAGCTGATCTCGCCCGACGGCATGCCAGGCCGTGAAAATCTGCGCACAGGTAAATCCGGCGAAGATCGCATCTTCAAAGTCCCGCCAGGTCTTGTCATCAGCCGCATCACAGATCGCTACGACGAAGCGACCGACGAGATCGTCCAGGACTACGAAATCATCGCCGACCTCACCGACATCGGCGAAGTCTTCACCCTCTGCTCTGGCGGCAAGGGCGGCAAAGGCAACGTCCACTTCAAGACCAGCACGCACCAGACTCCGCGCGAGAGCACGCCGGGCATCGACGGCGATGAGGGCAACTATTACTTCGAGCTGCGCAGCATCGCCGAGACCGGACTCGTGGGCCTGCCCAATGCGGGTAAATCGACACTGCTGTCGAAGATGTCTGCCGCAAAGCCCAAGATCGCCAACTACCCTTTCACCACACTCAAGCCGATGGTCGGCGTGATGGACTTTGGTAACTTCCGCCGTGGCACCATGGCCGACATCCCCGGCCTCATCGAAGGGGCCCATGCCAACATCGGCCTCGGCCACGATTTCCTGCGCCACATCATGCGCTGCCGCTTGCTGCTGCATGTGCTGGACACCGCTGGCGTGGATGCCCGCGACCCCATCGGCGACCTCGCCATCCTGCGTAAAGAGATCAAACTCTACTCCCCAGAGCTGGCCGAGCGCCAGTGGCTTATCGTCGCCAATAAAATCGACCTGCCCGAGGCCCAGGAGAATCTAAAAATCCTGCAAGAGCGCTTCCCCAAGATTCCCATTTATCCGATCAGCGCCGAGACGGGCGAAGGGCTCGAGGAACTGAAAGCGCATCTAGATGCGTGCATCGGCTATCAGATTAGCTGAAAAGCAAGCGCAGCGCCTTGCTGGGCATCGCAATGTGACGGGCTTTTCGTGGGCCTATCCAAGCAGCAACCACGAATGGACACGGACAGACACCAATGGAATTCAGAATTCGTGCCCTTCCGTGTTCATCTGTGGTTGCTCTTGGAGAACCTACCGCATGACCGCAAATCCCGCGATCCCGCACCACGCAGATGAACCTCTCGCTTGCCAAAGCGCCCCTCCCCCGCCATAAAAACGCCCCCTTTTTCATCCCTACCCATGAGCCGCACTTATAAACTCGCAGTCCTCCCCGGCGACGGCATTGGCCCAGAGGTCATGCACGAAGCCATCAAAATCCTCGACCACGTCGCCGCACGGTCAGGCTTCACCTTTGCCTACAACCACCAGCTCGTCGGCGGTGCCGCCATCGACGCCATGGGCAAGGCCCTGCCAGCCGAGACCATCGCCGCCTGTGAGGCCAGCGACGCCATTCTGTTCGGCTCCGTGGGTGGGCCAAAGTGGGAAAAACTGCCGCCCGAGCAGCAGCCCGAGCGCGGTGCCCTGCTGCCGATTCGCCAGCACTTCGGCCTCTTCGCCAACCTGCGCCCCGCGATTTGTTACCCCGCGCTCACCGCAGCCTCGCCCATCCGCGCCGACCTCGTGGAGGGCGGCTTCGACGTGCTCTGCGTGCGCGAACTCACCGGCGGCCTCTACTTTGGCAAGCCCAAATCACTCGGTGAAATCGACGGCGAAATGACAGCCATCGACACCATGATTTACAAGCAAAGCGAGATCGAACGCATCGCCCACGTCGCCTTTAAATCCGCCCAAGGACGGCGCAAAGAATTGACCTCTATCGACAAAGCCAACGTGCTGCAAAACGGCGTCCTGTGGCGTCGCGTCGTCACCGAGGTGGCCAAGCAATACCCCGACGTGTAGCTCAGTCACCTCTATGTCGATAACGCCGCGATGCAGCTCATCAAGGCCCCGCGCAGCTTCGACGTCGTGCTCGCCGAGAACCTCTTCGGCGACATCCTCAGCGATGAAATGGCGATGATCGCCGGCTCGCTCGGAATGCTTGCCAGCGCCAGCTTAGGCAAGCCCAAAGGCGACGGCCTCTACTTCGGCCTGTTCGAGCCCAGCGGCGGCACCGCCCCCGACATCGCAGGCAAAGGCATCGCCAATCCCATCGCGCAAATCCTCTCCTGCGCTCTGCTGCTGCGCTTCTCCCTCGGCCTTGAAGCCGAAGCAAAGAGCATCGAAGCCGCCGTAGAGAAAGCCATCTCCCAGGGCTACCGCACCGGCGACATCTTCACCGGCGTCGCAGGCACCCAGCAAGTGGGAACCGCAGCGATGGGCGACGCCATTCTCGCTGCGATCTAAGGTGAAATATTGTGTGGTGCTGGGTTGCGAAAAACCCAGCACCGCCTTCTTCGCGGCCAGCTTGCTCGCACCGTTTACTCTGTGTGCATAAGACAAGCCCCCTATCAGGCATGTGAATGCACCACCTTCTGTGAAGGACAAGGCACTTGCCATAGAGCACTTTTTCCTCAGAAAAAATTGACTCTTTCCCTTGGGTTTTTCATTCTCGCTGAATGCGTCCATTTGCATTATTCATCATCCTATATCTTTTCAGCCCCGTCTGTTTGCAGGCCCGCACCTGGACGAACTCACAAGGTCGCACGGTCGAGGCAGAGTTTGATCATGAAGAGGGTGCCAGCGTTGTGCTCAAGCTGGCCAACGGCAAAACCGTCCCGGTGCCTCTGGCCACCCTAAGCCCTGCGGATCAGGCCTTCGTAGCGAGCACACGCAAGCCCGCAGCCCCCGCAGCACCACCACCCGAACCCCTGCCTCCGCCGGATAGATTTCCCGTGTTTGACTATGGCGTCGCAGCAACTGAAGGCACGACCAGCAATGGCCGCAGTGTGCATCGTTGGGGGCCACTAAAGGTCATTGCTCCGCAACCCATCGAACGCTCTATTTTTGAGAAGGCCCTGCGCCCTGTACTCGGCGGACTGCGTGTGCTGGAGCACTTGGGCTTTCCTTCTGCCTCACTGGCGGACAAGAAACTGCCTTTAGTGATCGCGGTGTACCCTAATTCTGAAGAGGTGGGCAAAGCCGCAGGCCAGGAGAAAGCCTGGGACAACTTCATCAAGCCAGATGGTCGGGTCTTCTGCTCAGCGTCTTTCCTGGAACTCGCCAACAGCGCCAGCGCGAGCACAGAGGGAGATACCGACGGAAACCTCCAAGACCGTCGGCACGCTGCGGCTGTGTTGTATAGCCTGCACGACAAGCTCTCCTATCTGCCAACCTGGTTGCACGAAGGTGTCCAGGACTATGCAAAAATGCTGCCATGGGTGGAAGAATGGCCACAGCACTCACATGCCCGCATCGCAATGCAGACCAGCCTCGCTGACATAGCCAATAAGAAGGCCTTTTTGATCACCCCGAGCCTGATCGACAACGTTTTATCGCAACCACTCGCCAGCTTCCGCAAGGACGATGCTAAAAACCATGCCGCAGCCCTCATTGCCCTCTTTTACCTGCGTCATTTGCATGGCGACGGCACGGGCTCTGAGTTGAAGTCAGCTCTCGCCACGATGACCACACAACACCAGGCATGGCGCACTCATCTCGCCCAGCTCGCCGCCTACAACGAAGTGTTGGATGCGATCAAAGCCGATCCACGCACCCAAAAACTGGCTGATGGTCGGCTCTCTTTCTCATCCAACCATGTGCTCCCCGAAGAACCCAGTGCGCCACCTACACCCACTGATCAGCAGGCCGCCATCGAGTCGCTGAACAAATCCTTGCTTGCCCTTCTCGGAGCTAAGCCAGGGGAAACCATCGTCGCAGGGCTGATCAAGGCTGGTTTTGTGCAAGGTATCGCCAGTGACTCTGGCGAAATCGTCAGCGGAGGTACAAGCCCTAACCCAGCGGCTCCCGCAGGTGATCCGGCTAACGATCTCACGCCCGATTACAGCAAAGTGAAGCCCGCCAAGCCTCACCTGCCACTGATCAACAGGACATGGCCTTTGGAGATCATGGTGAGCACCAGCGCAATGAATGTCGCGATCGTGCCCAGCAAAAAAACGATCTCCTTGTATCGCGTGGGGAGGTTTCAGTTCGAGACCGGGCCAGGACTCTCCTTGCCTGTGATCAAAGAGATTGCACGGGTCTTCACCTCTTTAGAAGAACTGGTGGAGCGTATGCCATGGGATATCAAACCCACGCCACCCAAAGGCGAATGGTTCGTGGCCAAACTCTATGAGTCGCGGGCCGAATATGATAAGATCGCCCCGCCCAGCAGCGGCGGCTTCTACGACTTAAAGGAAAAGGTATTCCATGTGCCCTATCAATCGCTTGGGATTGGATTGGGTATGAACCCAACCTTTTCAAATGCCCAGGCATTTAATTCCGACACACTGGTTCACGAGTTAACCCATATGATGATGGATCATATCATCCCACATATGCCCATCTGGACGACCGAGGGCTCTGCGGAGTATGTCGAGATTATCCCCTTCACCAACAATGCCATGCGCCCCGCAGACCTTACGCAGGCGCTCAAGGCCTACATCGGCAAGATGGTTTCCTACCCTGAGAAAATTCAGTCGAACTACTCTTTCAAAGCAAATGGCAAACGTATGACCGAAGTGCTGCACATGTCCCGCCAAGCTTGGCATGGGAGTGCTGGCACAGCAAAGCCCAATGAATCAACGCCAAGTGAGCCCCAGAACCCCAAGGACATCTCCGCACGCCAGCATGACCTCTACATGCACGCCTGCCTGCTCTTCTATTACTTCATGCATCTGGATAGCCCGCAACGTGGTGACCCCATGTTGCCGTTTATCGACAAAGTAAGCGATAGCCTCTCCCAGTGGCAGCTTTATGAAAAGGCCATTGGACAATACCGAGAGCGTTTCACCAGCTATACGACCGCGTGGGAAGCCTTTGCCAAGCTCCCCGGTGTGACCCAGCTACCCGGTGGCAAAATACAATACCCGCAAGGCATGAAGCCACCTGCCTCACCAGTGCTACCGGGCGCACCCGTCGATCTCAGCAAGCTGCCCGACAGAGACCCCGGCCTTGCCTACCTTGACACCTTGGTGAAGGGCCGCAGTGACGAACAACTTGCCGAAGCCTTCCGTGCTGGCTTTGCGAAAATTGGAGTCACGCTGAGATAGTCCAAGACAACGCCTTCACTCCTCCTCCCCAGCCACGGCGACCTTGCTGGCTGCTTTCTTCGCGGCCTTCTTGCTTGCGCCTTTTTCTCTCGGGGCGCGCGGTGGGAATTCCCAACTTAGCAGGCGCTTCTCGCCAGCTTTGCAGACGAGGAAGGTGGAGAAGGGACGGCCCTTTTTGCTGATCATGCCTTCGATGAGCGCGGTCTTGCCGACTTCAAAGAAGAGCTTGGCGTTCTCGGCGGTGATCTCCTTTTTGCACAGCTCCTTGGGCAGCTTGCCGTTGCAGGCTTTGCTGTCCTTGGCGGCGACGTTGCAGATGTAGTTGTCGGGCGTGTCGTAGATGCTGCCGGGCGTTTTGTTCTTCTTTTTGATGCAGACAGGGCAGGCGCAGAGGGGCTCGGCGCTGTCGAAGTCGAAGGGCTTGAAGCCTTCGGGTACGCCCTCGCCTTGTGGGAAGACGAAGCCGAGTTTTTGATCGTCCTTCAGTTCCAGGCTGGCGCTGAAATCCTGGCCTTTCTTGCTGCGGAAACCATCAAGCGGGCCGACGAAGCGCTTGGTCAGCAGCGTGCGCATCTCGTCATCGCTCAGCGGTCGGCTGGCCACGATTTTGTAGGCGCGCAGCTTGCAGCCCTTGGTTTTGCAGGCGTAGAAGTCATCCGTCTGGGTGAAGCCGTGGCCGCCGCAGAAGGGACAGGTCGCTTCGAACTCGGGGTAAACGCGGGCCTTGGCGGCGGCGACGAAGGCCTTGGCCTTCTCGACCACGCTGCTGGCCATCTCGCGGATCTCGCGCATGAAGACACTGCGCTCGAGCTTGCTTTGCTCCATCTGGCGGAGCTTCTGCTCCCACGCGCCAGTCATTTCGGGTGAGGACAGGGCGTCGATTTTCAAGTCGATAATCTGGTCAATAAGGCCCAAGCCCTTGCCCGTGACGACCATGTTGCGCTCGACGCGCTCGATGTAGGCATCGCTGATGAGGCCTTCGATAATGGCGGCGCGTGTCGCGGGCGTGCCTAGTCCGCGCTCGCTCATGGCTGCGGCGAGTTCTTCGTCATCGACGAGCTTGCCCGCGCCTTCCATGGCGCTGAGCAGCGTCGCTTCGGTGAAGCGCGCAGGGGGTTTGGTGACGAGTTCTTTGAGGTCAACGCTGCGCGTCTCGGCCTGCTCTTTGCCATTGTAGGGCACGAGCAGCTTACCGCCACTGTCGCCATCAGCAGCGGCTTCCTCAGCGGCTTTCTTGCCATAGACGGCGAGCCAGCCGGGAACGATCAGCACTTTGCCATCGCTCTTGAATGCGTCCTCGCCCACGCGCGTGATGCGTGTGGTCACTTCAAACTCCGCCGAGGGGAAGAACACGGCGATGAAGCGGCGCGTGACCATGTCGAAGATCTTCTGCTCGGCCTCGGGCAGCTCCTTGGGCGGAATCTGGCCAGTGGGGATGATGGCAAAGTGATCGCTCACCTTGGTGG
>JANOAR010000236.1:0-24378 GCA_031411235.1 Verrucomicrobiota bacterium | reverse complement strand
AGGATGGTGTACTTCATGGTGTTTTGTATGGATAACGTATCAGTCGAGGTTTCGACAAAAGCCCGCACTCGCCAGAGATCCAGCGAACGGACAACTTATGGAGATTAACGAGAAACTTAATAGGTGCAAACAATCTTCTGGAGAAGACAGGCCGACTCTCTAGCTTTCGTTTACCCTCGCCACGCCCATGACCACCCCTTTGCGACTCCTCCCACTCCTTCTTGCCGCCACCGTGCTCGCCTCTTCCGCTGCGGTGCTCCAGGCCCAAGCTCCCGCCGCACCCAAGGCTGAACTGCTGACGGTAAAAAAAATCTGGGATCAAGGCCAACACAATGCCTTCACTGACCTCATTCGCTTCGATAACCTTTTTTATTGCTGCTTTCGCGAAGCTGCCGCTAGCGTCGGCGGTGAAGGGAAAATCCGCATCTTGACCTCCTTCGACGCGGCCACCTGGGCTTCCGTTGCACTCGTCGCCTCGCCAGGGGTGGATCTCCGCGACCCCAAGCTCGGCATCACCAAAGACAAGCGCATGATCCTCTTCATGAGCGGCGCTCTCTATAAAGGCACCACCTTGGAAAGTCGCCAGCCCCGGGTTTGCACTTCCACCGATGGCCGCAACTGGTCGCCACCGGAGAAGTCTCTGAGCGATGGCGATAACCTTTGGCGCAGCGTCTGGCATGAAGGCGAGGCCAAATTTTATGGCACCGTCTTTAACGACCACCCCAACACCGCTGGCCCCAAGCCTGAGGCAGAGTGGACGGAAAAACTCTTCACCAGCAACGACGGCAAAGTCTGGGCGCTCAGTGCCATTTGGGATATCAAAGGCCAGCCCAATGAAGCCACTGTGCGACTGCTCCCCAGTGGCGACATGGCTGCCCTAGTGCGCCGCGAGGCAGGCGATAAAACCAGTCTTATCGGCATGGCAAAGGCACCCTACCGCGAGTGGACATGGGCCTCCTCTGGCGTCCTCGTGCAGGGGCCAAATTTCATCGCGCTGCCGGATGGTCGGCTTATCGCCACAGGGCGTGGCCGAGGCACGACGCCGGGTGCTCACACCATGCTCTACGCCATGACGGCAAGCAGCCTCACGCCCATCCTGGAACTGCCCAGTGGAGGCGATTGCAGCTACCCTGGCATGGTCTTCCATGAAGGCCTGCTGCACCTCAGCTACTACTCCAGCCACGAGGGCAAAACGGCCATCTACTTCGCTAAAGTGCGCGTGCCCTAAAACAATGCGAGCCATACCGCTGGGAGCACGTATCATGAAACCTTATCTCGCTCGCCCCTACCTTAACAACATCATGAAGACCCACCTCAGCCTCCTCGCCCTCTGCCTCTGCACCCTCGGCACGCTGCGTGCTGATGAAGTCGAGGACGCGCTCAATGCGGCTCTGAAAGCCTACAAGGAAGGCAAAACCGCCGAGGCTGGCACCGCCATTCAAACCGCGCAAAAGCTCATCAATGCCAAGGCTGGGCTCTCGCTCGCCGCTGCCCTGCCCGACATGATCGGCGCGTGGAAAGGTGGCAAAGTCGAGAGCAAATCGCTTGATGGCATCGGTGGTGGGCAAGCCGTGGAGCGCAGCTACCGCCAAGGCAGCAAGGAGAAAGGCAATGAGAAGAAGATTACTGCGACCATCACGGCTGACTCGCCGCTGATGAACCAAGTCATGGGCTTCCTGGCGAACCCGGCACTCGGCAGCTTGTTAGGCGCGAAGGCCAAAAAGATCGGCGACATCGACGCCATGATGCTGCCCAAACAAGGCCTTCTGCAAATGATCGTCGCCAATCGTTACCTCGTCGCTGTGCAGGCAAAGAAACTCACGGAAGAGGAACTCATCGAAGTCGCGAGTGGGGTGAAAGTCGATGTGCTGAAAGCGATGAAGTAGGGCATTCAGCCGAGATGCGGCGCTAGCAAACCACGCCATCTACCGCTTCAGCGGGTTCATATCCGTGAGTTGGCCATTGGCCACCTTGGACTTGATACGCGACCAAAAATCGCCGCCGCTACTGGCGCTGCTCACTGCTGCCGCACGCTCTTGGGCTTCCTGCTGAATCCTTGCCACAGGATCAACTTTGGTCGGCGAACTTCCTCTGCTGGAAGGTGCTGGGCTGCGTGACGAGGGGCCACGGAAGACAGGGATACTTAACCCACGCTTGGGGTTCGGGTCGTCCTTCAGATCGGGTGCTTTGCTTTCCTCGACGAAGGTATTCACGGGGACTTCGACCTTGCTGAAGGACACATCCAGCGTGCGTCGTGCGTTGATGAACTGGGTGGGGCTGTAGTAGTTCGAGTAGTCGTGGGCGAAGTTGGTGCGCGTCATGCCCATCGTCAGGTTTTTGTGAATCTCGAAGTGCAAATGAGCGGGATACATGCCGAAGTTACTACCCATCGTGCCGATAAGTTGGCCGCGCTCGACGACTTGGTAGAGCTTGGCCTTGCGCTCATGCAGGTGACCGTAGAGCGAGTCCACCATCGACACCTTGCCACCTTCATCGCGGAAGACATGGCGTATGATGATGCAGTGGCCCCAGCCCATCGCGCGATTTGCCGAATAGACCACCACGCCTCCCGCTGTGGCATAGATGGGGGCTCCGAGGTCGCTATCGCCACCGCCGCGTCCATTCCAGTCCTCGCCCAAGTGGCCATTGGGGTAGAAGCCACGCGCCTTGTAGTAGCCATCTCCCTCGGGTTTGCCCACAGGGAAATCAAAGCCATCGGCCAGCTTGAGGCGGATCGTATCCGCCGCGTACCCAGTGGGTAAACAAACCACCAAACACAGCCCCGCAAGGCAACGGCGGAAGGCCAGTGCTAGGAGAGTAAAACGGTGGCTAGAGGCTCGCATGGTTGGGCTGGGAGGGCGATGATCCTAGCTGCTTGAGAAGGCTTTGCCACTGGCATTTCACCGTGGCTGCGACTCGCCGTCACTGAGCAACTGAAGGCATTGGAAAAACCGCAACTTACTCGCGTCTTTTTTGCACTCCTTAGACTCACGATGGGAGTTGCAAATTTTGCGCCGCACCCGACACTCGCCGCCCTTTTCTCCACACGCGCAGCATTTGCGCTTTATCATTCCCCATTCCTCATTTCCCCATGCCCGACTGGCTCGCCATTATCTTCCTTGGCATCATTGAAGGTGTCACTGAATTCCTGCCCATCTCATCGACGGGGCACCTGCTCATCCCGCAAACGCTCGGTTGGCTTCCAGCGAAGAGTGATCTCTTCAACATCGTTATCCAGAGCGGTGCAGTGCTGGCGGTGCTGGCGGTGTTTATGCAGCGGGTGAAACATCTTGCCTGCACGCTCAAGGAGACCGCCACGCGTGACTACCTTGGCAAGCTGGGCGTGGCCTTCCTCATCACTGCCGTTGGTGGTTTGGTGATCAAGAAACTCAACATCAAGCTGCCCGAAACCATTCCGCCTGTCGCCTGGGCCACTTTGCTTGGCGGCATCGTCATTCTTATTCTGGAAGCTCGGCATAAAGGCCAGCAAGGCACCACGGGTATCGCCTGGCGCGTCGTCGTCGCAGTGGCTTTAGCGCAATTGCTTGCGGCGGTATTTCCTGGCACGTCTCGCTCTGGGGCGAGCATCATGATGGCGCTGGCCCTTGGTGTGGCTCGTCCAGCGGCTACAGAGTTTTCGTTTTTGCTCGGCATTCCCACTCTGCTCGCGGCTGGCGGCTACAAGATACTCTCAGCCCTCAAAGACGGCACGGCAGCCAGCGAAGACTGGGGCATGGTGGCGCTAGGCACGCTCGTCTCGGCGATTGCCGCCTTCATCGTGGTCAAGTGGCTGATTCGTTTTGTGCAATCGCACACCTTCAACGGCTTCGCCATCTACCGCATTCTCCTCGGGGGTGGCTTGCTGCTCTACGCCATACGCGCAACGTAGTCCTTCGCCATGCGCAACTACGCTCGCCGCCACTTCCGCCGTATGGTCTTGAAGACCTATCGTTACTTCAAGCACCCGCGTCGATTGAAGCAGAATCGTCTGCTCCATTGGTTCTCTCGCCACTTCCTCGATAAGCACGTCTGGCGACCCACACAGCACTCTCTCGCGGGTGGCTTGGCCGTGGGTATGTTCGTCTCCAGCATTCTTTTCCCTGGGCAGATGCCTGTGGCCGTGGCGCTTGCCGGCATATTCCGCGTCAATGTGCCCATCGCCATTGTCGCCTGCTGGATCTCCAACCCTGTTACCTTCGCTCCCATCATCATTGCCGAAGTCAAAGTGGGTGAGTGGTTCCTCCACCTGCTCGGTATGCACAGCGATGGCACCGCAGCCATCGCCAATGCTCACGCCTTTCTCAGCGATACCTACCACGGTCAAATTCCTTGGTCGCAACTGGGGCATCGTTTTTATGAGCTGCTCAGCGTGGCGAAGGAACTCTACGTGGGTGCGGTGGTCGTCGCCACCTTGCTCTCGGCCCTCAGCTACGTCATCGCCTACGGCCTTTGGGCGGTGATGGCGGCACGCCCGCGCCTGCCTGATGGCAATGCCCCGCTTTAGCCTGAATTTTTCGGCAGCAACCGACCGCTGCGAAACTCGCCCTTCTCATTCGCTTGCCAGTAGTCGCGCGTCATTGGATCCAGGCATGTCAACCAGCCGCCACCCGCTGCCGTGGTGTCGATGCAGATCGTGTGGCCGAGGTCTAGGACTTCGCCCGAACGTTGAGCCGTGTGGCCGCAGACGAGGATTTTCCCCGAAACGTGAGCGCGTTGGCTGTCACGGTTCAGGTGCTGCCAGATGAGCGCCTCATCATTCTGTGCCTCCAAGGGTAGCTTGGGATTGGCATTGGCATGGACAAACAGATGCGTCTCCGTCTCGTAGTAGCGCCGCGTCTGCTGCTGGAGGAAAAACCAGTGCGCCTCGGGAATGTCCGTCAGCCGAGCATAGCGCTCACCCGACTCTGGCATATACGAGTCCACGGTGGCACGCCCGCCGATGTAATCGTTGAACCAAGCCTTCATCGTCACAGAGTCCCTGCGCGACTGCAGCATGATGCTCTCGTGGTTGCCCAGCAGAGGGATCAGCTTGCCCGTGGCGTAGCGAGCGATGAGCCAGTCCATCACCTGTCGCGAGCGTGGGCCACGATCCACATAATCCCCCAGCGTGATGATCATATCGTCATCCGCAAAGGGCATACACTCGGCCAAAGTCGTGAGCGCGATGTAGCTACCGTGGATGTCGCCGATGGCTAGAATACGAGACATAACGTGAGGAGATCAGGGCGCAGCAGTCGTTGAAAACGTGAGGCCTACCGCCGTGACGCGAGCGCTCTTGATGGCTTTTAAAACGCTGCCAATGGGCTCCACCTTTTGATACGGCGTGACCCAGCGCCAACTGCTAAAAGCATCGACAAAGCCCTGGCTCACGACTTTCCCCGGCACCGTTAATGTCGTCAGTTTCACATCGGGACCCGCCTCTGAGTGATCCAAGGCGAAGCTAGCCTCGCCAACCACGTAGCGTTTGCCTTCCCAAAATTTGGCCTTGTTCAACGGCAGACATACATCTGCGACAAGCGTCTTCGTCTCAGGCTGAGTCGCCTTGAAGGCAATCATCTCGCGGAAGTTGCCGTAGCCCGTGTCTGGTGCTGCCGCGATGAGCGCATTCAATTCAGCCACCGTGACTTCCAACATAGCTGCCCTACCTGCTCTAGCCGCTTCGCCAAAGGTCGTCGCCCGCGTAAGCAAAGCCGTCCGATCCTCCGCCGATAACGCCACGCCCTGCAACGGTATAGGCTTCTCGATGGTGAACAGCGCGATCTCCGAGTCCTGCTTCATCAAGGAGTAAATCGACCATGTCACGATGCCGCCAAACATCAGCGCCGCCATGACCATGATGGCGCAGCCAAAGAAGGGATTGTAGGCAGCGGTGGGTGTTTTGGTGAGCATGGGGAAGGGGGATGAGACGTGGAGACAATGAGACAATCAGATGGGGAGACAATCAGACAATGAGACAAGTTTTCCCATCACTCCCCCCAAGCTCAACCTGCCGCCACCGTCACCCGCAATCCATCCATCACCGAGTATTCAGGGGCAAAAGACAGCACGCACTGCACCAGCGTCGTATCGGCACACGAGTGGCGGATGTCGCCTGCGCGGAAATCGCGGTAGATCACCTGTGGCACCTCGCGGCCTAGCTCTTCGCCGACGAGTTGGCGCAGCGTGTTGAAGAGTTGATTCAAGTCCGTCGCGATGCCCAGGCCCACATTGAAGGCCTTGCCAAAAGCCAGTTCATTGCTCGTCATGCTCGCCAGGATGAGCGCCTGCACGACATCGCGGACGAAGCAAAAATCGCGCGTGTTCCCCCCATCGCCATTGATGAAGACACTCTCGCCCTTCCGCATCGCGTCGATCCAGCATGGGATGACGGCAGCATATGCTCCCTTGGGATCTTGGCGCGGGCCGAAGACATTGAAGAACCGTAGGCCCACGGTTTGCAGGCCATACGCAGCGGTGTAGGTGCGTGCATAGACTTCGTCGATGAGCTTGCTCGCCGCGTATGGCGAGAGCGTGCGTCCCAGGCTGTCCTCGCGTTTTGTCGGCAACTCATCATCGCCATAAACCGCGCTGCTAGAGGCATAAACGAATCGCTTGATCCCCGCAGCATGGGCCGCCTGCATCATTTGCAGCGTGCCTGTGACATTGATTTCATTGCACTCCAGTGGCTTATCCATCGACAGCGGCACCGAACCGAGGGCTCCCAGATGGATGACTTGATCCATGCCATGCACTGCGCTCGCGCACTGCGTCACGTCGCGAATATCGCCCGCGATAAACTCCAGCCGCGTCGCTGCCTCTGCGCCCACGATGCCACGCACCCGCTCCAGATTTCGCGGGGTGCTGCTGAAGTAATTGTCCAGCACTCGCACCCGCTGGCCGAGTTGCAGCAGCTTCTCCACGACGTGTGAACCAATGAACCCTGCGGCTCCAGTGATGAGCCAGGAACGAGGGGCGAGGCGGAGGGCATCTTGAACTTGGGAGTAGGTCATGCGGGAAAAGGGCCAAAAACATATCGGCTCCGACAGGGCTAGAAAAGCGAAGATCGCTTTTTATGCGTTGCGAGGTGTAGATAGTTGGCCGGATACAGTCGTTTGCCCCACTCGGCCCGTTGTATCGTCGGCCTTATATTGCCCGATCCGCCGCCCCTCTGTTCCTCTTCCCCAAGTGACCGCCTTCTCCCATAACACGGCCATCACCCTCCTCGACGAGACGGCGGACTACCTCGTGGTGGACAAGCCTGCGCCGCTCAAAGTCCATCCCAATGTGCCAGACGGTTCGCCTACTTTGTGGAGCGAGTTGTGCGCTCTGCTGGCCTATGAAATCGCCAACGGCGGGCAAGTGAGCCTTATCAATCGGCTCGACCGTGAAACCAGTGGCGTGGTGCTGGTGGCCAAGAACGCCGCCACGGCGCGGCGCTTTGGGATGGCGATGATGGAGCGGCGCTTCCACAAATCCTACCGCGTGATCGTTTTCGGCTGGCCGTCTTGGGATGAGTTCGATCTGGACGCACCCTTGCAAAGGCAGGGCGAGGTGAGGCCCTCGGCGATCTGGGTGAAGCAGTGCGTGCATGAGAGCGGCGCGGCGTGCCGCACGCTGTTTCGTGTGCTGAGGCGTATCGAGCGCGAGGACGGCTCACGATTTACACTGCTAGAGGCATCGCCAATCACAGGGCGGATGCACCAGATTCGGGCGCATCTTTTGCACCTGGGCCTGCCCGTGGTGGGGGATAAATTGTATGGCCCTGACGAACGCTGTTACTTGGAATTCATCGAGACGGGTTGGACGCCCTCGCTGGCCTCACGACTGCTGTTGCCGCGCCAAGCGCTACACTCCGCAAGGCTAGAACTCCAAGGCGAGGCAAGCTGGGAGGCCCCGCTACCTGTGGAGTTTGAGGCATTCCTCCAAGGCTAAGCCTTGCGACTGAAGTTCCGCCAAGCCTGCCGGTAGCTGAATAAGACAGCGAGAAAACCTAAGGCCATGAATAGGGCTCGGCTAGGCTCTGGCACGGCCACGGGCTGGATGGTGGGGAGCGACGTCAGGATGGTTTCAGCATCAGCACCAAAACTGTTGGTAAAACCAGCCACGACAAAGGCCGCGAGAGCAATGAATAGCCAGTAACGAAAAGCTTGAAGAGTCATGGATGGAGTCCTGCAAAAAATAAAATCGAATTTGTAGCATGTTTGAGTCATCCCAGGAAGCTTTTTTCAAATCCTTGGATGGTCAGACCGCCGCTTTTGGCGATTCGTTGATATTATTTTAATAACTCCGCTCTACCTGCTCAACATCCCCGCGAGAACCGTGGCATCCGTCACCGGCGGTTGGCAAGTTTCGCCCTGGCAGAGATAAGCCGCCGCATGGCCACCGACCTCCTTCATGCCAGCAATGGCTTCGTTGTATTTGCCGTGATACGCCTGCGCTGCGCCGCCGTCGGCATGCAAGACCACGGCGTGGGGCAGGAACTTGCCCTGCACCACGCGCAGCAGTGCCTGGAAATCCGCGCTGTCGCGTTCGCCCGCGAGCACGATTTGCTGCTTGCTACTTTGTTGGAAATCGAGGCCCATGACCATCATCGGCACGCTCTGGGTGCTCGTCTGCAAGGTGTGGCCAAAGAGCCGTAGCAGCGCTGCCGCTTGCTCGGCGTAGTCCTTGCGTGCGGTCAGTGAGGCGAGGCGAGCGAGGTTCAGGGCAGCCAGGGAATTGGGCGAGGGCTCAGCGCCGTCGTAGTCTTCTTTGATCCGCATCACGGTGTGCGGCATGTCGGTGTGGACGCTGTAATAGCCGCTGTGCTTCTTGTCCCAATAGGCCGCGTGCAGCTCGGCTTGCAACGCCTCGGCCCATTGCAGCCACTTCACATCGAGCGTGGCCTGATGCAGCTCGATGAGGCCGTGGATGAGGCAGGCGTAGTCGATGGCGAAGGCCTTGCTGCCCGCCACCCCATCGCGCCAGCTTCGGCGCAAGCCTTTGCCTGGCGCATCGCACAGCGTGTCGTGGAGGCATTGCGCGGCGCGTGTCGCCATCGCGAGGTGTTCGGCCTCGCCGAGTTCGGCTCCTGATTTCGCTAAGCCAGCGATGGCGAGGCCATTCCACGCGGTGATGATCTTGTCGTCCAAATGCGGGCGAGGGCGTTTCTCGCGCACCTCGAAGAGCTTTGCTCGGCCTGCGATGAGGAGGCTCTCGATTTCCTCCAAGGGGCGCTTGAAGAACTCGGCAGTCTTCTTCATCGAGTAGGCGCGGAACAGTGTGTTGAGCCCCTTCAACTCGCCGTGCGGATCGCTCTCGGCGCGGGCATTGCCATCGCGGCGGATGCCGTAGTAGTAGCGGAAGATGCCGCCCTCTTCCTTGCCCAGCAGCTCATCGACCTCGGCAGCGCTCCAGACGAAAAAGGCACCCTCAGTCTTCTTTGCACTCTCAGCGGTGGCGAGGCTGTCGGCATCCTCGGCGGAGTAAAAGGCACCGCCTGGGCTGGTCATGTCGCGCTTCAAATAGGTCGCGATCTCGCGGGCGATGTCGGCGAAGAAAATACTGCCGCTGAGCTGATGCCCCTCGACGTAGGCCGATAAAAGCTGGCCCTGGTCGTAGAGCATTTTTTCGTAGTGCGGCACATGCCAGTAACCATCGACGGAGTAGCGGTGGAAGCCGCCGCTGATGTGGTCGCGAATGCCGCCGAAGGCCATGCAGCGTAGCGTCTTTGCCGCCATCTCTAGCGCCCAATCGGACTGGCTCTCATCCTTGCCTTTCAGATGCAGATGCAGGCGATGCAGCAGGCCCAGCGCTGTGGGCCGGGGGAACTTGGGCGCAGAGCCGAAGCCGCCTTCGTGATAGTCGAAGGAGCCGCTGAGGTCGTCGTAGGCTTTGGTTAAAACGAGCTTCAAGTCAGGTTCGGTAGCATCGGCGTGCTCGCTCTCGATGTGCTGTTGCAGCTTCGTCACGGTGGCATTCGCACGCTCCAGCAGGCCTGCGTGGTCTTCCTTCCACAGGCGCGAGATTTCGCCCAGCAGATCGGGCCAGCCGATGCGCCCCTTCGACTCGGGCGGGTAGTACGTGCCACCGTAGAAGGGCTTTAAATCGGGCGTGAGGAAGACGTTCATCGGCCAGCCGCCGTGGCCCGTCGCAGCCTGCACATAGGTCATGTAGGTGAGGTCAACATCGGGGCGCTCTTCGCGGTCGAGCTTGATGCAGATGAAGCTCTCATTCATCAGCGCCGCTGTGGCTTCGTTCTCAAAGGATTCGTGCTCCATGACGTGGCACCAGTGGCAGGTCGAGTAGCCGCTGGAGAGCAGGATGGGCTTCTGCTCGGCGCGCGCCTTGGCAATGGCGGCCTCGCCCCAGGGCATCCAGTTCACCGGGTTGTGCGCGTGTTGCAGCAGGTAGGGCGACTTCTCGTGGATGAGGGCGTTGGTGTGCTTGGGGGTGTCGGTCGTGGCCATAAAGTTTGTTTGAGCTGTACATAGGCCCCTCGGAGGTTTTTCTGTCATGCAGTTTTTCTGCGGCTTGGCCTCTTTTGCGCTACTACGCGGACCTTTCCTTCGTCGTTCCGAAATGTTTCAACAGTTGCGACTTGGATCGCTACCTGCTTCTTTCGCCCGCGTGAACTCCATACCCCTTGAAGCCCAACCCTTTGCTCTTGCTGCCGCCTTGTTTGGCGTTGGCGCGATTCTTTTAGCCATCCGACTCAGCATCACCAGCCGTGCGCATTCCCTGCTGCGGCAGAGCCGTAATGACTTGGAAATCCACTTGCTGCGGGCGCAACGCGACCTTGCCTCGGCCCGCGATGACGCTGCTGAATGGCGTAGCCAGTTGCAGCAGCAGTTCGACACCTTTCGCGCTGCCACGGCAGGGCAACTGACGATGGGCGAAGCGCGTTTTGAGCGCTTGCAAAAATTGTTCGATGACGCCTCGAAGTCCGCCGACAAGACCCAGCTCGAGTTGCGCACGCAGCTCGATGTCCTGCGGGGCATGTGCGCCGAGTTGCCCTTCGCCAAGGCTCGTCTCCTGGAGCTAGAGCGTGGTTCTGCGACGGGTCTGTCTCTGCCGCAGTTCATTGAGCCTGCTGCTGACGAACCACAGGCCGAAGCCCTCGCTGCGCCTTCCGTGGAACTCCAGCCTGCGGCGGAGGCGGCACCGCTGCTGCCACTCCCAGCCTTGGCCGATGAGCCCAAGCTCAATGGCACGAACGGCCACGCCGTCACCCTTGCTGCGATTTCTCCGCTGCCCGAACCGGATGAAACCCGGCTCGCTGACCTAGAGTCCCAACTCGCCCACGCCGCCCAGCGCAACACCGCTTTGCAGCGGGAGTTGATCACGATGAAAGTGCGCACGGCCAAGGTGGCCTTGGCCAAGGCGAAGCGCCCGCGTAGTTGAGGCATCCAGGCGCGTGACAGAATCGTTGGTTGTGGGCCTCGACGCCCCGTGCCAGAGCACCATGCCCTCGTTTCACCATGAACTTCGCCGACCTTCACCACCTCCTCGACACTGCCCCAGCGGAAGCTGAAGTGCGCTTCCTACTACCCGATGGCGGGCTGATCCCAGCCCACGCCCACGTTACCGAAGTGGGGCGCGTGGATAAGCGCTTCATCGACTGCGGCGGCACCATGCGGCAGGACGCGCATTGTTTGTTGCAGACATGGGTGGCCGATGATGAAGACCATCGCATCCAAGCGGGCAAACTCGCCGCCATCCTTGGCAAAGGTCGTGCGTTGGTGGCGGATGAGTCGCTGCCGGTGCAGGTCGAGTATGAGGAGGAACGGGTGACGCAATTCCCACTCACGGGCCATTCCGCCGAGGACGGCGTCGTCTATTTGCACCTCGGCCTACGCCACACCGACTGTCTCGCGAAGGAAGTGTGCCTGCCCGGCAGCGCGTGCTGCGTCTAGCCTCTTACCCCAAGCCCATATGCCCCCGCTCGTCCTCATTCTCTGCACCGGAAACTCCTGCCGCAGCCACCTCGCCGAGGGCATACTGCGCAACGCCTGCAAGGGCACCCTGCGCGTAGCCAGCGCGGGCTCAAGGCCTGCGGGTTATGTGCATCCGCTGGCTATCGCGGCGATGGCCGAGATAGGCATCGACATCTCCGAGCATCGCTCCAAGCACCTGGATGAGTTTTTAAGCCAGGGCGTGGAGACCGTCATCACCGTCTGTGGCAACGCCGACCAAGCCTGCCCCATGTTCCCCGGCCAGGTCAATCGCCACCACTGGGGCTTTGATGACCCGGCCCACGCCACGGGTAGTGAGGCCGAGCAGATGGCCGTCTTCCGCCGCGTGCGGGATGAGATACGGCGGGTGTTTGAAGCCTACGCCGCAGGGCGGGGCGATGGCGCGTAGCCACTGCTTAATTCGCTGGGCGCAGGTTTTTCAGCGGGTAGCCGCGCTCCTTGTACCAGTCGCGGGTGTGATTGCCCTCAGGCTTGGAATCCCCACGGCCTACCGAGCCACGATACTCGTATTTTTTCTCGTCACTGCTGTTGTTGCTGTGGCTGCTGCTATGGTTTCCGCTGCTGCCGTGGTTGTCGTTGTGCTGGCGGCAGACGCAGGGATTGCGGCGGCAGACGCTGCACAAACGGGAGCTTGAGGAGTAGCCGTAGCCAGAGGAAACATAGCCGTGGGGCTGGTGGCTACCATAGCTGCCGCCGTGGTTGTGGCCGTCGTCATTGTAGTAGCGCTGGCTGCTGCTGCCGCCGTAGTCCGAGTAGCTGCGGGCGTAGCCCGTGCTGCCGCTGCTGTATCCGCCGCCGCCACCACCAGCGAAGTAGGGATCGTCCAAGGGGACGCAGGAAGTGAGGCAGAGGGCAAGTGCAACGACGGTGAGAAGGGGCAGGAGCAGTGTTTTCATGGTGGGGCAACTATGGACTATGGAGCCTGGGGAACATTCAATTTTCTTTATGCGCAGGAGAAAAGTTTGCCAGCCCACTTGGCCTCTCGCGCCCAGGGCAAATAGCGCTACTGATGGCAGCCATGTTTACGATTGATACACTCTGCGCTGCTGTGGGCGAGGACTGCCTGCGCCGCATGGTAGCAGGGTTTTACCGCCGTGTGCGCGAGGACGCTCTGATCGGTCTGATGTATCCCGGTGATGACTGGGCAGGCGCAGAGAAGCGGCTGGCGGACTTCATTGTGTATCGCCTCGGCGGCCCACCGACCTACATCGAGGAGCGAGGGCATCCGCGTCTGCGCGGCAGGCACATGCCCTTCGCCATCGGCGTGGCGGAGCGAGATCGCTGGATGCAACTCATGGGCGAAGCGATGCTGGAAGCGCAACTGCCCGAGGCTGCCGCAGAGTTACTGTCCGCCTTTTTCGCCCAAGTGGCCGACTCGATGCGGAATCGTTGAGAGGGGGTGGCTTGAAACTGAGAGGGGCACCCGCCCCAAGAGCCGCGAAGGGCGAGGAGTTACGGCAAAAGGCGGCGGCAAGAGCTAGCCGGGGTTATCCTGCTGCGCGGCTCTGCGAGATGCGCTTCGCCTGGGTGGAGCCGCTTCGCGGCAAAGCAGGATCCAACAACCGCTAGCTTTGAGGATTGGCAGCTAAGTTAAAAACCCAGTAGAGTTATCGACGCCAATCTCAAAGCAAACTTGAGGGTTAGGCGTTGCGGGATTCGGAGTTTGCATCGTGCTACAAAGGCGCCACATCTCGGCAATACTTGAATCCTGATTGAGTTCGCAGGTCGAGCTTGTTGTGTTCAACGGCGAGGATGCTGCCATCCAGAGACACCTCGTGAATCCAAGCTTCTGTTCTGTTGAAGAAGTCGAGTTCCAGCTTGTCGTTGAGGAATAGCACAAACCGATGACCGTGAGCTGGGCCAGTGGTTCCGTCGGTGTAGGCCGCAGAGCGGGTATAGCCACAAAAGACGATGTTGCGTGGGCCAGCGACGGTCTCGCAGCGACCGACGAAACTAATTTGATTGAGGTAGTAGGCGAAAATCCTCCCGTCTTGCTTGGATATGTGCGGACGAAGCTGGTCGTGCTGAATCGTGCGAAGCATCTCAGTGACGCGCCCGAGTAAGTTGTAGTTGTCGAGCGTGGGTTCGCCGTCCTGAAGAGCGCCTGCAGATACGATAGAAGGCACACCAAGCAGGCACAATCGCATGATGTCTCGTTTAGAAGTCATAGCGCATAGCATCGCCTAACCTATGACTCAGCCACACGCGTCCTGTTAAATATCACTGCCAGGAAGCGCAAAACCGACAAATTTGTTGCATAACACACGCTGGGCGGACTTTTCCGACCGGAAGGCGGGGTGGGAGTGGGTATCATGGGGGCGTTATGTTCAGGCGGGGGAGAGACACGCAAGCATCTTTTGCCCCATCTCTGGTGTGCTGGGGCGGGAGGCCACGGGGAACTCCATCCGAACGCCTTGCCTGGGCACGCCCACATCTCGGATGAGCCGCTTTTAGCCGTGTTTTTGCCAATGGCTCAAGGCCCAACAACAAGCGAAGCGCTCCTGGCGCAGCCAGCCTCCGAAGCCCCAACCGGGCGGGCTATACCAGCCCTGCGCAACGCTGAGGATCCGCCGCGTAGCAAAGCCGGGCGAACCCCAGCGCTCCCAGCCATACTACAAGCCTAAACCCCCAAGCCAGCCGCAGCGACGAGCGTCTCGGCATTGACGATGCGGCCTGCGAGGTCGGGCTTGGTGGCGGCTTTGATCTCGTCGCGGAACTTCTTCACGAAGCTCTGCGTCGGCCACGCAGCGGCTTCGCCGAAGGCGCAGATGGTTTTGCCTTCGATCTGGTTGGCCACCTGCTCCAGCATGTCCACATCGTCGGGGCTGGCGTTGCCGGCGACGATGCGGTCGCTGATCTTGGCCATCCACGGGCTGCCTTCGCGGCAGGGGGTGCATTGGCCGCAGCTCTCGTGCTGGTAGAACGTGTTCAGGTTGTTGATGACCCAGGCCATGCTGCGGCTGTCGTCCATGATGATGACACCGCCCGAGCCCGCCATGCTGCCGCAGGCGGCCATGGTATCGAAGTCCATCGGGATGTCCCAGATGCTTAGCTCGCGTCCGTCCTTGAGTTTAAATTTCTCATCGGCGCGCAGCACCTTGGACGATGAGCCGCCGGGAATGACGGCCTTCAGGCTTCGGCCTGGCTTCATGCCACCGCAGAGGTCGTTGATGACTTCGCCGAGCGTGACCTTGCCGACTTGCACCTCGTAGTAGCCGGGCTTCACCACGTCGCCGCTGACGCAGAGGATGCGCGTGCCGGTGTTGTTGGGGGTGCCGAGCTTGGCGTATTCCGCGCCGCCCATGGCGATGATGTGCTTCACATGGCAGAGGCTCTCGACGTTGTTGACGATGGTGGGGCTCATGTAGAGCCCGAGCGCAGCGGGGAAGTACGGGGGCTTGATGCGCGGGTAGGGGCGCTTGCCTTCGAGGGACTCGATGAGGCCCGTCTCTTCGCCGCAGATGTAGGCTCCTGCGCCGCGATGCACATAGATTTCGCAACTGAAGGCGGTGCCGAGGATGTTCTTTCCCAGGAAGCCTTTGCTGCCGGCCTCTTCGATGGCCTTCTCCAAGATGCGTGCGGCTTCGGGGAACTCCTCGCGCACGTAGATGTAGCTGAGCGCGGCCTTCACCGCGAAGCAGGAGATCAACATGCCCTCGATGAGCTGATGCGGATCCTGGTGCATGATGTAGCGATCCTTGAAGGTGCCGGGCTCGGACTCATCGGCGTTGCAGATGAGATAGACGGGCTTGGTGTTGGTGGGCGGGATGAAGCCCCACTTCACTCCCGTGGGGAAACCCGCGCCGCCACGGCCACGCAGGCCAGCCGTTTTGACTTCGTTGGTGATGGCCTGGGGCTCCATCTTGATGGCCTTGCGCAGTTGTTCGTAGCCGCCATCGCGCAGGTAGCAGTCGATGCTGGCGTCGTAGCCCGCGCGGTCAACATTGCGGAAGATAAGGCGATGCTCGCGAGCGTGGGGCAGCTTGCCAGGGAGGTATTCAACGGGGGTCATGGAGCGCGAGTATCGGAGCGCGAGAAAGACGGGCAAGGGGGTTTTGTGAAAAATTTCACAAGCGGGACGATTGGCAGCGCTAGGGACGTTGTGGGCGAGGACTCCGCAGCATGGACTTTCCCACTGCGGCTGGAACAAGTTTGACAAGGCGGGGTGCGTTTGGTGCTGTCTAGCTCTCACTCTTTCACCATGAAAAAATACAACGTCGGAATGATCGGATACGGCTGGGCCGCAGGTGCCCACATTGACAGCATCAACAAGACCACTCAGGGCCAAGTCACTGCCGTGTTTTCCTCGCGCAAACTCGACGATGCCGAGCTGAGCGCGAAGCACGGCTGCCCCATCAAGAGCTACACCGACCTCGGCGCGATGCTCGCCGATGCGAGCATCAACGTGGTCGATATTTCCAGCTACCCGAGCCAGCACAAAGAGCAGGCCATCGCTGCCGCCAAGGCTGGCAAACACATCATCCTGGAGAAACCGATGGCGATGAGCATCGAAGACTGCCGCGAGATCGTCGCCGCTGCTGAGGCCGCGAAGGTGCGAGGCTGCGTGTGCTTCGAGTGCCGCTTCTCGGGCCAATTCATCGGCACCCGCGCGCTCATCGAGCAGGGGCTGCTGGGCGAGCTGCACTATGGCGAGGTGGACTACTACCACGGCATCGGCCCGTGGTATGGGCAGTTCCGTTGGAACATCTTCAAGAAGGATGGCGGCAGCGCCCTGCTCACCGCTGGCTGCCACGCGCTGGACGCGCTGCTGATGTTCATGGGCACGGATGTGGAGGCGGTCTCCAGCTTCTCCACCAAGTCGTCGAGCAAGACCTTCTCCACCTACGAGTATGACACGACGAGCGTCACCATCCTGCACTTCAAAGGAGGCCGTGTGGGCAAGTGCGCAGCGGTGGTGGACTGCTTGCAGCCCTACTACTTCCACACGCATCTGGTGGGCAGCGAGGGTAGCCTGTTGGACAACAAATTCCACTCCGCAAAGCTGCACACCGACAAGGGTGCCTGGAGCCAGCTCAACATGAAGATGCTCGATAGCGGCGATGTCTCCGACCACCCATACGACAAACAATTCCAGGCGTTCTTTGACTCGCTGGACGAAGGCAAAGACATGCCGCTGACAAGCCTGCGCGAGTCGCTGAAGAGCTTTGAAGTCATCTTCGCCGCCGACCAGAGCGCGGCGGAGGGTGGCAAGCTGGTGCGGCTGTAAACCTTCGTTTTACCAGGGGTTCACGGCAACACCGCTAGCGCCTCCAGCGCCCGTAACATGGCGCTGGTGCGTCCTTCCACCCCGAGCTTTTCAAAGATGTGAATGGTGTGCTTTTTCACGGTCGCGATGCTGAGATCGAGGATCGCGGCAATCTCACCATTGCCTTTGCCTTGGGCGACCCAGAGCATGACTTCAGCTTCGCGTGGCGATAGGCCGAGCCGGATCAGCGGTGTGGGATCATCGAAGCGTGGGACGAAGGCATTGCGCTGCTGCGCGTGGCGTTGCAGTCGGCTGCTCACTGCCTTTAACAAGTCGCTGCGCGAGACGGGTTTGGGCAGGTAGTCGTCTGCCCCGAGGTTCATACCAGCTCGGATGTCGGGGGTGTCGCCCTTCGCTGTGAGGAAGATAAAAGGCAGCGAGGAAGTCGCCGATTCAGCGCGAAGTTGAGCCAGGATTTCATAACCGTTCATGCCGGGCAACATGATGTCGCAGAGGATGAGATCGGGTTTCTGCTCGCGGGCCTGCTGCAAGCCAGCGCGACCATCGGCGGCGACGAGCACGCGGTAGCCCTCCAGCGCGAGGAGGTCGCGCAGGTTATCGCGCAGCGCGGGGTGGTCTTCGATGAGGAGAACAGACTTCATTATGATGGATGATTTTCAAAGGCAGGTAGGCTCACCGTAATGGTGGTGCCTTGGCCTTCGACGCTGTCGAGGCTCAAGGTGCCGCCGTGCAATTTGACGCTGCTTTCAACGATGGCTAGGCCGAGGCCCGTGCCAGTGACTTCGCCGACATTGCTGCCGCGATGGAAGGGCTCGTTGATGCGCGAAATATCTTCGCTGGGGATGCCGATGCCGTGGTCGCTGATGATGAAACGAAGCGCATCGGTGGCGGTGACTTGGAGCTTAACGATGGTGCCCACGGCTGAGTATTTGACGGCGTTGGTCAAGAGATTGCCGAGGATACTCCGCAGCAATGTGGCATCCACCGCGTGCAGTTCGCGAGCCGCTTGCACCTCAATGGAGCAGCGCCCCTGCGTGGCGGTGCGCACTTCATTGGCGATGCCGTGGCACAGGTCGGCGAGGTCTGTTGGCAGTCGATTCACTGCCATCGCACCGGATTCGATGCGGCCCAGCAGTAGCACTTGCTCGACCATCTCGTTCATGCGCTGCGTGCTGTCTTTGATCTGATGGAAGACCTCCGCTCGGCGCTCGGGCGCGAGCTGTGCGGCGTGAGATTCCAACAGATCCGCGCCTGATAAAATAACGCTCAGTGGCGTGCGGAATTCGTGTGATACGGAGTGGATGAAGTGGCTTCTCATGCGGCTAATTTCGCGCTCAGCAACGAGGGCGGTGCGCAGTCGCGCGGCACGCGTGGCCTGCATGACCATGAGCGCGAGTAGCACGGCGCTGAGGATGCAGGCAATGAAGACAAGCACGGGCGGGAGTTGGCCAAATTGATGCGCAAACTGAGGGCCGCGCGCGATGGCAATGCGGCAATGGACTTCCCCTTCATTGATGGCATAGGCCTTGGCTCCGAGCGGCACGGGAGCATCCAAAGCAAGCGGTGAGGCCATGAGCACATGCCCTTTGAGCAGCGGCACGGAGGCATCTTGGCAAAGCGAATGGAGGTCGAAAAATCCAACGACATAGCCGCGAACGGAGCGATTGCGGTTTTGCAAGAGATCCACAATGAACAGGCGGTCAGGCGGCAAGCTCGCGCCAACAGGTACGGGCAAGGGGCTTTGTGAGGACTGCTGCAAGGCGCGTGCGATGGGCTCGTTGCGCATGAGATCATCGCCCTCCTGCGCCAGTGCTGTGGCATTGCCCAACGTCCAGCGGATGATGGCTTGCTCGCCCTCATTGCTGGCGTAGCCAAAGGCGATGAAATGCGGTTGAGTCGCCCTCCAGTCCAAATTACGCGGCACCACTTCGCTTGATTGGTCACGCTCCGGCGCGTTGCGCAGCACGTTGCGCAGGATGTTGAGGAAGTTCAAATGGCGCATCGTGATGAGCTGCAACTTCTCCGCAATGAGGTCGGATGTGGCCTCAAAAAGCTGCTCATCTTTTGTCCGCGATTCCTCACGATAGTTGCGCAAGGCGAACCACACTGGCACCAATGCGACGACCAGTGTGAGCAGCGCAAGAATAACGGGGCGCTCGATCCAACGGAGTAATTTCATGCCCGCACTCTCGCACGCGCGCAAGGCTTGGCCAATGCTCCCGTGGGAGCATTGCTGCATGAACCAAAGATAGCGAATCTTGGGTCACTTATGAAAGCGTTTCTGTTTTTCAGCCTCATTACCCTTAGCGCTTCAGCCACCGAAGTGCTCACCAATTTCAGCTTTGAGACGGGCCAAAACCCTTGGAGCAAAGTATCCTACACAGGCAAATACAACAGTGATCCAACGGGCGGCTCTATCCCCGTGGACGCCACCCTTCCTGGGCTCGATTTCACAGCGGTGGGTTGGTATGATCCGCTTTTGCCCGTTCCCAATCCTCTTCCCAAAGCGGTGAGGGTGAGTGGTCGCCGCTGGCATACCGATGGCTTGCGCCAGAATGTATGGAGCAGCCTGCCAACCTCGCCTAATCCAGCGGGGGAGCCCTATCGCTTCAAGCTGAAGATCAAGGCGGAAGACGCCTGCTTCGTGCGCTGCCTGTTCACGTTTACCAATGCAACAAGTCCAGACGTGCCGCTCATCGTGGCGGAGAAAGTGATCCGCACCGCACAGGTGGGCCAGTGGGTGGAGATTGTGGGCGTGAGGAACATCATTTGGCCAACAACTTACACGCCTACACAGGCACGAGTCTCACTCGATGTGGGGCAAATTTACAAGGAGAAATTGAATGGAACTCCCACGGCCATGATTCCCAATCCGACTCCTATCTATCTGCCTTATCCATCAGGCAAGTGGCCATCTTATACGCTCGATTTTATCAGCATGGATCGAGACGGCGATCTCGATGGCCTTAGCGATGCTGAGGAAATGGCGCTTGTTCCGCCGAGCCTGGCGAATAACGCAGACAGCGATAGCGATGGCTTGCCAGACAGGTGGGAGAAGGACAATAATCTCCTTTGGTCAGTCGCAGACAGCTCCGCCGATAAAGACTTGGATGGCTTCACGAATGCAGAGGAATACTGGGCCGCTACCGATCCGAGTGTTGCAGCATCCTATCCCGGCAAAACAGCCAACATCAATGCCACCGCAGCCACTAAGGCTGTGGCTAAAATGCTAGCGTTAGTTCCATCCAAGGGGAAGCGGCTCGTCGGGCAGACGGTGAATGATGCCTCCAGCGAGTACCAAGCCGATGTCGTTGCCTTAGCCAACCTTGTGCAGACGGAGACGGGTACCGCCCACTGGCCCGCCATTATGAGTCTCACTCTCGAAGGGGTTGCCGTCCCCGTGAACATCACCGGTATCATGCCCTTTGCGCAGTCTTACTTGGCATCGGGGCATTTGGTTGTCATCAAATGGGCCATGTGGAATCCCTGGACAGGTGGCTCTGTTGGCAGTCAGGGCACGCTTGGCCAAGTGGACATTCCGGCCTTGGTTGATCCCACCTCACCCAACTACAATCTTGCGGCCAATGTCACCGCACGCACGACTTGGCTCGGCTGGCTGGACACCGTCGCGACGGAAGTGGCCAAGCTTGTCGATCCAGCGTTCGGTGGCCATCCAGACCATGTTTTGATCTTTCGACCCATGTCGGAAATGACGGGAGATTGGGATTGGTTCGGCCATCGAACCTATGACGAATACAACGCCTTGTGGCACTTCATATACAACCGCTTCACCAACGAAAAGCACCTCAATCACTTGCTTTGGTGCCACGAGTCGGCGCAGTCTGAGCATCACTTCTTGACTGCATCCAGCAAGCCTGTGCCTGCCGACTACTACTACCCTGGCGATGACGAGGTGGACATCATGGGCCACAATTTTTACGATAATGATTGGGTGCTGCCGAATGACCTCAATGCTGTGTTTCGGAGTTACCCCAAGATCTATGCTTTCCCCCAAGCAGGTGCCGATACCGAAAAAATTGGCCCCGTGTATTTCGACAATCTCAACTATCCCAACCGCATCGCCGCATCATTCCCCCGCGCCTCCTTTTTTATCCCCTGGAGCACTTATACCATCAATGGTGGCAATACCACTGTGCATCACGCTATTATCAGCAATCCAAACGCATCTGCGATGATGACAGACTCCCGAATTATTTCGGATAGCTGGATGACGCCCTGGCAGCAATGGGCACACAATAATCTGGGCACGCTCACCGCGCCGATGGAGGGGGACACGGATCACGATGGCAGCAGCGATGCGCTGGAGTATGCTCTCGGCACCGCAGCGCTTAGCTCCACTCAACAAGCCTTCACTGTGATTCAAGGCGCAGCCAATACCCCGCTCGGCCTCACTTTCACGCGCAACCTGAGCGCCACCGATGCCACTTTCACCATGGAGGGCTCAACGGATCTATCGACATGGCTACCCGTTGCCCAAGCCACTGGCCCCGGAGCGTGGAGTGTGCTTGCAGGTGGCTCGATCACTCAGGCTGTCGATGGTACGGTGACCTTTATCGACAACGTGATGCCGGGCGCTGGCGCACGGCGCTTCCTGAGGCTCGGCGTCGTGGTGCCGTGATCACTTCCGCTTCCACCAAAGGACATAGCCGCTGAGCACCTGCAACAATATGGCTACGCACACTAGGAAGGCGATGACCTTCGTGGTCATACCGCCAATGGTGCCGGTGTGAATCTGCAACTGCATGGACAAATAACGATCTCCGATGCTGCCCTCGCGAGTGCTGATGACTTGCAGTGGCTTGCCGGTGTATTGGTCGAGATAGACAAAACTGCGCCCAGCAAGCGACGCATCTTCGGGAAACGCGAGCTGCAAATGGAAGGGCGCGGTGTTGCGCATCGGTATCTCCAGCGAGGCGACTTTGGCACCGGGTAAGGCGGCCTCCGCCGCACTTATGGCCTCATCCACCGAGATGCGATACTGCCCTTCGTTCGGGCTCGCAGAGATAGGTGGCGTGGGCTTCGAGGTCGCACCCGTCAATGGGTAGAACCATGCGCGAAAGACTGGCGTGTGGCCATAAAACATCGTCGCGCCCGAGGCTGCGATGATGAGCAAGAATAGCGATGAATACAGCCCCGCGATGCTGTGCAGATCGAGGTTGAAACGGCGGAAGCTTGAGCCTTTGCGTAAGCTCCAAATTTGCAGCGACCACCACAGCCAGAGTCCAGTCAAGGCCAAGCCCAGCGTGAGCACGGTGACGACGCCCACCACCTCGCCGCCAGTGTGCCCTTGTAGCAGATTGATGTGCAGCTTGGTCAACGTTTGCAGTTGGCCATCACCTCGCTCGCGAATGCCGAGCACCTGTCCATCCGCAGGGTCAATGTAGAAGGCCTTGCGAGAATGGAGGATCAGTGGATCACTGGCCTCTCGCGGCAGTAATAGACCTTGGATGGGCATGTCTCCACGGGCTGCATAAAGGACATCCATGCACTGCCCAGCGGTGAGCTTGGCGGCGCTCGATTTCACCGCATAAAACTGCGGGTGCAGGAGTCGGTCATACTCTTTTTCAAACACTAGCAGGCCACCGGTGATCGCAATAACCAGCACAACGATACCCGTGATGACCCCCACCCAACGGTGCAGCCAGAGGAGTATGGGGCGAAGTGAGAAGCGAGGAAGGGACATAGCCAACCATGAGCCGACGCTGTGCCGAATGCCAATGCTCCCGTGGGAGTATTGCGAATGACGTGGGGCTGGCAGCCTCACTGGCCTATCCCAAGCTTGCCGCTCGGTCTTCATGCGCCATGTTTAGCCACTATGAACCGACGCGACTTCCTCACTGCGCTGCCAGCGGCTAGCACGAGCCTCCTCTTCTCAAGCTGCTCCGCCACGACGCCCACAAGTCCCCCAGTCGCAACAGGTGGCATCTCTGCGGACGCGACCTTCACGCAGCGCTTGCCGATGAGCACGATCTTCAAAGGCAATGACAAGTTTGCTAGCCTCTGCGCCCAGGCTCAGCGGGGCAATTGGGCGGCGCTGCCCATCGGCTACCGCGCCGCCACCGTGGCCCGTGCCTTGGTCGGCACGCCCTATGTGAGCTTCACCCTGGAGATCGACAATCGCATAGAGTCTCCCTCGGTGAACTTGCTGGGCCTCGACTGCTGGACCTTCTTCGAGTGCTCGCTTGCCTTTGCCCGCATGATCCGCAGCAAGCCCGCGCCATGGACGCCCACAGACATGCTGCGCTTCATCGAGCTGGAGCGGTATCGCGGTGGCCACTGCGATGGCGGCTACCTCAGCCGCATCCATCACCTGGAGGAACTCTTTGCCGACAATCAACGCCGAGGTTTGGGGCAAAACATCACTCGCTCGCTCGGCGGTGTGCCCATCCAGCGCACCATCCGCGAGATGCAAGTCGGCTGGCGGCAGTACCGCTACTTGAAGAACAACCCCTCGCTGCGCACTGGCATCGCTACCGTGGAGAATCGCGTCTCGCGCCTACCCGTCACCTACATTCCCAGGCGCAGCGTCGCTGGCATCGAGCCTCTGCTGGCCGATGGTGATGTGTTGGCCATCGTGTGCAGTGACTCGGGCGGCTACACCTCGCATGTGGGCATGGCGATGAAGCAAGGCCGCGACTGCCACTTCATGCATGCCACCTCGAAGCGTGACAAAGGCCGTCGCTGCATCATCGACAAGCGCATCTCCAGCTACCTCTACGAAAGCAATAGCCACGCGGGTTTGATCGTGTTCCGGCCTACGGCGTGAGGTAGGAATAAAAAAGCCCACACCCGCGACATGCAGGTGTGGGCTTTAGAGTCTTGGTTTCGACTACTCGAGCTTGCCATTGAAGCCTGCTTTTTGCAGTGCCGCGAGCAACTCAGTCGAACTGAATTCGCCTTCCACCGTCACCGAGGTTTCCTTTGAAGCGATCTCACCCTTGGTCACGCCAGCCACGGTCTTGATGGCCTCGTTGGCAGCCTTGGCACATTTGCCGCAGCACATGTGTAGGCCCGAGATGGTTGCGGTTTTCACCTTCTTATCAGCAGGCTTGGCAAGGGCGCTGGTGGTGGGCTTGGCCTCGTCATCCGCAGTGCCGTAGTAGCCAGCTTCCAGGATGGCCGCAGCGGCTTTCTTGGCATCGGTCTTGTTTTTCGCCGTGATGGTGACGCTGGTTTTGGTGCTCGTCAGGGTCACAT
>JANOAR010000235.1:0-12344 GCA_031411235.1 Verrucomicrobiota bacterium | reverse complement strand
CTGCGTCCGTTGATTGCGAGCGCCCATGTGACGTCGCCGCTCGATGGGCGAGTGGCGGTGAGGATGAGCGGCGTGATTGCCAGCTCGGGGCCGAGCTGGAGCGTGTGCGTGACGCCGGTCTGCCATGTGAAGGCGTTGAGGTTCAACCCGCCGCTCTCGGCGGTCGGTGTGCCGACCTCGATGATGAGCTGCCAGCGGGCGCGGAGGCGGGCATCGTCGGGAGAGTCGAGCTGCGTTTGCAGCGTGGCCTTGAGCGTGAGGAGCGTGGATGCGGGGAAGCGGGCATCGTCGAGGAAGGCTTCGATGATGGTCCGCTCAAACTCGCTCGGGTAGTAGCGCGCCGTGTCGTGCAGCGTAGATAGCTGGTAAAAGTAGCCGTTCCAAATGAGCTTCTTGCTGGCAGGGAAACTCTGCGCAGGCCGGGCGTCGGTCTCGGGGGCGAGCGCCGCTGCTGTGGTCGTGTAGAGGTAGCCAGCGGTTCCCGCTGCGAGTGTGCCGGAGACGTTGCCGCCGCTCGTCGTGGATTGGTAGGCGATAGGCAGTCCGCGATATTCGGTGACCGTGACGCCGCTCAACACCATCGTCGTCGGGGCAGGCAAATACAGGTCCGTGCTCGGCATCGAGAGCACGAGGCCGGGAGGCTGTGCGCCGCCTGCGAGCGCGGCGACAACGGCATCCGAGATGAAATCGGCAAAGCCCTCGCTGCCCGTCAGCGCCTCCATCAGCGCCGTTTGTAGGTCTGTGTTCGTCAGCGTCTCGGTGAGGAGCGCGGTGAACAGCGTGGCGCGCAGCTCGGCGAGCGAGGTGGATTCGGCGAGTCGCGTGATGAGGTTGCGGATGAACGCATCATCGGCGGCGAATGCGCGCAGGAGTTCGAGCATTTTCGCCGTCTCGAAGAGCGATGTGGCGAGCGCGGTGAGGTCGAGTTTTGATGGCGAAACCGAGCCATCATTGAGACTGCTACCGGGGATGGCCGCGCCGCCGCCGAGCCCCGCGATTGCCGCGTCAATCGCAGCGAATTTCGCCGCTGCCGTCGTGCCGCTCGGCAAAGTCTCGCGGACTTCCGCCCATGTGTGCCCGTGCTCGAAGACGGTGATTTGCCGAGTGCGACCGCTGAAATAAAACTTGTAGCGGTCCGCATAGACAGGGCTTTCCGGGTCCGTGATGTCCACTGCGACGGGGAGCGTGATGCGCGTGGTGTTGTCGCTGAGGCTGCGAGCCTCGTAGCGGTCATCGGGCAGGGTGATCCATTCCTCTGGGTCATCCGAGATGCGATAGATCGCATCGACCATCACCCCGAACTCGGCGAGGTTGTGCTCGAACACAAAGGCGTTCGTCGCCGCAACCAGCGGGGCGGTGAACGCGATTCCGGCGGCGGTTTCGGCGAAGGATGTTCCGAGGCCGCTGTCCACATTGACCTCGCGGATGATGGTCGCGACGGCTCCGGCGGCGGCGGCGGCGGTGAGGGTTCCGGGGCCGGTCATGTCGTTCACTATTTCGACTGCGCGGAGGAACGTCTCCTCGCCGTCGGCGGTGGTGATGACCAGCTCGAAGATGAGCGTGGCGCTGGCCTCGCCTGCGAGGGCGCGCTCGATTTGCACGTTGCCTGCGAGGTCCATGATGCCGCTGGCCCACGGCAGCGTGGCTTGGTCGTGCATGGCGATTACGAGCATGTCTTGCTCGGCGGCGGCGAGTGCGCCGATGAACTCGACGGCGAAGCGCCGCCCGTCGTTCGTGGCGCGTTCCTCGACGCGGAAGCTGGGGGCGGTCGCGCCGTTGGCGACGATTGCGTTTAGGGCTGCGGCGATGCTGGCAGCGGTGACGGTGCCGACTGCCAGCGTCTTCGTGGCGGTGCCGTCCCACGTCAGCGCGAATGAACCGGTGGCGAGCGTGGGGACGTGGACCGTCTGCTCCGCATTCGTGCCGACTGCGCCGGCGCGCGTCTCGCTCACCGTGACGACGGGCGAGGCAGGCCGTGTGAATGTCGCGGCGATTTTTGCGGGGAACTGTGTGAGCTTTACGAGCTGCGTGAGGCCGCTGGCGTCGGCGCTCGGGACCACTGCGGTTTCAATCCACGGGAGCAGCTTGTTTTCGACGACTTCGATTTCGTTTTCGTTTTCGGCGAGCGTCCATTTGAAAAAGAAGAAGTGCGCGGGAGTCGCAGCGTCATCGAGCGAGGTCACTTGGCCGCTGCCAACCGAGCCGAGGGCGGTGAGGGCGGCGAGGACAGTGGCTTTCCAAGCCGCAATCAGCTCAGGCGTGGAAAGGTCTGCGGGCCATTCGAGCGCGGCGGTCGTCTCGCCGTCCACGCGGAGCTTGAAGGTGCCGCCGGTCGGAGCGGTGTCCACGGTGCCGATGCTGGCGCGGATGCTGGAGAAATCGAGCGGGCGCTCGGAAAAGGCGTTGCGGCTGGGCGCGGCGGTGCGAACTAGATCGTGGATGATGAGTTCGAGCGTATCGTTTTGCGCGATGCTCAGGGCTCCGGCGGGATTGGCGGCGTTGATGCCTTGGACGAAGCGGTTTTCGGCGCGCTCGGCGTACAGGTGAATGGTTCTCATCGGGCTTCTTTTCGGTTTGGATTTGCGGCGGCGTCGCGGGGCTCTTCGCGGGCGGCGAGGTTGGCGAATTGCGAGCCGAGCAACACTTCGGCGGAGAACTCATCGAGGCGGAATGGGAAAGCGACGAACGCATTGAGCGCGCGAGGTTCTTTTACGATGGCAGCTTCGGACGGTGCAGGCATGGCTTAGTTGAGAGTTGAGGGTCGAGAGTTGAGAGACGGCGCAGACATTCGGTTGTCAGGCGCTGTCAAAGCTAGGCCGTCCAGAATTGCACGGTGCTGGCCTCGCTGTAGAGTTCGGCGATTTGGCCGAGGGCGATGCCGGTGATGGCGTCTATCGTGGCGAAGGTGCCTTGTGCGATGCTGTCCGCGATGCCGCCGCCGATGCCGCCGAAGCTCGGGGCTGAGCCGAGAAAGGGATCGAAATTCCCGAAGGGATTGATGTCGGCGTTGGCCGTCCACAGCGACCAGAAGGTGCGTTGCTGAACGTAGAGCGTGTCCCGCTCGGGGTTGCCGGGCTCGCGGGTGAGGTAGAGCGTGGCGAGCTGGTGTGCGCCGCCGAGCTGGGTGCCGGGCGGCTGGGCTGGCATCCGGGGACGAGCTGCGATGCGGAAGCGTCCGTTGCGCGTGGGCAACGGGAAGCCGAGGCGGTCCCACGCGATGCTCGATGAGACGGGCTCTGCCGTGACATAGACGACTGCGGTCCACAGCTCTAGCTCCCACATTTCGCGTGTGCGAAAAGCGGAGGGATGCCGGGCGCGCAGATCGTCGGGGATGCGCTCGAAATCGCTGATGGGTTGAGAGTTGAGAGCTGAGAGTTGAGAGTCCGCAGGTGGGGCAGTGAGCAGCAGATGCGGTGGGTCGTCGCGCTCTGTGAGCAACCGCTCCGTGAGTTGAGAGTTGAGGGTTGAGGGTTGAGAGTCCGATGGCATCCAGCCTCGTGGGTCGTTTTTCGTGAGGTAGGGGATGGATGCTACGCGGTCGTTGACGGTGCCTGCGCCGACGTAGATGCGCCAGTGATTCTCGATGTCGGCGGGCTCGGCTCGGACTTTCCAATGATGCGAGGGCGTGGCGGTGCCTCCGCGGCGGGTGCCGCCGCGGGGCTGATTGCGAGCGGCTGCGCGGACGGCGGCGTTGTATCCTTCGGCGGTCATTTTGCCCAGAAGATGTGCTGTGCGCGGCCTCCGTGGCGGTTGATGGCGAGGTGGCCTTGGTTGAATTGTAGGGCCTGCCAATGGCTGCCATCCTCGAACAAAAGGAGCGCAAGTTTGTCGGCTACATAGTCCTGGGATTTCGGCGTTTCGCGGGCTGCGAAGGGCTCGATTTTTTCGACGGTGTATTCGGTCGTGAGGACGAGCCGGAAGTAGATGAGCGCCTCGCCCGTGTCGCCGAATGCTTCGGGTGGGACGAGGAAGCTCGGCACTTTCTTCGTGTCTTTGTCGCCGGAGATGGGGACGCCTTCGATGGTGGGCTCGACGCCTTCGATGAGCCCTCGCTCCCACGTCACCGTGTAGCCCGCGCTTTTGCTGCCGCCGATGCTGGGGCCGAAGATGGGCGACGATTCCGCGCTCCCGCCGCTGCCGGTGTAGTGCGTGTGCGTGCCCCACGGGTAGATGCGGCGGCGGACGTTGCGACCGCCGAGTTGCTGCTGCTGGGCGATGATGGCGTTGAGCGCGTTGAGGTGTGCGGCGGTGGGTTGCTCGCCGGTTTTGAGCAGCAGCCTTTCGACGGATGCGGCGTTCATTTGTAGCGATACACGTCGGGGGCCGCGCCGTTGCGCCCGGTGACTTGCCAGCTCTCGCTGACTTTCCACACGTTGCCCCGCCAGTCGGCCTTGAGCCGGATCATAATCCAGTCGCGGGTGCCTTCGAGCGAGGGCGGGCGCTGGCCGAGGTTGCCGATGGGCGGCGTGCCGATGCAGCCGAGTTGCCGGGCGAGCCCCGTGGGGAAATCTTGGGTGACGAATGATCGCGTCCAAATCATGCCCGGCACCAGATAGTTGCGGGTGCCGTAGAGCGGGTTGGGGGTGTCTTCTCCATTTATATCCTTGATGGTCGGGGGGAAGACGATGTCGCCGCTGTCGGTTTTGCGCGCCGATTTCAGCGTGGTGCCCTCGGGAAAATACTTGCTGACGAGCATTTCGATTTCGGGGTGCGATTCGATGGGGTCATCGCTGGTAGAACCATCGAGGGAAAACTCCTCGCCGTCGGCATCCTTCGGATTGAAGTGGCCCTCGAACTCGAAGGTGACATCGTAGCCGCAATCGGGGCGCTCCTTTAAGTTGCGCTTGATCATCGGCAGGCTGATTTCGGCCAGCTCTGGCGGGAAAAATGTGAGGGCGTGCAGCAGCGTGGCGATTTTCGTCGCGCCGGGCGAGACGGTGAACGGGAGCTTGATGGCGACGAGCCCGAGTTTCGCGTCAATCGCTGCGTCGGTGGCGTTGGTCCATTCGGAGATTAAGCTCATTGGTTGGTTGAGAGTTGAGTGTTGATAGCTGAGAGATTTCGCGACTCAGACGGGGAGGTCGGGTCTGTGTGCTGGCGCGGGCCGATTCGTCGGAGTGAGCTTAGTGTTGATGCTCTCTAGGAGCGCGTTCGTGCGGTCGGCGCGGCTGACCAGCGGGTCGCTGCCCATCCCTGTGCCCGCGAATGCGTTGAGCCCGGATTTTGTGAGATTGCTCACCGGCAAACTGGCGGCAGAAATGCCTGCTCCTTCAGCCTTTCCGGGCTGGGGCAATGGCTCCGTGACGGCCCCACTTTTTTCGCGGAACTTCATCCACAGATAAGTGAGCCCGGCGACGGCGAGCCCGACGGGGCCGAGTGACGCCATGATGGCGCGGATGCCCGTCACCGTGGCCACCACCACCGCGCGGACGGCTGCGACGATACCGATGCTGGCGACCTGCGTGAGCGCCATGCTGACCATCCAGCCAGCGCCCAGCGAGGCGATGACGGGTAGTGCGAATTGCACGGCCTGCGCCGTCTTGATGACCGCCAGCGCGACGTAGCCGAGTTTGATGCCGATGTTCGTGAGGTCGAGCTTGTTCAGCGCGTCCGCAAAGCCGAGCGTCTGTGGCGCGACGACGCTCAACGCGCCCGCTGTGAGCTGCTGAAACTTGAGCATCATGCCTCCGAGCGCGTCGCCGATGGTGTCGAGGGTCGGGGCGAGTTTCTCCATCACGGCTGCGAGCCCGCCGACTTGCGTTCGTGCTGTGGCAATCGCCTCGGGGTCGCGGAAAACGGCGAGCAATTCCTCGCCGCTGCGCCCGAAGAGATTCATGGCCACTTGCCCCCGCCGCGCCGGGTCTTCGATGCTGGCGAATCCTGCGCTCAGCTTGGCGACCTGGGCGTTGACGGAGAGCTTGCGCAACTCGTCCGCCGATGTGCCGAGTTCGCGGAATGCTGCGGACGTGCTCTTTCCCTCATCGGTGAGCCCGCCGATGGACTTGTGCAGCTTGCCGATAAAGGTGCCCACCGCGCCCGCATCCTTGCCCGCATTTTTGAACGCCGTCTGGAGAATGAGCAGCTCGCCCGAGGACTCGCCCGTGGCAGCGCTGAGGTCCGCCAGCTCGCCGCCGAGATTGAGGACGGAGCCAAACTTCGCGAACGCGCCCGCGACCATATTCGCCGCTGCGGAGATGCCGCTGAACGCTGCACCGAAGGTGACAATGCGCCCGCGAAAGCCCGCCACCGCAGCGTCCACGCGCTTGAGCGTGGCGATAAACGGGTTGGCTTCGAGGTCGAGTGTCGTGGCGAGCATCCTGCCCGCCGCGATTTGTCAAAGGCTACGCTGTCTCCAGCGCCTTAAGAATTGCCTTTGTCTCAACTCCCGAGAATGCAGTCTTGCGCCGCAGTTTGCTGGCGAGGGTGTGATGATTGAGCCCGGCACGGCGGGCGAGCTTGGAGACGTTTAGGAACGGAGCAACGCGCCCGATTTCTTCGCGGGCCATATCGGGCTCGGGAATGGAGTCGCCGTGCTTTGCCGCCGAGCCAAGCCAGAGGCGCATGGCAACGGCGATTTCCTTCGCGGCTTTTGCGAAGGTTTCGCCGGTGGCGATGCAGCCGCGCAGGGCTGGGACTTCGGCGACGAAGGCTTCGTCTTCGTCGCTCCAGTAGATGCGGACAAGGTAACGGTTTGATGGTGTTTTCATGAGAGCAGTGCGCGGATTTGTTTGATGTAGATGGGCTTGATGTCTTTGCCGTGGAAGGCGAGGACTTGGATGCGACTGTCTTCGTGCCGATAGACGCGATGACTACCGGAACCTCCTTCGAGCACGAATCCAGCGTTGAGCAGCAGTTGCTCGGCTTCTGCAAATGTGAAGGCGAGGTCGCGTGTGCCTGCCATCAGCTTTTCCAGAAGTTTTGCTTTCTTGCTCATGGGGAGACTTTGCACAAAATTTTGTGCAGCGTCAAAGCATTTCTCCGCTTTTAGCGGACTTTAAACCCCGCTCGTTTCGCGACGCTCTTGATGGCGGCGGGGAGTTGTTTTGTCAGGATGTTTTTGGCGACGACGTTGACGGCCCATTGGAGGCGGCGCTCCAGCTCGGGGATGTTGTCCACGAACCCTACCGCGTTCGCAATGTAGATGCGCATCCCGTGGTCGCTCAGGGTGATTTTGATGATACCGTGGCTCGTACCGTGGCGTGTGATCCATGCTGGGAGCTTGACTCGAAGCTCGACGGCGGCGGCGTTCCATCCGGCGGCGAGGAAGCCGACCATCTTTTGCAGCACCTTGAGGAACCACTGAAAGTCGGCAGCGGAGACGATGCCGATGTCGAGGGCGGCGAGGTCGCTTTTCTTGATGCCGGTGGCGAGCGAAGCTGCGCGCGCGCGGTTGGTCTGCCCTCCGTTTCCTCCGCCTGCGACTCGGCCATTGCCTTTGCGACGTGAGGCGTGCCACGAGGTCATCTCGCTGCGGCTCAGCACTCGGTCTGTGACTTCGCCGATGGCCTTCGCTCCTTTGTGGCCGAACTGCGACCGCGCCTCCGTGCCGTTCACATCGGTGAATTGGCGGATGGCTTTCGCGGACGCGACCACGAAGATGCGGGCGAGGTCGCTGGCGATTGCCGCCTCGCCTGCTTTCTTCGCGGCGACATCCGCTTTGCCGTTGGCGGGCGGGGTGACGCCGACGACGCGCCGCACGACTTGCCCGGCGGCTTGCCGCATGACGGTTTGCACGGGCTTCTTGCGCGAGAGGTTCGCGAGGTCGCGGACGGCGCTTTGGAATTTGCGGGTATCAAGTTTGAAATTCGCATTCATGTGCAGACTGCGCGATGACAAAGGCTTGCTCGTGGAGGGTGGCGGTATTGGTGGGCTGGATGGTCCATTCTCCAGCGGCGCGGGCTTGGCAGTGCTGCCAGATGAGCAGCTCGGGGAAGCTGAGTTGCCACAGGCAGAAGTCGCGGCTCCAGCCGGTGTCTTGGGCGAGTGCGAATACGGCCTCCGCTATCCACGGAGGCCGGACTACTTTCCCTGCGGAGATGGCCCGGCGGGGGCGTCGCTGGGCTTGGGCTCGACTTCGATGGAGACTGCGGCGGCTTGGGCGAAGAAGACGGCGACGAAGCCGATCAGCTCGGCGGTGTCTGCGGGCGAGAGGGCGAAGAGCACGGGCGCGATGAAGTCTGCGCGGACGGTGTCTGCGGACTTCCACAGGGCTTGCTTGAGCGCGGTGGGCGGGTGGCAGAGGAGGGTGCCGATTTGGAGCAGTTCTTCGGCTTGCTGTTCGCGGGTCATCTTGCCGATGCGCTCGGGGTCGTTGCTGGCGAGGGCGAGGTCGAGGCGTCCGCAGAGGAGCATGTCGCCGCCGGAGAATGGGCGGACGGTGAACGCGCCGATGCGGGTGGAGTCGGGCGTGAGGAGGGCATCGGTTGCTGCTGCTGTTCGGGCGTCCGTGATCATGGAAAAATTGCCGGTGTGATTAGGCTGCTACCACCTCACTGTTTCGAGCCGGAGTGCGCCCGGCAGCGCCTCTCTTGAGCAGATGCTCTCTTTTGCAAAAATCATGTGGCGGAGGGCTCGAGTTTCTCGCGGGCGGCGGCTTGTTTCTCGGGCGGGAGGTGCGAGGGAATCATGGCCATGCGTCCGCCTTTGCGAAGGACGGCCACGTAGGGAGTTTTGCGGATGCGCTCGGCGAGGCGCATCATGTTTTCGAGTCCGACTTTCAGGATGGCCAGTTCGTGCGTGGGGTTGGCGGCGAGCCATGCGGGGTCGTGCCACCATGCGACGAGCTTGGCCGTCTTGTATTTCTCGTCGCTGCTGCGGGTGAGAAGCGCCCATTGCTGCACGCGCTTGACCGTTCCATCGCCGAGCGTCTCGCGGGTGTCCACGTAGGCGAAGCGAGGGTCCGGGTGGAGCGGGATGCCGAGTGTGGTGAGCGCGTTGACGAGGATGCTCTCGGGGCAGACGACGGAGCCGGGATTGATGGCGCGGATGATGACCACGCCTTGCTGCTTCCCTTGTGCGACGGGTGCCATAGGTTACGCGGCCTCGGCGTGTGGCCAGTGAATCCAGTTGTATTCCCACTCGCTGGCGACGGAGATGCCCTGCTTGTATTTGAGCATCTCGATGATGGTGATGCCGCCGGTGATGCCGTCCACTCCAGCGTCGCCGACGCCGGGTGTGATGGTGATGTCGCCGTTGCCTTTTACAGAGCCGGAGTTTTCGTCGGTGTGCGCCCAGACGTGCTTCACCTGTGCCTTGCCGGAGACCATGCCGAGGACTTTGGAGATTTCGACTTTGCTCTGGATGTCACACTCTTGGCAGAGGAGATCGTCGTCGAGAAGTGTGATGCCGTGTTCGAGTGCGTAGGTCATTGGCTAAGAGTTTTGAGTTGAGCGTTGAGAGATTCGATGCGGGCCTGTGTGGCTGCGACTCGCGGGTCTTTGCTGGCTACGTAAAGCGCGAGGTTCTTTTCGTGCAGTGCGAGTTCCTGTTTGAGTTGTGCGAGCTGAAGTTCGGCGGCGGTCATTTCGAGAGATTCGTGCTGTCAAACTACGGCGCTGGATCGAGCACGCGGACGGTGCCTGCGATGATGATGGATGTCTTGAAGCGCGACTGCTCAATCGCGCCGTTGGCGGAATCGGATGGGGCGTCGTGGCCGCGACCGAGGAGGGCGAATTTGCCAGCGGTATTGATGGCTGTCTTGATGGCATCGCGGGCGGCGGCAGACTCGGCTTGCGTGGCTCCGTAGAACTTGCGGCGGAGCAGCTCGGCACGGGCGGCGTGCGCGGCGGCGGTGTCGTCGTGCGCGTGGGAGTGGACGTGCATCGTCAGCTCGAAGGTGAGGACTTGGGCGGAGCCGCCGACGGGCTTCACGCTTGCCTCGAAGATGATGCAGGGGAAGGTCTGCTCTTCCTCGCTCTGGCCGGTGCGCAGGGCGATGCCTGCGAAGTCTGTATCTTCGGCGACGAGGGCGCGGAATGAGTCGGCGATGTCCCAGGCTTTCATGGCAGTTGAGATTCGGAGCGAAGCGGAGAAAGCCGCAGGCAATTGAGGGTTGAGAGTTGAGAGATCATTTCTCTAGGGCTGTGCATTTCAAGTGGATGCACGGGTCGGAGTCGCTGTGCTTTGCTGTCTCGATGCGGAAGACGACGTTGCCCTCGACCCAGCGGACGCGGTGCCCGGCTTGGGGCAGCTCGGCGAAGAGGGACTTGCGGACGCGGAAGCTGATTTCGTCCTCGATGATGAAGCCGCCGATGGCGAGGCCATCGCCGCGCCGGAGCCCGCCAGTCGAGGCGGAGAGTTCATCGGCGGTCGCGAGTGCGGCGGCGGTGGCTGCGACTTGGATGGTAGCCGGGAAGACTTGCTGGATCAAATCGGAAGCCTTGCTGCGGAGGCGGCTGAGTTGAGTTTGTGAGATCATTTCAAATGACGAATGACGAATGACGAATGACGAAAAAACGAGCGCCGCAGTTTCCCAGTTCTGCGGCGCTCGCCCCTATGAATACTCGAACCAAACACAAATTTTACCGGCCTTTGCGCGGGAGGCGCGGGCCGTCGTCATCACCAGTGGGGGCGGGCGGTGTGGCGTCGCTCTCCGCTGGAGATGTCGGCACCGGAGTTTCCCCCGATGCCGAATCCCCAGGTGCCTGTTGCGGTGCGGCGGAAGTCTTTTCTGCGAGCGCGGCTTCCAACTCGCGAATGCGCTGCGTCGCTTGATTGAGCGCGTCGAGCATCTCGACGGATTGCGGCACGTCGGCTTGCTCGCTCGGCTCTGGCGCTTGACCGCCTTCGCCGCGCTTTACCGTGCGGCAGAAGGCGAATGTGCCGAGCTGGAATTGTGTGAGCGCGGCGGGCGCGGTGTTCACTGCTGCGAGCACTGCGGCGCGACGTCCGATTTGCACGAGGCGCTGCTCGCCGTTCTTTCCCTCGCTGCCGAGCAGGATGTAGAGCGTCTTCGCCATGTCCGTGGATTAGGCGAGTGTGGACGCGGATTCGACGATTCGGAGGCCCGCCCGGTCGAACGCGCTGTCTGCTGCTTCTGCTGCCGGGTTGGTCGCGCCTGTGAGTGCGCGGCCCGCGCGGATGCCGTAGAACACGATGACTGCGGCGTAAAGGTCGCCGGTCTTTGGCTCTTGGTAGAGCCAAGTCGTGAACGCGAGTCCCGTCTCGGGGTCAATGACGTTCTCGCGCTTGAACGAACGCGGGATGCCGAGTTGAGCTGCGAGGTCGTCGTTGCTGAACAGCGGGCGAATCGCGATGTGGATCGAGTTTTGCGCGAAGGCGAAAGCGTTGAGCGCGTTGAACTTCTTGATGGTGTGAGCCCCGGTGCCGGTGTCGGTGATGTCGAGCACTGCGCCGCCGATGCTGGCGCTGACGGTGAGCGTCGTGGTGCTGGGCACCGTGAGGACGTAGTAGTCTGTATTAACCGCCATGCCCGCTGGCAGCGTGGTGGCGCTGGTGACGCGGATGCGGTCGCCGACTGCGAGGCCGTGGTTGGCGGAGACGGTGATGACGTTCGTCGCGGCGACCACAGTGAACGTGCCGAGCGTGCTGGTGCCGCTGGGCATGGACGGGAATTCGCGGACTTCGCGGAATCCTGCGATGCCGGTGAAGCTGCGGTAAGGGTCATCGCCGGTGCGCTGGCCGTGGTAGTCGCCACTTGCGGTGCGTGCATCTGCCCCGACTGCCTGCATGAACGAGGAGCCTCCGAGGCAGTAGCGAGGCGTGGCTGCGGCCTGTGCATTGAGCTGCGTGGCTGCGTCTTCGAGCACGTCGTAATCGGTGCCAGCAATGGTCGTGAGCAACTCGTGGGAGAAGTTCTTTTGGGTGACTTGCGCGATGACATCGGCGACCACTTTGCGGCCCAGCGAGATGCCCGCTTCCTCAAGCGATTTCATGAATACTCCATCGCCCATCAGCACTGCGGCAGAGGCCGCTGTGAGCTTGATGTTGACGATGGCGGCTTGGTCCATCTTCACCTTCACGTCAACGGCGAGCGTATCTACGGCGACGGCTCCCGTAGTAGGGTCATCACCGGGAGTGAAGCTCGCCGCAGTCGGCGCGACCATCATTTGCGAGATGACTTCCTGTCCGTATTTTACGGGCGCGGGCATCTGCGAGCCACTCTTGCCGAGGTCCACGGAGAAGAATGCCAGCTCGGGAACCTTCGTGCGGAATGCGGGAAAGATGACGCCGCTCAGGATGTTCTGGATGAGCGTGACGTTGCATTGCCCGGCGAACACTTTGTTGCCCGCGAAGAGGTAGTTGACGCCAGCGGTGCCGATGCACGCGGACCATAGGGCAGCGGTGGCTCCGTGCTGGATTCCTGCGACGACTGCGACGAGCAC
>JANOAR010000234.1:0-15421 GCA_031411235.1 Verrucomicrobiota bacterium | reverse complement strand
GCCCTTCCGTGACCCAGGATGGATGACGAGCCACAGCCGACCGCGAATAAGCCACCACCTGGTGCCCATGCGCTGCCGCGAGTTGACCGACGGCAGTGCCAATAAGGCCTGTGGCTCCAGTGATACCGATACGCATGAGTTGTTTTTGGGGGGGGATTGATGAATGCAGGACGAGGCGGCAGATATAACACAGCGCCTTTCTAGGGGCTCACTTCGACCTGCGTAGAGCTACGTTCCTGCCTCGGCGCAGGATTAAGCATATCCACAGCAGCCCCGCGATGCTGGGCGACGAAATGCTCGGGCGAGATGCGATTCAGCGGTGCATCGGCATAACCGACGCTGGGATTCACATACGGCCCCAGACGAATTTCAAAGTGCAGATGCGCTAGGTACAAGCCATTCGCGGTGCCCACCGTGCCGAGTGGCTCGCCGCGTTGCAGCACCTGGTCTGGCAGCACTTGCACCGTCTCCAGGTGGGCATAGAGGGACTGCACGACCTCCAGCACGCCCGTTTCCAAATGGCGCACGCGATGCGCCATGATCACCATATTTCCCCAACCCTGGCCGGGCACGCCCACATAGACCACACGGCCCGCCGCAGCGGCATAGGCAGCATCGCCCAGGTCGGAATTATACCCTCCGATGCCGTTGAGATCATCGCCCAGGTGGCGGGTGATGCGGAAGGGCTGCGCATTGTAAGTCATCGCCCCCAGCTCCGAGCCCATCGGCATATCCCAGCGAGTCGCCACAGGTAGCCGAGCGATCTCACTCGCGCTCAACCGAATGAATGCCGCATCGAACGGAGCCGCCTCCGTAGCCGCAAGCGGCAAAGGCTCGACCCTGGGCTGAATGCGCTGCCACACACCCCACACGATGACGACGGCAAGCCCCAGCAGGAGAAGCAGGCGAAGGTAGCGTAGGAATCGCGGCATGGGAGACAATGGAATGGACTTGGAGGTGTGCAGGACACCTGCATAGGGCCACAAAGGGATGCGCCCGTCACTCGCCATTTTTATTCATGCAGCGAAGGCCAAGCTTGATTCTGCGGCTTCTCTACCCGTCAGTCGCGCCCTCGCACACCGTAATACTCGAAAAGCTTCTCCATGAAATCCTTCCCCCAGGCCCTCCGTCGTCTCAGCTTTGCCGCACTACTACTCTCCTTCAGCCCTGCTGCCCGCGCTGCCGACAAGGCGGATGAGTGGCTGAAACTCCTGCCCGAGGACGCCCTCATCGTGATGGTTGTGAAGAATGTGCCCGAAGTCATCAAGGACTGGGATGGCAGCGGCGTCGGGCGCTTCCTGGAGGATGAAGCCGTGAAGCGCTGGCTCGCACCCGCTTACAAAGACGGCAAAGCCCCCTGGTCGGGTGAAGGCAAAGAAAACCTCGATGTCGCCGCTGGCAGTATCCTCTTTGCGATGATGGCCAAGTCTGGCTCTGATCTCGAAAAAAGTGCCTCCAATGTCGTCTTCATCACCGACATCACAGGCAAGGAAGCTGAGCATGAAAAACTCATGGCCAAAGAGACCGAGGCAGCGCTCAAAAAACAGCCCACAGCCAAGGCTTCCGAAGAAGAGATCGAAGGCGTCAAAGTTCACATCACCGCCGACAGCAAAGGCAAAAAAACCGACTGGATCAATTCCTGGGCCGTCGTCGATGGCGTCGCTCTGCAAACCCAGCAAAAGGCCACCATGGAGCACTTCATCCATGCGCTCAAAACAGGCAGCTCCGGCGGCAAGCCCAGCTCCGCCATCGCTGGCATCGGCCATCTCGCCGAGATCAATGGCAGCGTCTCCGACATCACCCTCTACGCCGACTTGGATAAGGCCATCGCCCTGCTCAACGAAAACCTCGAGAAGGAAGCCTCGAAGCCAGGCAAAGCCCCCAGCCCATTTCCCCCGCAAATGTTCCTCACCGCCCTCGGCCTGGAAGAGTTACACGGCATCGGCCTCAGCTTAGATCTGCATGACGAAGCCTCGCGCATCGACTTCGCCCTCCTGCACGATGAAAACGCCAAAGGCCTCCTCCCCGCCATCATGCGCGGCACCAGCACCGACGTGCCACAGCCCGCCTTCATCCCCAGCGATGCCGATGCCGCGAGCGTCTCGCGCATGAGTCTGGGCAATGCCTATGATGCCCTGATGAATGGCCTGCAAAAGCTAGGCCCGCTGGCTGGCATGATGACCATGCAACTCACCCAGATGGAGCAACAGGCAGGCATGAGTCTGCGCAACGACCTCCTCGGCAGCATCGACGATGTGCTCATCGAAGTGCAAGACATCGGCAGCGGCACGACCAGCACAGGCGAGCCCAACATCAGCAAGCTTAATGCCTTCAAACTCAAAGACGCCGCACGCTTCAAAGCCGCCCTTGAGACCGTAAAAAAGATGGTCGGCAATGGCTTCGGTCTCTTCGAAGAGTCAGACTTCGAAGGCTATACCATTTACACCTTGAAGCCCTCCACTGCTGGTGCGCAAAGCACTCCCGGCACTAACTTCAGCTACACCATCGCCGATGATTATTTCATCTTCAGCATGAGCAAGCCCGAGCTGATGCACCGCGTGCTCACCCGCATGAAAAGGCCCGGCGGCGATAGCTTCTGGGACGCTGCCGATGTGCAGCAATCCCTCGCCACACTGCCCAAAGGAGCCACTGGCATCGGAGCCCAGCGCGGCGGCGCGATCATCAGCGCTGTGGCACAAGTCATCGGCAGCGCTCAAGCCATGTCTGCCAAGAGTAAGAGCAAAACTGCAAGCCCCAAAAAGTCAGGCCCCAAAGGCCCCAGCAATGGCGAAGAAGAGAGCAGCGAAACAGAGAAAATCACCTCAGACAGTTGGTTCGACACCAAAGCCGTCCCCTCGGAAGAGGTCTTCAAAAAATACTTTGGCACCAGCGCCGTCGGCACCTACGCCCTGCCAGATGCCGTCCATTTCCGCTACCTCGCCCTCCCGCCAGCGAAGTAGTTCGTTGTTAGCTCCGAAACGTTGTGTCGAGCTGCACCGCAGCTAGGCACATCGCATGAGCTGCCAAGTCACTCCGTTCACAACTCCCACACACGCTCACCCACTTGGACTGGCTCCTGCAACAACTCATCAACGGCCTCGCTCTGGGCTCCATCTATGCCCTCATCGCCCTGGGTTACACCATGGTCTATGGCGTGCTGCGCTTCATCAACTTCGCGCACAGCGATGTGCTCATGCTGGGAGCCTATGCTGCGTTCTTCATCGCCCCGGCGATCCAGACCATCGTGCCGTTGCCGTCCATCACAGGAGCCATGCTCGTTACGTTGATCTCTGCGCTCATCTGCGCAGGCATTGGCATCCTCATCGAGTTCCTGGCCTACCGCCCCTTGCGCTCCCGACCCAAGCTCACCGTGCTCATCACCGCCATCGGCGTGTCGCTTTTTATTGAGTTCACCTGCCAGCACAAGGCGGTGTTCGGCGCTGATACCAAGCCCTTCCCGAAATTACTGCCCGCCACCGATTTCCATCTTTTTGGACTCATCGTCGGCAGCAACGATCTCGTCGTTGTCCTCGTCACCGTGGTGCTGCTCGCGGGCATGTGGTTCATCGTGCAAAGGACCAAGATCGGCACCGCCATGCGTGCCGTCGCATTCAACCAACAGGCAGCGGCGCTCATGGGTGTAAACATCAACCGTATCATCTCCTTCACCTTCGGCCTCGGCTCCGCGCTCGCCGCCATTGCAGGTATCTTATATGCGCTGAAAGCCCCCGGCATCGAGCCGCTCATGGGCGTGCAACCCGGCATTCGCGCCTTCATCGCCGCAGTGCTTGGCGGCATCGGCAATCTACCCGGCGCTGCCCTCGGTGGGCTGCTGCTGGGCCTGCTAGAAACCTTCGCCGGTGGCATCTCTGGCCTCTCCAGCTACCGCGACGGTATTGCTTTTGCGATCCTTATTTTGATCCTGCTTTTCAAACCTGCCGGATTGCTCGGCAAAGCGTCAGTTGAGAAAGTATGACGGTGTGGAGTTGAGAAAGAGTTGATGGTTGATCGCCAGAAAAATCTCAACCGAGTTCTCGATCATTCATGCCATCAACCATCAACTAAAGACCATCAACCCCTCCGAGAGCTTCATGCCATCAATCATCAACCATTCACCATCCCTTCCCGGTGCCAAACGCTGGCTGCTCGCAGGTATCGCGCTCGCCATCGTCGTGTCGCTTTTCTCCGCGCAGTTCAACCGCTACTACCTCGGCATCACCATCGACTGTGGCATCAGCATCATCCTCGCGGTCAGCTTAAATTTGATCAACGGCCACACCGGTCAATTCAGCCTTGGGCACGCTGGTTTCATGGCTGTGGGTGGTTACTCCGCAGCGAAGCTCACGCTCGTTTGTTCGCCGCTAGTGCCCGATAGCCTCAAGCCACTGCTATTCCTCACGGCCCTCGTGCTCGGAGGCTGTATGGCCGCTGTTATCGGCCTTGCCGTGGGCATCCCCTCTTTGCGATTGAAAGGCGACTACCTCGCCATCGTCACGCTAGGCTTTGGTGAAATCATCCGTGTCGTCGTGCAAAACATGGAGAGCGTGGGGGCTGCCAGTGGGCTCAAAGGTATCCCGAAATACAGCACGCTCGGCTGGACTTTCGCCCTCGCCGCCATCACCATTTATGTCGTCGCTGCGCTGGTGAACTCGACCTACGGACGCGGCTTTATCGCAGTGAACGATGATGAGGTTGCCGCCAGCAGCATGGGCATCAACCCTGTTCGCTACAAGGTGACCGCCTTCGTCATCGGTGCCTTTTTTGCTGGCATTGCAGGTGGCCTCTATGCCCACCACAAGCAGTTCCTTTCGCCTACAGGCTTCGACTTTTTGAAATCCATCGACATCGTCGTCATGGTCATCCTGGGCGGCATGGGTCGAACCGCAGGCGTCATCATCGCCGCCATCTTGCTCACCCTTTTGCCTGAGGTGCTGCGCCAGTTCGCCGACTACCGCATGATCATTTATTCGCTTCTCATCATCGGCCTCATGATGGCCCGCCCACAGGGTCTTTTCACCTTTGGGCAAAAGAAGAAAGGAGCCGCTGAAGTATGAGCCAGCCCCTACTTAGGCTTGATAATGCTACTATCCAATTCGGTGGCTTAACTGCCGTTGGCGACTTCAGCCTACAAGTCCATGCGAATGAACTCGTCGGTCTCATCGGCCCCAATGGCGCGGGCAAGACGACGGCCTTCAATCTCATTACAGGCGTGTATCAAACGACCTCGGGCACGATTCACTTTGGCAACAAACTCATCCAAGGGCTGAAGCCACACGACCTCACGAAGCTCGGCATCGCCCGCACCTTCCAAAACATCCGTCTATTTGGTTCGCTCAGCGTCTTCGACAACGTCCGCACCGCCACTCAATTGCATCGCTCGCATGGCATTCGCAGTGCCTTGTGGCGAGGCAAAGGCTTTCACGAAGGTGAGCGAAAGGTCGAAACAGAAGTGCTGGAACTGCTCGATATTTTCAACCTCGCCAAGCTGCGCGATGAAGAAGCCAAAAGCCTGCCATACGGCGACCAGCGCCGCCTTGAGATCGTGCGTGCCCTTGCCACGAAGCCCAAGCTTCTGCTGCTCGATGAACCCGCCGCAGGCATGAACCCCACCGAAAAGGAAGAGTTGATGAAGCTCATCCAGTTTATCAAAAACAAGTTTGAAATCGCCATCATGCTCGTGGAGCACGACATGAAAGTCGTCATGGGTATCTGCGAAAAAATTGCCGTGCTCGAATACGGCAAAAAGATCGCCGAAGGCACACCGGAAGAAGTGCAAAAGAACCCCAAAGTCATCGCGGCATACTTGGGCACGGAGGATGAAGACAATGCTTGAAATCAATAATCTTGAAGTCGCCTATGGCTCCATCAAAGCGCTGCATGGCATTTCACTCAAAGTGCCTGAAAAAAGCATTGTCACTCTCATCGGTGCTAATGGTGCTGGCAAGTCCACCACACTGCGTGCCATTTCAGGCTTGGTAAAAACACGCGCCGGCACGGTGCGATATGCGGGCGAAGACATCACGAACTTGCCCGCCCATGCCATCGTCGCACGCGGACTTTGCCATGTACCCGAGGGCCGCATGGTCTTTGCCAATCTCACTGTGGAGGAAAACCTGCGCATGGGTGCCTACCTGCGCAACGACAAGGCCGGTATCGCTGAAGACATCGACTATGCCTTCACGGTTTTTCCACGGCTCAAAGAACGCTTCACCCAGCTTTCCGGTACCCTTTCGGGTGGTGAGCAGCAGATGCTTGCCATCGCTCGCGCCTTGATGAGCAAGCCCAAGTGTCTCATGCTCGACGAACCCTCGCTCGGCATCGCACCCATCCTCGTACGTGCGATCTTCGAGCAGATCGTCGCGATCAACAAAGAGCGCGGCTTGACCATCTTGCTTGTAGAGCAGAATGCCAATCTCGCCTTGAAAATTTCCAGCTATGGCTACGTGCTCGAAACTGGCCAAGTCCTACTCCAAGACAGCGCCACTGCCCTACGGGCGAACCCGCAAGTGCGTGAAGCCTACCTCGGCGAGTAGCGTAGGCTTTTATTCTTTTTGAAGGCCGCTGAGATCGGCTCAGCGGTCGTTCTGACCTTGGCCACGGCATTCATAAAAGCTTTGATTTGTCATTGAATAAATAGGCGAAGTGGTTGTCTGTACAGCGAACCCACTCGCTGCCATGAAAACTTCGGCTGCACTTTCTCGATTCTGGCAATACTCCATTCGCGCCAGATTCTCTCCCTCGCCGCCCACCGAAAAAGCCGCTCGCGCGCCACGCATCGGTCTCTGTCTCTCCTCGGGAGGGGCGCGTGCCTTGGCCCATGTTGGCGTCATTCAGGTGCTTGAGGAGCACGGCATCCACATCGCCGCCATCGCGGGATCCAGCATGGGGGCCTACGTCGGGTCACTGTGGGCAGCGGGATTTGATGGGGTGAAACTGGAAGCCTTGGCACGAGAAATCGGAGATCGTCGCACGCTGCTGCGACTCCTCGACCCCGTGTTTCCACCCACTGCCGGGCTCATCCGTGGCCATAAGCTGCGCAGACATCTGGAGCGCTCGTTAGTCGCGAAGACCTTCGCCGAGTTGCGCACACCGATGATCGTCGTGGCGACAGATCTGGAGACACGGGCACCGCATGTCTTTAGCGAAGGGCGAGTCGCGCCAGCCGTCCATGCGAGTGCGGCGATACCTGGCATCTGCGCACCCGTGATGCTGGAGGGCCGACGCTTCACCGATGGCGGCACAGCCCAACCTTTGCCCGTAACGCTGCTGCGCAAGCACTTCCAGGTGGATCACATTATCGCGGTGAATCTGGTGCCCACGGTGGCAGAGATGGCAGCCAAGCGAAGCCCACCTGCAAAGGCTCACTTCAAGTCCTTTCGCTGGTTATGGAACAAGATCAACTTGATGGCCGAGGGCAATGTAATCGACACCTTCCAGCGAGCGCTGCTCTCCGCGCAGATGCACATTGCAGCGGCCGAATGTGCGCACGCCGATGTGGTGCTGCATCCGCGCTGCGCGACCGCTGCGTGGAATGACTTTGAGCACTTTGCGCAACACATCGCTGCGGGCCGTGACGCGGCTCTAGCAGCGCTGCCACAGATCATGGCACTCATCAACGCCACCGGGTCTTCGACCCAAACGACAACAGACAACTCGCCTTCTAAAGGAGGAGGCTATTATGAAACTGCTAAATCACACACCACGCTGGGACTCGTCCGCGCCTGAAGTTTGGCATACTTGGCAACGCAACCGTCTGCACGACTACCTGAAGCATCGCATCTTCCCGTTTAGCCAACACTATCGGCGGCTTTTTGAAGAGAATGACTTCCGCCCTGAAGACCTGAAGTCACTGGAAGATTGGCAACTGTTGCCGATGACCTCAAAGAGCGATCTCACCGTGCCACGCGAGCAATTGCGTGAGTTCGTCCTGCAACCTAGCGAGCAGGTACTGAAGCATGAGCCTCGCGTCATCTGGCACACGCTGCTGCATGGGCGGCAGAGTACGCGGGCGATGCTAGAGCATGAATTTCGCCCCGTACTTATGACGAGCACGACCGGGCGCAGCAGCGATCCTGTGCCCTTCGTTTACACCCAGCACGACTTGGATAACTTAAAGATCACAGGCCGTCGGCTGATGGAGTGCGGGCGCTCGGAACCAGAGTTTCGCCATGTGAATATGTTCCCATACGCGCCGCATCTCGCCTTTTGGCAGACGCACCAAGCGAGCCTGGGGTTTGGCACGTTCATGGTCAGCAGCGGCGGTGGCAAAACGATGGGGACGCTGGGCAATATTGCGCTGATCGAGCGCATCCAACCGGACATCTTGATCGGGATGCCGACCTTCGTTTATCATCTGCTGCGTGAAGCCGTGGAGATGAATAAACATTGGCCACAGTTGAAGCGCATCGTGCTCGGCGGGGAGAAGACGGCGCAGGGTTTGCGGGCACATCTTCGCGACCTATGCCACGAGCTGGGTGCCGATGTGCATATCGTCAGCACCTATGGTTTCACCGAAGCGAAGATGGCTTTCCCTGAATGCTGCTCATCGACGGGCATCACGCCCACGGGTTTCCATCTCTCGCCCGACCTCGGCATCGTCGAGGTAGTCGATCCCAAGACAGGGAAATGGATGTCGCCTGGGCAGCCGGGAGAGATTGTCTTCACGCCGCTCGACGCGCGAGGCACGGTGGTAATGCGCTACCGCACGGGCGATATGGCCGAAGGCGGCATGGTGTGGAGCGAATGCCCGCACTGCGGGAGGACTTGCCCGCGCTTGATGGGGCCAATTTCTCGCGTGAGCGATGTGAAGACGCTGAGCCTCGATAAGGTGAAAGGCACATTGGTGGACTTCAATGTGCTGGAGCATTTGCTCGATGATCAGAAGGGCATCGCGGCGTGGCAGATCGAGCTGTGTAAGCTCAACAACGACCCGCTGGAAGTCGATGAAATGGTGCTGCACCTCGTGCCTGAGAACGGTGTGACGCAGGCGGAAGTAGAGCGCATGGTGAAGCATCGCTTCCACCAAGCGACTGAGTTGATGCCCAATGAACTTCGCTTCCACAGCATGGAAACCATGCGCGAGATGCTCGGGATCGGTCGGCTGCTGAAGGAGGAGAAAGTGGTGGATCGGCGCGGCAAGGCAACGCGTGCGGTGATGCCTGAAAGTCTCGAACAAGGCAGCTTCATCGCCTCAAGCATCTAGTCATGACCTCATCATTCAACTCTCTGCATTCCCATGAAACCCAATCTTGTCATCATCGACGGCGTACGCACGCCGTTCTGCCGTGCGGGCACATCGCTTGCAGAACTTGATGCGGTGGAGCTTGGCCGTATCGCCGTCAGCGCCTTACTGACCCGAACGGGCATTGATCCACATACTGTTGATGAAACGATCTTCGGCTGCGTGGGCCAGCCTGCTCACGCTCAAAACATTGCTCGCGTAATCGCGCTACGCGCTGGCCTTCCCGAGGACAAACCCGCAATGACGGTGCATCGCAACTGTGCCTCTGGCATGGAAGCGATCACCACGGCCTACGATAAAATGTGCGCGGGGCACGGCGAGGTCTTCATCGTGGGCGGCACGGAGAGTATGTCGCAGATGCCATTCTATTTTTCGCGGCAGGCGGTGGAGAAATTTGGGGCGATCAGCCGAGCGAAGTCACTGCCTCAGCGTCTGGGAGCGGTGGCGCAGTTTCGGCCCGATGACTTTGCACCTGTCATCGGACTCAAGTTGGGCCTCACGGATCCTGTCTCAGAGATGAACATGGGACAGACGGCGGAGCTATTAGCGCGAGAGCTTGGTATCAACCGCGACATGCAAGATGCCTTCGCGCTGAGGTCGCAGTTGCGTGCCGCGAAGGCTCCAGCACATAGCGAGATCGTACCCGTCTATGCACACAGCGTCGTCACCGCAGACAACGGCATCCGTGCCGATTCATCACTGGAAAAACTGGCCAAGCTAGCGCCACTGTTCGACTCGAAATGCGGCAGCGTGACAGCGGGCAACTCATCACAGATCACCGATGGCGCGGTGGCGCTGCTCGTCTGCACGGAAGCCAAAGCACTAAAGATGGACTGGCAACCTCTGGGTCGATTAGTGGATTACAGCTACACGGGCTGTGATCCAAAGCGCATGGGCCTCGGCCCTGTGCGTGCCATTGAGGCGCTTCTGCATCGTACGCAACTCAAGCTGGCCGATGCCGATGTGATCGAAATCAATGAAGCCTTCGCAGCCCAAGTGCTTGCGGTGATGAAGTGCCTACAAGACAAGGTAAGCGCCCGGCGCTGTGGCTTGGAAGAGCCGCTCGGCGAGGTCGATCCGGCCAAACTCAATCGACGCGGGGGAGCCATTGCACTGGGCCATCCCGTGGGCGCAACAGGCGCGAGGCTGGTGCTCAGTGCGCTGCTCCAATTGCGTGAACTCAAGGCCAAAAGCGCGCTCGTCAGCCTGTGCATCGGCGGCGGGCAAGGCGGAGCCGTAATGCTCGAAACGCTCTGAGTTCTGAAATCATCAATCCACCTTCCAACGCCATGAAAACCCAATCCGCTATGATCCTCGACCCCACTCAAGACCCCGAACAAGATGTTGTTCGGCGCGAGCACAAAACCCTCAGCACTCCCGGTGCCTTCCAATTGAAAGTGGATGCTGAAGGCATCGCTTGGCTGACTTTCGACACATTAGGCAGCTCCGTGAATGTCTTCAACGAAGCGACGCTGCATGAACTCGATGATTACCTTGATGTGCTCGAAGGTGATCCAGAGATACATGCCTTGGTCATCGCGAGCGCGAAGGATAAAGTCTTCATCGCGGGTGCAGATTTGAAAAGCATTCGTGGGATGAAGGCAGAACAGTCGGCAGGCATCATCGCGCTGGGGCAGGCCGTGATGTCGAGGCTTGCGGCGTTGCCGATGGCGAAGGTCGCGGCCATCCACGGGGCCTGTGTGGGCGGAGGTTATGAGTTGGCATTGGCTTGCGACGTGCGTGTGGCTAGCGATGACGACAGCACACGCCTGGGCTTGCCCGAGACGCAGCTTGGGCTGCTGCCTGCCTGGGGCGGTAGCACACGGTTGCCACGCTTGATCGGGCTCATGAAGGCGCTTGATGTGATCCTCGCAGGGAAGGTCATGAAAGCGATGCAGGCGAAACGGATGGGTTTGGTGGATGTCGTAGTGCCTCGCGAACATTTGATGACATCGGCGAAGAAGCTCGCGCGGCATACCGAGCCCAAACGCAACGCCTTTTTTATGCAGCATCTCTGGCCGCTGCCAAAACTCATCGCGATGAAAGCCAAGCGCGACCTCATCGCCAAAACACGCGGCCATTACCTAGCCCCACTACTGGCGCTGGATGTCGCCACACGAGGGATTTCAATGAGCGTCGAAGAGTCGCTAGCGCTGGAGCGCGAGTCGATGACGACTCTGATGCGGACACCAGAGACAGCGCGGATGATCGACCTTTTTTTTGCCAAAGAAGGCGCGAGTAAAAAACCATGGCGTGTGGGCCATGCGATGCCCATCACCGAGGTCGCCGTCATCGGCGCAGGTGTGATGGGCGCTGGCATCGCGCAATGGCTCGCCAGCAAGGGTATGCATGTGACGCTGTCCGACATCAATACGGAGGCCGTGGGCAAGGGCATGGAACGCGTGCGCAAGCTTGTCGAGGATGGTGTGAAGCATCGCGTGTTATCGAAGCGCGAGGCCCGTGAAACGCTGGATCGCATCGCGCCTGCGCACACTGCCGTACCCTTGTTTCGGCAGCAGCTCGTCATTGAGGCAGCCACCGAAGACATGGGCTTGAAGAAGAAAATCTTCGCCGGACTCGCGGCGCGATGCAGTGCCGAGACCATCCTCGCAACAAACACCAGTGCGCTATCGGTGGCCGAGCTAGCCGTGGGAGTGCCACATCCTGAGCGCGTGATTGGGCTGCACTTCTTTAACCCCGTGCATCGCATGGGGTTGGTGGAAGTCATCACGCTACCCGAGACTTTGGATGATGTCACCGCGACCGCACACGGCTGGGTGCAGAGCATTGGCAAGACGCCTGTGGTGGTGAAGGACAGCCCTGGGTTTGTGGTGAATCGCGTGCTGATGCCTTACCTCATGGAGGCGGTGAAATTGTTCGAGCAAGGGCAATCGCCGCAGCTCATCGACGAGGCGATGCTCGACTTTGGGATGCCGATGGGGCCGATGCGTTTGCTTGATGAAATAGGGCTCGATGTGGCGGTACATGTGGGTGGCACGCTTGCTGCGGCTTTCCCCCAACGCATGGGATCGAGTGAACTCATGGCGAGCATGGTGGCCAAGGGTTGGCTAGGCAAAAAATCGGGCCGAGGCTTTTATGAGCATGGAGGCAAACTCAGCACGGTGAATACACAGGCACTGGCGATGCGCACCGCTGCGGTATCGCCGATGGGACTGGTAGAGATGCAGGCTAGGCTAGCGATGAAGCTCAGCGACGAAGCGAAAATGTGCCTGGATGAAGGCGTCGCCGCATCGTCGAAGGAGGTCGATTTAGCGATGATCTTGGGCACAGGTTACGCGCCGTTCCGTGGTGGCCCGTTGGCTTATGCGGAAGAGGCGCAAGCGATGAGTTAGAGCGTTTTGGCCTTTACGCACGGCCCAGCCAGAGCATTCGCACGCCTGTGACGACGAGCAAGATGCCGAAGAGCTGTGAAAGGCGTTGGTTGCTCATGGCCTTCAACCAGTCGGTGGCGAAGTAGGTGAGCACGATGGCTCCGACGGTGGTGATGGCGGCGAGCTTTATATCGCCGAAGCCATTGCTATGATTTTTCATCGAAGCCACGAGTGCCGTGCCGATCATCGCCATCAGCGAGGTGGCGACGGCGTTCTTTTGATCCATGCCGAGGAAGGCGACATAACAGGGCACCATAATCACGCCGCCGCCGACGCCGCAAAGGGCTGCGATGGTGCCAGCGACAGCGCCGATAATAAGGCAGGTGAGGAGGGTGGAGGTAGGCATGGAGAAAGGGAAATTCGCGTGGGCAACTACTTGGTCTTAGCCTCGGGCGTCGCTTTGGCTTTGGGCTTTGGGGCCGCTTTGCCTTCGGCGGCTTTGATGGTTAGTTCAGGCGTGGGTTCAGACTTTTCTGCGAAGGTGTTGTAGGCTTGTTGGAGCGTGGCGGCATCGCGCACTTCGCCTTCGGCGATGAGCCACTTGTAATGCAGGGTGAAGGGAGCCTCTGCGGTGGCGCTACCTTTGGCGAAGAAGCCGAAGCGGCCATAGTCGCGGTAGGCGGAGGTGGCAGTGTCCTTGGGATTTGTTGGGTGGTTGAGGGCGAGGGCGGTGAAGGTTTTGCCTTCGACGGTGAAGATCTCGGCGACCCAGGGGATGTCTTTAGCTTTATGAGCGTCGATATTGGTGCCGGGAAAGAGGTAGGTGGTCTTGCTGGGGTCGATCTTTTCGCTGGGGCGAAATTGGGCACCTGCGTGCTCGGGGTCACCATCAAGTTTGGCTTCGCCCTTCAGCGTTTTTAGCGAGGTGCGAAGGTCGATGGCGAGGTAGAAGGGCTTAGCGGGTGTGGTGAAGGTGGTGCGGCGCTCTTCATTTAAGATGACGGGCACATCGCCTTCGCCTTGCCACTCGATTTGCTCGGTAAGTTGGGCGGCTTCGCCAGGGGTGGAGGTGAGGCTGCGGACGATTTGATCGCCGTTTTTCATGTGCCAACGATCATACGTTTTGCCTTCATAGCTGATCTTGTTCCAACCAAGGAAGACACCGCGATGGTGGGTGAACTGACCACCTGGGCCTTTCGTTATTTGCACCGTGCCACTTGGATCGAAAACATGGAGATAGGGCTTGTAGGTGTCGCTGTGGCGCTCGGGGGTACTGATGTCGTGGGCCGTCATGAAGCGTGCGATGACGTTGGATTCGCGAAGCACGTCGGTGTGGGCGTTCTCCGTCACTTTAAACTGAAAGCCGACATCGGCGTGAGCGGAGACAGCGAAAGAGAAGACTAGGGCGAGGTGGTGGCGGCTGAGCATGATGGGTGGTGGTTTAATCGAAGAGGCTGCGAATACCGTTGACGAGGCGCTTGGCGTTGCGGGTGATGCCGGGAGGCAGTTTCGCAGTGGGCGGGCTTTGAGGTTTGGGCTTGGTGCTACTGGCGGTTTGTTTTGTGGGGGAAGGCTCGGGCTTGGGTGCCGCTTTGACGATGGGTGGTTTGGCTTTGGGCTTGGAGGCTGCTGCTGCAGTGGTGGTGGTTTCGCTTGGCTTGGCTTTGGGCTTGGTAGTTGTTTTTTTTGTTGTTGTGGTGACCTCTGGTTCTGGCTTTGCGGTGGCCTTAGTGGGCGCTTTGGGCGTGCGGCTGGCGGCTAGCTTTAGGGCGGCTGCTTCCGACTTTGCTTGCTCCTCTCGGCTTTCGGTGGTTGTCACGAGAGGCTTTTTCACGGCACTGCTTTCTGCTGTTTTTGCTTTTTCACTCTCCATCACTGGGACTTTATTTTCGACCTTCACAGGTTCAGGATCAGCACGCCGCACGGTTTCGCGGGGCTTCACTTTGGCCAAGCCAGGGATGGAGCCGTAGCCGTAGAAGGTAGCTTTGCCTTCGGCTTTGGGGAAGGTGAGGTCGAAGACGCTGACGCCGCAGCGGCGCTCGCCTTTGTAATAGCGGCCATCGCTGGCTCCGAAGGCAACGCGCTTTTTGTCGCTCTTGCGTTTGCCGAGGTAAATCATGACGTGGGAGATGGGCAGGTCGCGGGCTCCGGTTTCATAGGTGCCACTCCAGAAGAGCATATCGCCAGGCTCGAGGTCGGCAAAGACGGCGTCGTCGAAGGTGGTCGCCTCGGGGGTGGTGTGGAGCTTGGAGTGATCTCGCGCCCATTCAGCCATCTCGTCGGACTGGCGTGGCACGGTCTTCAGGCCCTGAGTTTGCAGGAGGTAATAGATGGTGCCTGAGCAGTCCATGCCACCCGCGCTGGGGTTGCTGCTGCCGAAGGTGTAGGTGAGGTTGCGTCGAGTGAGGGCGAGGGCGTCTTCGATGAGCCGCTGGACTTCCGGCGGGTAGTCATAGAAGCCAAAGAGTTCGCTGGTGGCCATGGTGGCGACGGAAGCAACGCGAGGCTCGGCTTTGGGGCCTTCGGTGGGTTCGGGTTTGGGCTTCGGAGTGGGTTTGGCCTTGGGCTCGTCGTTGGTCTCTGTCGAAGGCTTAGGCTTGGTGGTAGCCTTGGGTTCGTCGTCTGTTTCGGTCGTGGCTTTGGGCTTGGACTTGGCTTTGGCTTTAGAGGAAGTGGCCGCTTTGGACTTCGATGATGACTGAGCGTTTGCTGTGTTGCCCTGCATCAGCGACGCGATGAAAGCCAAGCCGAGGCACAGATGCGTGAGCGCCCGCCACCGAGGCTGGAACCCCGTTGGGGTTCGCCCTTCAGTCTTTGTGCGCGTGGGACTGCCGACCCAGGGTAGCCC
>JANOAR010000233.1:0-13323 GCA_031411235.1 Verrucomicrobiota bacterium | reverse complement strand
GGGCTGGCAAGACGCGGCAGGGGGCTGGCGAGCCGTGGCAGGGGGCTGGCGAGACGCGGCAGGGGGCTGGCGTGACGTGGCAGGGGGCTGGCGAGACGCGGCAGGGGGCTGGCGTGACGTGGCAGGGGGCTGGCGTGACGTGGCAGGGGGCTGGCGAGACGTGGCAGGGGGTTGGCGTGACGTGGCAGGGGGCTGGCACGGCGCGGCAGGGGGCTGGCGAGACGCGGCAGGGGGCTGGCGAGACGCGGCAGGGGGCTGGAAACGATTTCCATGGGGCTGGCGAGACGTTTCTTGGCTATGGAGGGAAGGGGGCAACAGGCAGGATGCCTGTTCTACTATGGGGAGCGGTGGGGGGCTACGGGCCAGTGATAGGGGATGAGGGCTCCCCCCTCCTACATGCCTGCGGCGAAGGGAGCCTCGGTGCGCAGCAGTTCGGCCTGCATGGCGGCCCTCAAGGTTTCGATGCGTGGCTTTTGCGCGGCCTCGGTGATGAGGTTGTGCAGTTCATCGGGGTCACGCTTCAAGTCGTATAGCTCCTCGCCATGCACGGTCTCTAGGTAGTGGATCAACTTGAAGCCGCTCTGGATAATCGCCACGTAGGGCGGGAAGTTTTTGTCGCCGCCTTTGCTCGGGTTGTTATGCAGGAGCTGGGCGGTGGCCTTGCCGTAGCTCTGCCCCATGTGCTCGTAGAGGCAGGGGTGGGGCCAGGCACTCTGCGGCTGCTGGAGCAGGGGGGTGATGTCGCGGCCATGCAGTTTCCACGGCACTTTGACCTCGGCCAAGGCGAGAAAGGTGGCGGCTAAGTCCGCGCCCGACACAGGCACCTCGCACACTGCCGCGCTGGGGAAGCGCGAGGGCATGGCGACGATCAACGGCGAGCGGTAGTTGGCATCGTACGGAGCCACCTTGGCGCGGAAGCCATGCTCGCCCATGGCGAAGCCTTGGTCGGCGGTATAGACGACGAGGGTGTTGTCGAGCTGGCCGCTCGCGCGCAGGGCGGCCATGAGTTTGCCCACGCCTTCGTCGATGGCGGGCACGCACTCATTCACCTGCTTCACCCAGTCGGTGAACGAGCGTTTCTTTTTGCCCGCGTCGCCGCCGACTTGTTCGGCTTCGTTTTTGCCGGCGTAGGGTAGGCCATCATCGCCGCGCACCCAGGCTTGGGTTTTGTCGAGATACTTTGGCTTGCCAGGGCGAGGGGGGAAGATGTCGGCGGGGATGGGCACCACGGCGTCTTTGTACATACCCTTATGCCGCTCGGCAGGCTGGCTGGGGCCGTGGATGCTGCCGTAGCAGAGCCATAGGTACCAGGGCTTTGTGGCGTCGCGTTTGTCGCCCTTGATGTAGTCGCAGGCCCACTGCGTGTAGTTGTCGGCGGGGTAGCCTGTCACGGTTGTCTCCACCCCATCCACGGCGATGATTTCAGTCTCGTAGTAGGCACCTGCGTTGTCGGGGTGGGCGGGGCGATTCCACACCCTCTGGTGATCCCAGTCGCGTCCCCAGCCGGAGTCGGTGCCCGTGTGCCACTTGCCGATCTGCGCTGTTTGGTAGCCCTGGCTGCGCATCTGCGCGGGCCAGAAGGGGCACTGCGCGGCATCGTATTTACTGCCCGGATACACGCCCTCCATGCTCATCGACTCGACGCCATGCGGCAGCCGTCCGGTGAGCATGGTCGCCCGCGAAGGCATACACCACGAGCCCAGATACGCTGCGTGGAAGCGGATGCCTGTCTTCGCGAGTTGGTCGATGTGCGGTGTCTTCACAAAGGGGTAGGCCTCGGGGTAGCAGCTCAGGGTTTTGAAGGTCTGATCATCGGCGTAGATGAGCAGGATGTTGGGGCGCTTGATCGGGGCGGCAGTGCCGACGGTCGTGATGAAGATGAGCAGGAGGAGAAGGCGATGCATGGCAGCGGCGACAACGTTGCAGGGCAGGGGGATGCTTCATGGCGGATGAGGGAAAAATAAGGAAGAAGAAGGCGGGTGAAAGTACGGGGCTCTAGGGCCGTCTCCATTGGCCTTATGAAACGCATTCTACTTCCTCTTTTCCTGGTAGCCCTGACCGCACTCGGGGCTGTTAAAACGAACCTCTCCGAGATTCTGCTGAAGGACATCGACGGCAAGGCCACCTCGCTCAAAGCCTACGAGGGCAAGGTCTTGATGATCGTCAACGTCGCATCGCGCTGCGGCAACACCAAGCAGTACACGCAGCTCGAAGAAGTCTATGCCAAGTATAAAGACCAAGGGCTGGTGATCCTCGGCTTCCCCTGCAATGACTTCGGTGCCCAGGAGCCTGGGACGAATGAAGACATCAAAACCTTCTGCTCCACCAAATACAAGGTCAGCTTCCCCATGTTCGACAAGCTGCACGTCAAGGGAGCCGAGCAGCACCCGCTGTATGCCGCGCTGACGGGCAAGGACGGTGCCTTCCCCGGCGATGTGAAATGGAACTTCGGCAAATTCCTCGTTGGCCGCGATGGCAAAGTCATCAGCCGCATCGAGCCCAAGACCATGCCCGATGCGCCCGAGGTGATCAAAGCAATTGAGACCGCACTGGCGAAGAAGTAGTCGCAGACAAATAGCGAGCACGGTGGGCAATGTATTATTGCCCACCGCGCTTTTTTTGCCCACCGATCACGCCTCAAAGTAAGTGTCCTCGTGCGCATAAGGCGGCGAGCACATACACAGGAAGCGCAACGGGGTGCTGGCCGAGATCTGATGCCACGCACTTGGCGGAATAAGCACGGCGTCACCGGGGCAGACATCGCTCTTTTCGCCATCAATCTCCATGCTGCCCGTGCCCTCTAGGATGAAGTAAATCTCCTCGCTCACCTTGTGGTAGTGGCGCTGGGTAGCGCAGCCCACAGGCAAGGAAGCCTCGGCCAAGCTCTGGTTTTTCACAGGCGCATTCGTCAGATCGAGAATGCTACGAATGGTGCTGCCATCTTTGGTGGTGAAGGGGGGCTGGTCGGCGAGGTGGGTGAGAGTCATGGGCAAAGGGGAGGCTGTATCATTCATGATACTTCGCCACGGTGAACATCGGAAAACCTTTTCCGAGGCGAGATCATTCGTTGGAGCCACCGCTGCCTCAGCCCGCCCTCGGGAACGCCAGCACTTTGCTTTTTAGATTCTCGGTCATCGGTGCAGAACGGGGCGTTGTGTGCGGCCTCCGCTTTTGCCTGATTTTGCGGCTACCCCTCCTGTGGTATTTAGGTTTATGGTCGCGGCCTTTATGTCCACGTCGCCGCTCATGCCCTCACTCTTCGGCCCCAGGCTTGCTCTTATCCTCGGGCTAATCTGCTTGGCCCCTGGGGCGCTACGCGAGGCTGGCGGCGAGACGATGGCCTTCGAGATGGTGGGGGCCGACCACTATCGCTGCACCAACTGGCGAGCGAGTGATGGCCTACCGTCTTCTACGGTAGAAGCCATTGTGCAGGGGCCGGACGGTTGCTTGTGGATCGGCACCACGCGCGGGCTGGTGCGCTTCGACGGGCATTCCTTTTTACCCCCGCCCAGGGAACTTGCTGCGGCGCTGGATGTCTCGGCGCTGCTCTGGGATCGGCTCGGCCAGCTCTGGGTGGCGCATGGGCTGCGTGGCATCGCCCGCCTGACGTGCTGGCAACCGCAGACCTGTACCAAGCTGGAGATACCGCTGCTGGCACCGACGCAGACACCCGGCACGGCGGAGGTGCTCGACGAGGTGCGTGGCGGCGAGGATGATGAGTCGCTGCGGGTGGTGATCCGCGACATCTTTGAAGACAATGAAAAGCGCATCTGGCTCTCCACCACGCGTGGTGTGCGGCGCGTCGAGAGCAATGCGCGTGGCAGCTACAAGCCCAGCCCTGATGTGAGTTCCCAGTCGCCCGTGTGGGGGGTGCGGAAGGCTCCCGATGGTCGCCTCTGGGCGGCGCAAAAAGAAGGCCTAGCCCTGTGGACACGTGATGCGTTTCTGCCTTCCTCTATCATGCCGCGCAGCCCTGTGGCGAGTGTCTCGTTTAACGCTACGGGTGGCATGTGGGTGCTGCCGCTGTCGGATGCCCAACCCATCGAATACATCGTGGGCGAGCAACGCAGCGCTTGGCAGTGGCCGATGATTCGGGGCGACAACCGTATGCTGCTGCTCGCGACGAATGGCGATGTGTGGGCGGTGAATGACGAGCAAGGGGCGCTGCTCATCCCCCAGGGGGGCGGCCCTGTGCTCACCTTTACCCGGCACAACGTGCTGCCCAGCGAGCGCCTGCTGTGCATCGCCCAGGACAGCACGGGCAGCATCTGGCTAGGCACTGCCGATGCGGGCCTCTGCCAGCTACGCATCGTCCCTGCGCGTACCTTTTCCACGGCCACGCATGAGGACATGCCGGACAGCCAAGTGACCAGTCTGGCGGTCGATCACAGCGGCATCGTGTGGGCGAGCTTCACCCCCACGGGCATGGTGCAAATCTCGCCCGCAGGCGAGGTGCAGCGCTTGGAGGCGCTGGATGCGGCGTCATTCACCGCGCTCGCTCCTCATTCAAAAATGGGCGTCTGGGGGGCGGCTGCGGTGGACGGGCGCTTCGCCATCCGACACCTCACCCAGCAAGGCAACGAAACCGTCGTGCCAGACCCCGAAGCCAAGGCCAAGGGCAGCGTCCGGCGACTGCTAGAAGACGATGCTGGCAACCTATGGGCCGTCTCCAGCAACTCGGGCACCTGGCGACTCCCCGTGAATGGAAGCGCCTGGCACAATGTGCTGCCCCAGGCTCGAGCGCGGTTCATCTCGGCCCTCCAGCAGCATCGCGACGGACGCCTCTGGCTCGTCACGGGCGGTCCTTCCCTGGGCCTCATCAGCAAAGAAGCCAAGCGACTCCCCGAAACGGCCAACCTCCACATCATCGGTGAACGCCGCTGGCTACACGGCTTCTGCGAGACCATCGACGGCACCACCTGGGCCTGCCAGGCGGGGGATTCCCTGTGGAGTCAGCGGGGCAACTCCGCCCCCGCCATCCTCACTCGCGAGCAGGGGATGCCCAGCGATCTCATGGTGCAGACCCAGGCCGACACACGCGGGCTTCTGTGGCTGCAAACGCTGCCCGAGAGCATCTACTTTGCCCCGCTGAAAGAGATGCGCGATGCCGCTGCCCGCGAGCGCAGTAGCGTCTCGTTTCGCTCGCTCACCCGCAGCGATGGCGTGCAGGCCGCGCCAGCGGGCATCAGCCAAGCGACCTCGGCCACCGATAACCAAGGGCGGCTCTGGTTTACCGCCGACCGCTCGCTCGTCATGGTGGACTCCGCCGTGGCCAGTCGCGACATCCCCCGCCCCCTGCCTTGGGTGGAAAAAGTCACCGCCGATGGCGTGGACTATCCCACCTGCGAGCAACTCCCCAGCCAGCCCTTCAAGCTCGCCGCAGGCACCCGCTCCTTCACCATCCACTTTACTGGCATCGGCCTCGCTGAGCCCTCCCGCGTGCGCTGCAAGTACCGCCTGCGAGGCGTGGACAGCGACTGGAGTGCGACCACGGCGAAGCACGACGTGAGCTACCTCTGCCCAGCGCCAGGGCCGTATGATTTTGAAGTCCTCGCCACCCACGAGGGCGAGGCTTGGCCACTGCTTCCCGCCGTCTTGCATCTCCAAGTACAGCCCGCGCTGTGGCAGCGCTCATGGTTTATCAGCATCCTCTCCGGTGCCGTGCTCGCTCTCATTATCGCCGGGCTGCACTACCGCCGACTGAGCATCAGCAACCGCCTGCTCGCCCACGAACAACAGCTCTACGACGAGCGCAGCCGCATCGCCCGCGACCTGCACGACCACCTGGGAGCGAGCATCAGCAGCCTACGCATCTCGGTCGCTGCCACACGCCAGCATTTGCTCCAGCCCGCCGAACTCACCGCCCACCTCGTCGGCATCGAAGCCCAGATGCAAGCCAGTGCCCTGCAAGTGGATGAAACCATCTGGCTCACCAATCCCAACAACGACACCCTCGACGCCTTCTGCAGCTACGTCGTCGAGTATGCCCAGGAGTTCTGCAACCAGACCAGCACCGAGTGCATCTGCGAACTCCCCGGCGACCTGCCCGAGCGCACCCTCGCCGGCAACGTTCGCCATCACCTGCTCTCCATTTTAAAAGAAGCCCTCAGCAATTCCGTGCAGCATGGCAAGGCCAAACAAATCGAACTGCAACTCGCCGTCACCGAGACGCATCTGACCATGATCATCACCGACAACGGCAAGCCTAAAGACCCACTCCTGGCCAAGAGCCAACTCGGCGGCAACGGCCTGAAAAACATGCGCGCCCGAGCCGAAGAACTCGGCGGCACCTTCGACATCGGCCCTCATGAAAAACAGGGAATCCGGGTAAAAGTGGTGGTGCCACTTTGAGCAGTACCGCGCTCTTCCATTCCCCACAAAGACATTCCGATTTCATATCAAAATTGCAGTCGCACGCCGCACGGCACCATGCAAAAGCTGGGCTCGTTATGACTGACACACTCTCCTCCTACTCCTCGACAGCTTCCAGCGCGAGCCTCCCCCGCAATACCCACAGCAAGCTCGTCGGCTACATTCTCTGGATTTTCGGCTTCACGGGTGCCCATCGCTTCTACTACGGCAAGCCCGTCACAGGCACGCTCTGGCTATTCACGCTGGGCCTCTTCGGTATCGGCTGGCTCATCGACTTGTTCCTCATTCCTAGCATGGATCGCGCCGCCGATCATCGCTACGTCGCTGGTCCCGCGAGCTACAACATCGCCTGGCTACTGCACGCCCCGCTGGGCCTCCTCGGTGTGCATCGTCTCTACCTCGGCAAATGGTTGAGCGGTGGCATCTGCTTGGTGATGGCCGCCATCTGCGCATTTACCGCTGGCACGATGGCCTTCATCCTCGGCCCCGTCATGGTGGCAATTTGGATTTACGACTTCTGGACGCTCAATGGCCAGGTCAGCGAGATGAATGAGAAGTCGCTCGTCAGCAAGCACTAAGCCCTTGCCAAGCACCGCGCCCGCAGTCATCTCTCGCGCCTCTATGCAATACAGCAACGTCACCGCAGTCGCGAAAGCGAATATCTACTTCGAAGGCAAAGTCGTCTCCCACACGATCTTATTTGCCGATGAATCCAAGAAGACCCTGGGCCTCATCTACGCAGGCAGCTACCACTTCGGCACCGATGCCGCCGAGCGCATGGAGATTACCGATGGTGCCTGCGATGTGGTGCTGGATGGCGAAACCGAGCGCCGCAGCTACGCCGCTGGCACGCACTTCGATGTGCCCGCCAAGTCGGGCTTCACCATCGAAGTCGGCAGCGGTGTCTGCCAGTATGTGTGCTCGTTTTTGAGTTAATCTCGCGACCCCGGCACCAGCTTTAATTCAACGGCCTTGCCCTCGCGCAGCACGGTGATGCTGGTCTCCGTGCCGACCTTCAGCTCGCCCATGATGGCGGTGTAATCGTAGATGTTGAGCACATCCTTGCTGCCGAGTTTCACGATCACATCGCCTGCTTTCACGCCTGCTTTGGCAGCGGGTCCCACGGGAGAGACACCGCTGAGTTTTACGCCTTTGATGTCGCCCTGCGCGTAGTCCGGGATGGTGCCAAGATAGACTCTCATGCCGCCTCGTGTGCCCGCATTTTTAGGCGCGGCCATTTCGATGAAGTCAGGCTTCTTGTCGGCAATGACGAGGCTGCGGGCGATGAGTGCCATGAGCTTGGCGATCTTCGCAGCGCCTTCATAGTTCACCTTTGCAGCCGTGTCTCCGGGTGTGTGGTAGTCCTCATGCGAGCCCGTGAAGGCGTTCAGTGTGGGGATACCGCGTGTGTAAAAACTGGTGCTGTCGGTGGGCAAATGCGCGTCGCTCTGCAATGTCACGGGCAAGCCAATGGGGGCGTTGCGTTGCTCGATCTCCTTGGCCCAGACGCTGCTAGAGCCAGTGCCCTGCATGACCACGGTCTTGGTCAGTCTGCCGATCATGTCCATGTTCAAATTGGCCGCGATCATGCCTTTCAGCGACGAGGTCTCTTTGCCCGTGATGGCTTTGGCGTAGTCATTGATGAAGTGATTGGAGCCAAGTAATCCCACCTCTTCGCCGGACCATGCGGCGAAAATAATGTCACGCTTCATGGCCAGCTTGCCCGCTTTCTTCTGCGCGACGAGCCACTGCGCGATCTCGAATACGCCGCCGACGCCACTGGCATTGTCATCGGCACCGTGGTGAATTTTATCGGCCTCATTGCCCTTGGATCGCGAGTTGGAGCCGCCCTTGCTGCCTAGGTGGTCGATGTGCGCCCCGATGACGATGGGGGCACCGTGGTAATCTGGCGCGCTGCCCATGACCATGCGTGCGATGACGTTGCGCCCGGTGCGCTTCTCTTGCTGGATGTCGATGCTGGCAGCCAGCGTGATGCCAGGGATAGGCAGGGCCGACATGAGATCGCCTTTGTCCAGTGTCGTCTGGATGTCCTTCAGAGACTTGCCCTGCTTCTCAAACCAGCGAGCCACCGCCGCATCGGTAAGGCTGATCGCGGGGATACCAGACGACGCTAGCGAAGCATCGAAGGCCATCGGCACGAGCTGCTCGACCACCTTGGAGTTCGGCCCACTGACGATGAGCAACCCCAGAGCACCGTGCTGCCGAGCGGTCAAAGCTTTATGGCGCAGGCTACTGTATTTGGCCAAGTCATCGCGACGTTCCTTGGCCACATCCTCGGGCAAATATCGCAGGGCGAGCACCCACTTGCCTTTCACATCGGCGTGCGCATACGAGCTGTAGGCCTCCATCTTTTTGCCATCAGAAGTCAGCGCTTCTTCCGGCGTCTCGATGCCGTAGCCGACAAAGACAATGTCGCTCGCCTTCACTTTACCCGTTTGGGAAAAGGACAGCGGACGCCAATCTTTATCCGTCTCCAGCCGCTCGATAGCATCGCCGCCGTGGGTGGCATCCAGCACATTGTCTTTGCCCAACGCGACTCCAGCCGTGAACTCAAAGGGTTGGAAAAAGCCGTCCTTGTCGCCCTCTGGACTGAGGCCGAGCGACTTAAAAACATCCGCAGCATACTGCGTGGCCAACACCTCACCCGGCGTGCCTGTGAGTCGGCCATCCAGCGCATCACTGGCGAGGTAGGTGATGTGGGTGCGCAGGTCATCGGTGGTAATCTCGTCGGTCGTCGTCGCAAGGTCAGGCTCCTTGGGGCTTTCAGCTTTCGGCGGCGCATTGCCATCAAGCCCCAGCGCCTTCATGGCCGCGCCATCATTCCAGTCCGCGATGAAAATTTGGCTCTTCGTATCCGCCGTGCGAGCGCTAGTCCAGGCGAGTTGTTTGCCGTTGGGAGTGAACACAGGCAAGCCATCGAAGCCGTCGGTAGTCGTCACGCGCACGGGCTCATGTTTGCCCTCGGTATCGGCGATGTACAGCTCGAAATTGGCGAAGCCGTTGACGTTGTTGGTGAAGATCACGTAACGCCCGTTGGGATGAAAATACGGAGCCCATGACATCGCGCCGACATGCGTAATCTGGCGCTGCTCTGAGCCATCGGCATTCATCACATAGATCTCGGCCTTTTCGCCTTTGTCATCGAAGCGTCGCCAGCAGATTTTGCTCCCATCGGCGCTAAAAAAGGGGCCACCGTCATAGCCTGGCACGTCCGTTAAACGCTTCACATTGGAGCCATCGGCGTCTGCGAGATAGAGATCCATGAAGAACTGCTTGTCGATCTTCAGTCTCTCCGCATCAGCCTTGCTCAGTTCATTAGAATAAGCCGCGCGATTGCTGGCAAAGACAAGATGCTTGCCGTCCGGCGAGTAGCAGCCTTCGGCATCGTAGCCTTTCGCGTTGGTCAGCGGTTTCAGCGTTTTATCAGCCAGTGAGTATTCGAAGAGTTCAAAGCTCTCATCGTAGTCCCACGCGTAACGCCGCACACGATTCGTCTCGCGCTCCTTGAGTTCAGCCGCCTGCTTGGCCTTCGCCTCGGCATCCAGGTGGGTACTGGCGAACATCACCCGTTTGCCGTCGGGATGAATCCACGCACAGGTCGTCTTGCCCACGCCAGGGGAAACCCGCTGCTGATCGCCCGTGGCCAGATCCATGAGGTAGATCTGGTAAAACGGATTGCCCGCCTCACGCTCACTTTGAAAAATCATCTGCGTCCCATCCGCACTGAAATAGCCTTCGCCCGAGCGCTTGCCCTCGAAGGTTAGTTGTCGTGCCTTCGTGATGAAAGTCGCCTCGGACTGGGCAGACAAGAGGGAGCTGATGGCGCAAAGCGATGCGGTAAAGACGTGGCGGAGATTCATGGGGAAAGTTGTAACGAAGGTGAAGCAGGCCGCATTGCGCCCGAAATAACGAGGCTGGCGCTTCATGCCAAGGGCGATCAATACGGCATGACTCTGCGTTAGTCCTCCGCATTAAGCCGCTTGCAAGAGCCACTTCAGCAGAGTCTTCTGCCGCCCCGTGAAAACGCCCAAGCAGACTTTATTAACCGAGCATGAGATACGGCTATTCTCATGCATCCTGCTCATCATCGTGACGGGCTGGGCAGTGAAGTCCTGCCGCCACCAGCCCCGAGTGGAGCCTATTTCCGCCGCTGAGCCCGTGAGCAAAGGCGAAAAAAAGTAAGCCCCGAGGACTACGCGCCGAGTCCCTGCAAAAAACTCGCCAAGCTTGCCCACCCTGCCTCCCATTCGAGCGTGCCCATATCGTTCCCAGCGGCTCTGCAAACATGAACGCAGGAGCCCTGCGGCTGCCAAGTCGCGGGCTCTGTGGGGCCAAAAAAGACATGGCAGGGGACACCGCAGGCTGCGGCCAAATGTGAGATGCCGCTATCGTGCCCAAGGAAGGCATGGCAGGTGGCGAGGCGCTCGGCGAGCTGGGGGAGCGGTAGGTTTTGCCAGTGCTCATGCGGCAATTTTGCCCAGGCTGCAACGAGCTGGTCTGTGATGCCGCGCTCTTCCTCGGCTTCGCCAGTGATGAGGGTCAACGTGGCCTGGGGGTGCTGTTTTTGCAGCTCATGGCCGACGCGTTGCCAGTGCGCCAGCGCCCACGTTTTGCGCAGTGATCCGCTGCCTGGATGAACGGCGATGCGCCGAGATGCCTCGGCTTGCGCAGCGTGCGGGAGGATGCGGGGCGCAGGGTCTTCCAGATACATCGCGAGGCTCTCCAGGGGCTTGGCGAGCTGGGCCGTGGCGTGGCCCGCACCCTCCACGACGCGGTGGGGCAGCTCCAGGTAGGTCTTCACTTTGAGTCGCTCCATATTGCCGCGCAGGAAGCCATCGGGATCATACAAATAACTGACCACCAGATTGAAGCTGCAGAGGTAGCTGACCAGTTCGGGGTCAATGGCTGCGCCGGGGGCGAAGAGTAGCGCCATGTGCCGTCCCTCCAGGCTGCGCGTGGCGTCGGCCATGCCGGCGAGCACGGCGAGATCGCAGATGCCGGGGTAGCCTAGAATTTCCAAATGACAGCCAGCGATGGTCTCGCGCAGCAGCCGAATCGCTGGCAGCGTGAGGATAAAATCACCGATGGCACCACCGCGAATCACGAGCACGCGTGGGCGAGGTTTGAGCGCGGCACTCATGCGGTCTTTTCACCTCCGAGCCGAGCCCCCACTTCGAGACTGTGCCCGGCTAAAAAATCCCGCGCAGGCAAGCGCTTGCGCCCCTCGGCCTGCACCTCAGTGATCTCCAAAATGCCGTGGCCTGTGGCGACGAGTAGCCCTTGTTTGGGGCTGGCTGCGACGACCGTGCCCGCGACAGGGCAGACCTCTGCATCGGGTACCACTCGCGCTGTGTGAACCTTCAGCACCGCACCCTCGGGCAACGTGGTGAAGGTGCCCGGCCACGGATTGTAGGCCCGCACGAGGCGCTCCAGTTCCACGGCGCTTCGTGTCCAGTCCAGCCGCCCGTGCTCGCGAGTGAGCTTACCCACATGCGTTGCGTTGGTGTTATCTTGTGGTGTGCGAGTAGCCTTGCCAGCCGCGATGAGATCGAGTGCTTCGAGTAGGCTAGTCGGCGCGAGTGCGGCCAGTTCATCGTGCAGCAAGCCGCCTGTGTGGTCAGGCCGCAGCAACAGCCGATCCATCAGCACCACATCACCTGTGTCCAGGCCCTCATCCATGTGCATGATCGTCACGCCCGTCTCGGCGTTGTTCGCGAGCATCGCCGCCTGGATGGGAGCCGCGCCGCGATGCAGCGGCAGCAGCGAGGCATGAACGTTGAGGCAGCCGAGCCGAGGCACTTCGAGCACCGCTTTTGATAAAATCTGGCCATAAGCGATGACGACCGCGATGTCGGGTTGGAGCGCCTGGAGCGCCTCCACGTAGTTGCGTATTTTCAGCGGCTGATGCACCTCAATACCTGCCTCCAGTGCTCGTTGCTTGATGGCTGAGGCGGTGAGTTTATTGCCTCGCCCTGCGGGCCTATCCGGCTGCGTGACGACCCCCACGACGTGGTGCTGAGTAGCCGCGAGCAGGGCGTTAAAAGCAGGCAACCCAATGTCGCCCGTGCCGATGAAAAGGATGCGCATGAGGCCTGGAGTTCTAGCGCGAAAAGGGCGCTTGGATAGTGCGAGAGGGGCTCTGGGGGAAAGAATTTGCTGTGCCGGAGACGGCCCGTGGAGTTATTCTGCACGCATCCCTCCACCCACTCGTCACCTTATGAGCCCACGTAGCATCGTCTCTTTCGTCGTTGGCCTCTGCGCCATTGCTGCCATTTCGGGTGTCGCCTTCGCCGCCGATCGCTACGTCACGCCCGCAGGCCTCGCGGGCAACACGGGCACCCTCGCTAGCCCTTGGAGCCTGACGAAGGCTGTGTCCTCAACGGGGGCGAGCACTGGCGACATCGTTTACATCGGCGGTGGCATTTACACCGCGCGCATCACCATCGGCGTGAGTGGCACCGCGAGTGCGCCCATTGTCTTCCGCGCGGTGGAGGGCGAGGTGCCTATATTGGATCAAAATGGTATCACGCCGCCCACGGGTGAGGCTGCCGTCATCACCATTTCAAATCGTAACTACGTGACCGTGCAAGGCCTCACGATCAGGAATTGCCGCACGGATTTGGAAACAACGACGCCCATCGGCATAAGTGTCCGAGGCACCTGCCAGGGGGTGGAACTGCGCGACAATATCATCCATAACATCGAGCAGAATAACCCGGACTTGGGCAACTTCTCCGCCAATGCCCACGGCATGCTCATCAGAGGCAGCTCGACCACGGCTTTGGATGGCGTCATCATCGACGGCAATGAACTCTACAACCTGCACCTCGGTGCGAGTGAGGCGATGGCCATCAATGGCAACGTGACCAACTTCCGCGTGACGCGCAACCTTGTGCATCACTGCAACAACATCGGCATCGACCTCATCGG
>JANOAR010000232.1:0-50755 GCA_031411235.1 Verrucomicrobiota bacterium | reverse complement strand
AGCGACATTCTCAAATAAGATAATTAGGCGAGCAGATCGGCAGCTTGGTGAGCTTGCGGAAGATATGCGCAGGTTGGCATACATCGAACGTCCAGCGGTTGCGGCGAGGCTTCAAGCTGTCGGCAGTGCTGCCGATGATCTCATTTCGCTGGCTCGTTCTTGGGTCGCTGAAATGACGTCTGGAAAGGTCGGTGATGATGAACCTGCTGAGGATGAGCAGGGCAAGCCGATACGAGGCCAAGGGCTGCAAAGCCGAGAGGATAAGTTGACCAAGCTGGCATCGGTCATTCAAAGGGCTTCAGCGGCTTCTGTGGCTTCCTGGGGAGCGTTCAAGGATGCTTCAGGCCTTCAGCTTGCCGAGGACGTTCGACGCGTCCAGCTTGTCGCCGAGGCCAAAGCTCGGGCCGATGAATCCGCCCCTAACGTGGTTGATGTCGAGGTTGAGTTTGGTTGACCTAGTCCAGCCGAAAAGCTCTAATCGAAGTAGGCATTCGATTCTGAAATTCGCTGCACCCTTTAGAATCAAGCTTTGACGAATCTCGAAACGGGAAACGGGAAAAGTAGCGGGAAAGCATCGCGCCCTTTTGCCGTTGCCTTTCGTGGGTCGCCTATCTCCAGCGGCGAGAGATGAGCCGAGGTCGCTGGCCTGCACTGTGGGCGAAAGCTGGGCCTGCGCTCGTTTCGTTGGGGGTGTGGCGGGTGTCGGTGGCGGGGGATTTCGCGAAGCGGCGCGTTTTGCGTATGCAATCCCCTCCACGTATCGGCTGAAAAAGTCATTGCAACAATGCACCCGTCTGGCACAAGTCCGGCACGCATGGCAGTGGACTGGTTTCACGCCTGGCTCATAACCAGGAATTAGCGGGTTCGATTCCCGCCTATGCGCCCAATGCTGGGGAGGCGGACTGGTGACGCGCCGTTATGTTGAAGGCTCAGGCTGAACTCACGGAGATAGCAGGTTCGATTCCTGCCCCTCGCTCAAATTTGCTGCCAGTGTCCTGTCATCGCGAGGTGGCGGGCGGTTTACCTTTCATTCCCGGCATCGCACTGGCGGCGATTAAATCCCGAGGTAGGTTTCTCCGATCTCCAGTTTGCCCATCGGCTTCACCAGATCCTGGCAGTGCCATTTGATGGTTTCGATGCCGAGGCCGCTCCACTCTGCCGCGACGGCGAGGCTTCCCGTCTTTTGCACCATCGCTGCGGCGGCGTGCAGGTGGATGTCGGTGGGGGTGAGGCTCCATTGTTTGAGCCATCGGTAGTGCGCCATTGCTGCTTTGCCGCTGAGGTCGCCGGGAGATTTGCCGTGGCATCGGACTTCGATGTGGGCTTTTTTGACCTGGGGTGTGGCGGTCTTCAGTGCGGCGTCGATGACTCTCAGTGTGGCATCGGCAATCGGACTGTCTGAGTATTTGTTCCGTGTCTCAACGAGTTCCTCCGTGGTGAGGAAGCTGGCCATGTCGGGAATGGAAATGCCGAGGCTCTCGTAGTGGGCGACGGCCTTCCTACCAAACAGTGCCTTGGCTTTGGCGAGGGTGGCGTTGGCGTGGCCGTTGTTGGGGGTCATCTTGTCCACCTGGGGCCGCTTCAAGCCCTGGCATTTGCCTTGGTAGGCGCGTGCCAGCGTGCTGGTGAAGGCCTCGATGCCCAATTTGTGGGCCGCGCCCGCCGTGATGCCAAGCGCCTCACTGGCGATGGCGGTAGCGGCTTCACCATAATGGCCGGTGATGGCGGCGGGCATGGTGCTTGCGGCCTTAATGACTTCGTCGAGCCGTGGCCAGCGGCGCTTCTTTTCATTGCCGGGGCTGCGCATGGCCTCGGCGTTGAGCCAGTTGCCTGACTGCGCGGCTCGCACGAACTCCGTGGCCCTCACGGTGGCCTGCCCTGTGTCGGCGGTGCCGGTGGTCATGGTTTTGCGGATGCCGTTGACCTGCACCCGAATCCACCACGGCGAGTCGGCGCTTTTGCCGCGTTTGGTGAGGGGATAGGCGGCTCCATCAACGATGATTAGCTGCTTCATGCCGTATAATACCGCATAATGCGGCACAATAAGCAAATGAAAAAATGTTGCCTAACGGTGCAGTCGGGTTTAGACCTTGCTCCACATGGATACACAATTGCACAAAGTTCCGTTGATGGCCCTGGACGCTGCTCGGGCTGGGGATGAGGAGGGGTCTAGTTTCGGTGCCTTCTTCCGCAGTCTCAGCGAGGCCGCTCATGCCAACGCCTGTGCCAAGGGGTTTTGGGATGCGAGGAAGGAGCTATTGAAAACTTGCTTGGCAAAGCATGACGATTTGGTGATGAAACTCATCACCTCCCAAAACATCGCCCTCATGCACTCCGAACTTTCAGAGGCATTGGAAGGAGATCGCAAGAACCTGATGGACGATCACTTGCCGCAGTTTGACATGCTCACTGTTGAGTTAGCTGATGTGGTGATACGCATCATGGATCATGCCGGATGGGCAAGCCTACCAGTGGGCGAGGCGATTATTGCCAAGATGGGATACAACGCCAATCGCGAGCACATGCACGGGGGAAAGGCCTTCTAAGGTATGAAAGAGCCGATTCTTCATCCTGTGTGGATACCCTTCCCCCGCGACGGCGAGCTGTGCAAGGTATCCTCGCTGCCGCTGACGGCGCTCAAGCAATTGGCTCGCCCGTGTGAGGCGAACGAGTTTAAGCCGCCGGTAAAGTCGAAGAAGATCGTTACGCCAGGACAAACCAAGGGTCGTTTGATGATTCAGACGGCGAGCTTGCTGGCGTGGTTTGAGACTCAGGAATCGGAGGTGGGGGCGTGAGCGCTTCAACCTATGCTTACGGCTGGAAAGGCCACATACTCGCTCCAGCCGACGAATGTCTTGATGCAGACAGGTTAAATAACGTCGTCCCAGTGCCAGAGGAGGCATGGCTAAAGTTATTGGACGTTGTGGAGAGCGGGGATTCCGCCGCAGGTGTCCGAATGGAGAAACTTGGGTTGTTATGCAAGGGTGATGTCTATTACATCGCTACTGGCACGGCCTTCGTTGAAGGCTACACGAACTACGGCACAGTATTTGGCCCCGCCGAGGATGGGGCTTTGGCGGTGGATGAGGACACTGAATACCATCAAGTGATGCTGGAGATATATGGCATTACGCTTCCGCCTTCGCGGTTTATGATTGGATGCTCAACGGACGATAACATCATGATTGAAACCTATGACGCCAGCTACGCTGGAAATCTACTCGCCATCATTCACAGCGACGGTGGGCATTACTGTGGTGATCATGGATGGAAGAAGGCGACGGATGACGCGATTGGGATTGTGCGTGGCTGGAGGTCTGAACTCGAAAAAAATCAAGCCAGAGTGAAATCGCTTTGCGCCGACTGGGCCGATGATGACACGCGGGTTAAAGAGATTGCCAAGACTGTTGGCATTGACCTGGAGGCGGAGAGGGAGGCAAGCGACGACGATTCATTTCCCTCGGTGATCGAAGTGGTGGAGAGGATGGCTGCTGCCCTGACTGAGGTGCGGGCTAAATATAACCGTGACATGGCCGATATGAACGCCCGTTTGATTACCCGGTCGCGTGACTACATGGCCAAGCTGGATGAGTTGAACTTACAAAAGAAATGATCTCCAACAATCCCGAGGCCGTCGCCCAACGGCTCGCCAAAGCTGTCACTTACATTCGCCAAGGCTACACGCTGCCACTCGCAGCGAAGCGGGCGCATTGCCACAAGGCGAATCTATCGACTCGCTTGAAAGAGCTGGGCATCCAAACGAAACGTCAAAGGCAAACGAATTCCAATGAGTGATCAAAGATACTGGGAATCTCGGATGAGGCAGCTGGCCTACGCTCGCTGGTGGCGGGATGGTTGGCTGAGGTCTTGCGGCCATCGCGCCATCGCCAAGCCTATTGACAGGCTTGAGCGGTCAATTATGCGCCTGCGTTTCGCTGGCCGCGCCACTCTGGAGGACACGAAATGATTGAAGCCTACGGCGGGAAGTGGAAGACGGATGACCCTATCGTTATTGAGCTGAAGCTGTATTCGGCGGATGATGAATTTCGCTCGCAGTTCAGCGGGGCGCTGTCGCGTGCCGCGCATTTGACCAAGGCCATCAAGCTGCTGCTGCCTGATAAGGGCGACGGCAAGGGGTTGATCTGGCATTCGTGGATGGATCAAGCGATTGATGCGTGGTGCAGGCGCTCCATTATGTCGTGGTGGGGGCCATCTTCGGCGGGCAAGTCGAGCATTGCCGGTCTGTTGCTCTATGTTGACTTGCTGGCGAATCCTGAGGGCACTTACACCGTGCTCGTTACTGACACGCTGAAGAACCACGAAAAGCGCTGCTGGTCGCAGGTGATCAAGTGGCGCTCGCTGATGCCGAAAAAGTGGCAGTTGGGTAAGAAATACGACTCGACTCAGGCCAAGCGGCTAGTAATCTCCGAGGGAGGGACGGTGGCGGGTATTTTCTGCACGTTCATGGACCGCGGCGCGAAGGCAGAGGAGCTGAAAGACAAGCTCGGCGGGCACAATCTGCGCAACCGTCTCTGTGTCGATGAAGCGCAGAGCTGCGGCAAGGTGGCGTTGTCGATCAAGCTGAACCTGGGGGCTGGCGGTGAAGGGTGGATGGCCTATCGTGAGCTGTTCATCGGAAATCCCGATGACTGGAGTAACACGCTGGGCTATCACTCTGCGCCCAAGGAATTGAATCGCGAGGACACCACGGCACAAGATGCGGTGGAGTGGGAGACGACGCAGGTGTGGAATGACGTGCATGGCATCTGCATGGCCTTCGACGCGCGTAACTCGCCCGCCCGCGTCTCCGAGGCCGAGGCGAAGCGTCTGCACTTCCTGCCCTCGGTGGCTTCGCTGGAGAATTTAGCGAATCAGGAGGGCGGCGTCGATTCGCAGGGCTACTGGACGTATGCCATCGGGCGCATTCCACCGGCTGGCGGGCGTCCCTCGCTTCTTTCTGAGGCGGATGCGAACGCGGTGGGGGCGTCGAAGGCTCGCCCGTGGGCGGATAATCAGCGGCGCGAGCGATTTGTCGGCATTGATACGTCCCTGGGAGGTGACAACGTGCCGTTGGTGCTGCTCGAGCTGGGGGAGTCGCGTGATGGGCTCGCCAGTTATGCTAATGGAACGGCGGGTGGGCAGCGGCGGGCGCTGGCGCAGGTCGTGGATCTGAAGTCGGCGATGCCAGACAAGAGCAAGCCTGACAAGAGTGGGCAGATTGCCGCGAAGATCGTCGATGTGGTGAATGAGTGGGGGGTCGATTGGGCGAATGTGGCCATTGAAAGCGGAGGGCAACAGGGGCACGTCATTGATACCATTGAACGCATTGCCGGATGTCATGGCAGGATCAAACGCATCAATCCAGCAGGGCCTGCGACGACGCGCATTGTGGGCCGTGGGGTGGCGGTGGGCAAGGATGTTCACGCGCCGAAGAAACAAGAGACGGCACGGGATCGGATTCACACGAGGGCCGCTGAGATCGCGCTGAACGCGGCGGCGCTGGTCGCTCAAGGATCGGTGTGCCGGGTGCCGGTGGTGATTCTGGAGCAGATGATGAGCCGGGGCGTGTTCCAGGTGGACGGGCGCACGGATATTCAGCCCAAGGAGAAGTGGAGCAAGGAAAACGGCGACAAGTCGCCCGATGAAATGGACGCGCTGGGAGTGATTCTCGATGACCTCCTCACGCGGGGCAAGTTGCGGCTGGGAGAGCCCAAGATGGCGGCTCAGGCGGTGGAAACAATGCCCTACGGTTTCATGGAACCCAAGCGCAAGATCGGTGGCGTGGGGGCTTATTTGGCAAAGCGGCGGGAGGCGATGCGATGAAGGCCGCGCCAAAGGAGGGAAAGCCCGCCCTGTCGCCGAACCGCTTCGGATCAGGCGACGGCGAGCAAATGACTTTATGAAACACGAACACCAACCTTCGAGCCGTTGCCTGCATCCGGGGCGTTCTGGTGCGCCGAACTTCCTCGAAATATGGAACAGATTCCAGATGGAGCAACGTGCAAAAAATGCGCTCAAGGATGCGTCCACCAACGAACTCGAAACAGTCTGGCGCGAGTGGGACGGCATGACTGTGATGAAGCTTGGCGGCGTTTACATCCCCGACTCATGGATCGTAGCGGAACTTCAAGAGCGAGGAATAGACCCCGGAATATGAGTCACCAGAACGGTATGGATGAGGGACCGCTCCGGCAGCGGCACCTCGCAAGAACCACCAGCAACCAAGCCACAATGATCACTATTACACAGCCGCCCCGAGCGGTTCCTCTCCATCGTTTTGTTCGCCTTATTCAGTGCGGACGCAGGTCATGCGGCTACGTGCTCACCGAGGACGAACGCGAGTGGCGGCAAGATCCCGAATGGGAAGCCAGAAAGACAGCGATCTGCCCAAAATGTGGCGAGGATGGATTCTACACGCTGAACGAAAAGGGCCAGCAGATCACCATGCGCGACAGCGAAAAATACAGGAACGGACTCAACCCCGCGACCATCGAACCATCGACGCGGATGGGCCTCAAAATGCGCCGGATAATCCTCGCGGCAAAACGGCGTGCTCTGTGTCCGGCGAACGATAAGCACAGCAACTCACACCCCGAGAAAATATCATGACCCCGACTGATGATCAAAAACCGAAGGACACCACCGAAGCGGACAGCTCGGCGGGTGTGAGTTGCGCTGCTGCGGCTGCGGCTGGGTATGTGGTGCGCTTCTATGTGCGGGGACATCTCGCTGGCGAGATACCTCACGAAACAGCCGCCGCCGCATACAAGGACGCGCAAGAGCGGCGCGAAAAGTTCGGCGCACTTGGGTGCGCGTATTTTGTCCGTCCACATACCGTTTCCGGTGAGGTATGCATTGAGGTATGCGCGGAAAGCTCACTCATTGACACGATTTGCAAACCCGTGTGCGCAACTTGTCACGGCACGCGGCAAATACAGACGATCGAATGGCCCGCGCTTTATGACGTGTGCCCTGATTGCCAGAACGTCGAGGATCAGGAACGCGAGGAGAAGACTTTATGAAACACGACAACCGAACTTCGAGCGTTACCTGCATCCGATTTGTTCGGGACATTGCGTGGGTCTTGATGTGCATGTGGGCAGGTATGTTCATCTGCCGGATGCTCGCTTTTGCGGTGGCGTGGTGGCGCGATGTGCCCGCTGGCAACGATGGCTTCATTTCCGGAGCAATACTTGGAGCGTGGCTTGTGTGGCGCGCATTCAAGCAGGATGTCCCGAACAATCAAGCGCAGGAACCGCGAGCGAAAGACCCATGAAGACCTCACAGACAGCTTCGAGCGGTTCCCTGCCGCGCCGGGTTCGCACCAGGACGTGCGCATACTGTGACGCACCACTGTCCATGTATGCGCTGGGCGATCTCTGCATCCCGTGCCAAGCGGCGATCCAACAGCGTCGCAATGATCCCGACATGTTCGAGGGTCCGTGGTGGACATGGAGCTACGAGAAAGTTTATGCGCCGGTGCAAATGGTGTGGGGCACGCTTCAATCCCGGCACATCCGCCACACTGCCAAACGAGCATGGGAAAGTTTCTGCCACGACACGCACAAGACGAAGGAAGAACTGATTGCGGACGGATACCGCGTGAAGTGCCTCCGCATCACCCCGCGCTGGGGTGCGAACAAGCAGATATGCGACAAATAGCACATGCACAGCGAATCCTACTCAATGCAGCGAATACGCCTGAAACGCGAGTGGGCGAGAATGAAGCGGGAGGCGGGGCTGTGATTCGTCGTCTGCGGGTGGCGTTGGCGATTCAGCGGCGCAATTCCTGGTGCCAGATCCAATGGCGCTTGTGGCTTTTGTGGCGCTGCCTCACGATGTCCGATGCGGACTTGGTTTGGTGTGAGCGGCTGGAGTCCGATGAAGTGGGGCGGGACGTTGAAAAGCGGCAATAATCCCGACCAATGCCTGCTAATCGTGTTCCATTTGGCTGCATTGCTTTGTTGACATATCCCACCAAAAGCCTCGACAATGGCGGCACCAATGACCGATACTCCGCAAACGGCGCTGGCTTCCGCCGAGGTGAAGCCTATTGATGAACAGGCGCTGCGCTGCACCGACCCGAAGCTGGCGCATTCGATGATTCACCGGCGAGCGCTGCAACTGAATAAGTTCCTGCCGAGGTATGAGATGATCGAGGCGGACTATGACCGCGCTCCGCCCGAGGAAAACGATGAAACCTACGGCGTGGGCGACGCGGTGCGGGTGAACTGGGGCGGCATGAAGGCGGCGGTGGATGAGGCCACGCTGGTCGATTTCAACCTGACAACTCAGCCTGAAACTTATGTGCGGCTGGGCACGGACTCGGTGACTCAGGGCATAGGCAACCGGCTGGCGGAGATTGAAAAGGAGCACAAGAAAATTGTCGATGGCTGGAAGGGTGCGAAGGCGCAGCTAGGCAACATGGTTTTCAACCGGCGGGCGCACGGCTACGGCATCTATCACTTCCCGCGCCCTCTGTCATGGCACTGGAAAAGCCTTCATCCTCGCGACTTGATCTATCCCATCGGCGCGAGTCTCGACGTGGCGGAGTGGCCGTGGTTTGCGGTGCGCACGGAGTTCAAGACGGTGGATTTGCTGGCGAAGATCGGCAAGTCGGCGGGCAAGGCCGGTGAGCTGGGCTGGCAGGTGGAGTCGATCAAGAAAGTCATTCAGCGACTGAAGGACGCCGGTGATGTGGGCCGCGACGTGCAGCTTGATCTCGCCACGGCGGCGGATGACGGGCGCGACTTGTTCTTCGCCGATGCCTACGGTGACGCGGTGAAGGGCTATCAGTTCTACGTCAAGGAATTCGACGGCGCGGTGTCTGAGTATTTCATCACCCACGGCGAGGATGACGGCTTCATCTTCAAGGGCGAGCGGCGGCACAAGTCGATGACCGACACGCTGCACCTGTTTCCTTTGGCCATCGGCAAGGGCGACATCAAGGCGCTGCGCGGCATCGGTATGGAGATGCTGCCGTTCTTCGACGTGGAGAATCTGGCACGCAATCGCTTCATTTCCGACTGGTTGACCACGGGCGGCACGGTTCTACAAGGCCAGGGTGACGACGATCTGCATCGGCTGGCGATGGAAATGAAGACCTACGGCGGGCTCACGCTGCTGCCAACCGGCCTCAGTCTTGCGGCGACACAGTTTCCTGATACCACGCGCCGGGGCATGGAGGTGCTGCGGGAAATCCAGGGCGCTGGCAATCAGCGTCAAGGGGCGCTCGGCGGGGTCGATGCCTCGCAGCGTACGCCTGACCAAACCGCCACGGCGGCGCGGTTGATACACCAACAGAATCAAGGCGCGGAGTCGAATGAGGTGGATTGGTTCATGGGCCAGCTCACGGAGTGGTATCAGGTGAGCTTCTGGCGCATCTGGAAGACGAAAAAGGACGCTCCCGGCGGCAAGGAAGTGGCGGAAGCCTACGCACGGCTCGCGGCCATTGGGGTGACGACGGCAGACTTCGAGGCGATCTCGGAAGTGAAGGCCCGCTCTGCTTTTGGCGACGGCAATCCGCGCAACGTGTTTCTCGCTCTCATGGATCTTCGGCCCGATGTGGGAGCCTACCCCGAGAGCGGCAAGCAGTTATTCCGCTACGAGGTGGCGAAGTCGGTTACGCGAGATGCAGGCATGGCTCGTGAACTGACGGGCTACGGCGGGCCGGTGGACAACCTCGCCATCAATGAGAAGTGGCGTGCGCAGGTGGAGAACAACTCGTTTGAAACCTCGGACACCAAGCAAGACCTGGGGGCGAATGACAACCACTTCGTGCATCTGGAAGTGCTGACAACCTGGGCCGAGGATACGATCAAGCGGCGCGATGGCGGTGCCTTGTCTGAGGCGGATGCCTTCGCCCGTCTGAACCGTGCCAAGCCGCACGCGCAGGCGCATTTGCAGGCGTTTAGCCAGGATGTGATGATGCGTCAGGCGTTTGAAGTGTTCCTTCAGCGCTGGTCGGTGCTGGAAAACGAGATGCGCAAGATGGAGCAACATCTGACTGCTGAAAACGAGAAACGGCAGGCGCAACAAATGGAGGAGATGCGCACGCCGCAGATTTCGGTGAAGGACAAGGAACTTTCCATGACTGAGGAATTCAAGCGCCAGCTCATGGCCAAAGAGCATGAGCGCAAGATGGCGATGATGGAACGTGAGCACGCGGTTAAGTCCCTGCAACACGGCGGCAGCGTGCCAGTGATGATGGATGAATTTGGGAGGCCAATCGAATGAGCGAGAGACGCAAGGATGGACAGTTTAAACCGGTGCTGAAGGTGCCGGTGAACGGCGAGGGCGGTATGACGCTGGCGATGTTTCGCGCCGATGAAACGGCGATTGCTGAGCTGAATGCATTCCTCAACACAGAGACGGGCGTGAAGCTGCGGCAGTTGATGGTGGGCGTTTCACCGCTGCGGCTGCTGTGTGCGGCGGCGGATGCGCTTGATCCTGTGAGGATGCGGGTGCTGCCGAAAGTCGAAGGCGAGGCGGCGGCATCCATCATGCAACGGGAGATCGGCTGGCAGTCGCTGGCAGGTATCATCACTGGCACGCTGCCGCGTGAGACCATTCCAGCTTCGCCGCGTGCGCAGTTGATTCGGGATTTGAACAAGCTGGAGAAGGACGACTAAATTTTATGATCAAAAAAGCAGGATTCTTGATGGAGGCAGCGGATGAACCCGGTGCAGGTGGTGCAGGTGGCGGCTTCAACGTGGAGGAAATGTTTGGCGGTGGCGGTGATGCCACGCCGGTGACTCCGCTAGTGGTGGCGGAAGATCCTTTGAGCCCTGGGGGAAGTGCTCCCGTGGTTAAAGCTGCCGAGGTGGTGACGCCTGCGGCGAAGGCTGCGGTGCCTGCGGTTGAGCCCGCCAAGGCCGCTGGCTTCGATTATGAGGCCTGGGTGAAGTCGGCGCTGCCGGAAGCTCCCGAGGGTATCGCCAAGGTGGACAACTGGAAGGCGCAACGCGTGGTGACTGAGAAGGCGCTGCGTGATCTCGGCGTTACGGCCGTGGAGCGCGATGAGCTGCGGTCGCGGTTGGCAGAAATGGAGAAGGCCGGGGTGAAGGCGCTGCCGGAATCCGAGGCGGTGAAGGCGCTGACTGTGGAGTTGGAAACACTGCGCAAGACCAACGACGGCGAGCTGAGTGAATACCGCGCTCACAAGGCCACACAGGCGCTGGAGAGCAATGGAGCGTTCCGCGCTGAGTTCGACGGCAAGCGGGCGTCATTGCTGGCGAGCGCGAAGGCGGTAGGTGCCGAGGCGGAGATTGATGAGGCGGCGATTGAATCCATCTTCAATGCCACCACGGAACTGAAGCTGGCGAAGGCTCTTGGAGCCATCGAAGACGCTGACGCTCGCGGACTCATCGCAGTGAAGGCGAGGGCGTTCATGGACTTGAGCACGGCGCGAGAGGCGGCGGTGAAGAATCCCGTCGAGGCGCTGAAATCCTGGGAGGACTACGACACGGCGGTGATGGGCGAGACGGCCAAGGGCTTCACTAAGGCGTTCGGTGACAAGCTCTATGGGGTGCTGCCGTCGGTCGCGGAGAAGTTGAAGGGTGATGCGTTCATGGGCACGGCAGCGGGCAAGGGGCATCTGGCCAAGCTCGGGGCGATGTTCCAGAGCGGGCACATTCCCAATGAGGCGACGATTGTGGAGGCGCTGGCGCTGCGTGAGAGCGCTGAGGTGTATCGCGAGGTGGCCGCTCAGAAGTCGCGTCGGGTGGTGGAGTTGGAGGCAGCGCTAAAGGAGTATCAAAAGCTTGATCCTGCGCAGAGCGGCGGCGCGGCGGTGAACAAGGGTGTGGGCGGATTCGATGTGGAGCGGCATTTTTCTTGAACCATGAAGACTGACATCATTCTTGTTCTGGCGTCGCTGGGGTCGTTTGTTCTCTCTTATTTGGCGTTGTGCAGGGCGGTAGGCTACTCGCGTTACGGCACGTTGTTTGCAGCCGAGGTTCGCGCATACCATCGCGTCTTTCTTGGGCTTAGTGTGACGGGCATCGCGTTGGCGGTATGGTGGTTTGTGAGGTGAAACGAATAAAGGGCGCGGGTTGAATTCCGCGCCCCTGCTGTTTTTGGCCTTGGCTACGCGCTGAAGGTGTAGCCGCGCACGATGGGGATGCCTTGCGGGGTCTTGGTGATGGGCACGTTGATGGCGTTGAGCGCTTTGCCCATCGCCTGAACGCTGAGGGCGGTTTCGATGCCCTGGGAGTGTAGCCACGCGGCAAACAGGTCACGGATGATTCGGATGGTGGTCTTTGCGCCAGGGGATTGCACCGCCAGCTCGGTGATGAAGGTGGTGAGCAGGGTTTCGATGCCGTTGTCTGGAGCGGGTTGGACGGGCGGAGGTGGTTGGAGAGCCGAAGGCAGCAACCCTGTCTTGCATAGGCCAATGAGCGTTCTGCCTTCAAATCCTGCGGCACGAAGCTTTATGGCTAGATTGATGATTGGGTTCTCGACGATGGCGTGCAACCGCTCCTCGCACTGGATGAAGTAGTCACGGGCTGCGAGGCCCATGTCGTTGTTCTCCACCATCGCGAGCTGTTTGGCCATGTTGATGGTGAGGATGTAGTTGGTTGAACGACGGTCGCCGCCATGCATTGAATCTTGATTCGCCAAATTTGGCGAATCAAGATTGCCTACTGCCATAAGGATTCCAGCGTTTTTTGAAACTCGATTCGCCAAATCTGGCGAGCGAAAGAAGTGGATGCCGAGGCTGAATTTATACTTCTCGACTCGGGCTTTGAGCCAGTTGGAAAAGTCGCGGCGAACACCAAGGAATTCGTGAAGCGCCTTGGCGGAGATGTGGGTTTTCGCGTCTGGCGCGATGAGGGAGAAGTTTGGAGTGATGATGTCGATGGATGTTGTCATGGTGATTTTGAAGGGTTGATTGGGTTGAAATTGCGTTCATTATCCGGCATGAGGGCCTTGAAAGTGCTGGTTGTGATTATGGCGTTTTTGGTGACTATCCCGCTTATTGATCGCTTGATGAATCCGCCTCGGCATATTTGGGATGATCCGAAGCCGACTCCTACTCCTGCCGCTAACCGAATCAGAGGCAGGGTGGCAGGCTACTGCAATCCCAATGGCGACTGCCGTAGCTGCACGAATTGTCAATACTGCCGTCACTGCTCAAAGAATGGCGGGACGTGTTCAGTGTGTTCACCCAAGTGACGGGCTAGCGTTTGAAAATACCGTCGAGCGCTTTGCGTGCGGCATTGGGGTCATCGAAGGAGTAGCCGCCGAAGATGTGATCGTAATCGCCCTCGCTGAGGGTTTCTAGGGCATCGCTGAGCAGGCCAAAGGCAAAGCCTACGTCTAGATCAAGCTCAACGTCAATGCGACGCAGGAGCTTTGTGAGGGCTCGCGGGATGAGCGGCCTTACTTGAGGGCGTCGAGGGCCGCGTTGAGCGCGGTCAGGGCGAAGCCTCGGGGGGTGCGTTGGTTCTGCTCCCATTTTTGCAGAGTGTCCAACGACACTCCAAGCTTTGCCGCGAAGGCTGCTTGGGTGAGCCCTAGGCGGGCGCGGATCTCTTTGAGCTTGAGCTTCAGTTCTTCCGACATTATGATTCATCGTGTTTCAGGTAGGTATTCGCTGCTTGTTTCACATGTGGCCCCGTCATCTGTTTCAGCAGGTGGCGGGGCTTTTTGTTTGCATCACTGGGTGATGGTCACACGGCTATTAAGTCGCCCATTGGGAGACAAGTCAAGCGGAAAAAATGGGCCGGGTGTGAAAAAGGGGCTTTACGTGGCTGAAGTCCACCTGTCAGCGTTGGGCGATGACTGAAAAACTCTTTCCAGAACCCGATTTCAAACTGATGGCCAAGGAGTATGGCTATTGGGGGACTACGATGCCGTTGTGCTTTCTTGCGATAATCATTCCATTGGATTTGATAACTTACGGCTTATCCAAGGTGTTCTCATCTGGATCTGGGTTCATCATTGTTGAGCTTCTGGTGTTTGCGTTCAATGCCATGTCTCTAGGTTTTCTGGCATTCCCGCTATTGGCTCGAATCATCGCCCCTATTCTAATCCTCCTGATCGAGATACCGAGGATGATGCTTTGGTGCGCTCAATTTTTGATTCACGCCTTGATGATTGAAGCACCAACCAAAAGCGGCTTTTATCCCGAGCCGAAAAATCAGTGATGATTCGAGGCTTTTTCAGGCAGAGATTCCCGCCAAAACGGAATGTCTTTTTGAATTTCCTCTTTGAAGCCTTTGGCGATGCGCGGTTTGCCGTGGAACCAGTCCTCGTCGTTAAAGTCGATGTAGCCAGATAGATCACGCAGGCCAGCAGGCACGATAAAGCTTTTCCCAAGTCTGGTCCACGCCTTGATGCCCTGCGACCCGCCATTAAATAGATCGTCAAGAGTCCCTCCGCCGCGAATCATCGGGAGATCACCAAGCAGTCCAAAAGCAGATGCTTTCATAGCGGCGGTGATACTGCGGGCCTCGATTTCTTTGTCTTCGCGTTCCTTCACTCGCGCCTCGAACTTGGCCATGGCGGCGGCTTTGCGGGCTGGCGAGTAACCCTTGTAAACTGGCACCTTCAGAGGCTCCCTACCGGCTCGGTTCATGCCGTCCAGCACGCGTCGCGTGGTGGCCCCGAACTGCATGGCTTCAAGCATCGGATGATGGGCGAGAAGGTGAGGGACTTCCCAGCCACCAACCTTGAAGGTGCCGTGGTGAACATCCTCCTCGTCGCGCTTTTCGCCGGTGGTGTGGTAGCCGCCCACGGTCTGCGGGTTGAGGAAGCCGTAGAGCAGCATGGCCAAACCGACAGAGCCCTGCTTAGCATGGCGCAAGACGGCGTCGGCCTCGGCGGGTTCCATGGCTTCGATGCCTTTGGTGAGCTTGTGGTAAAGCACTTCCATCACGGCGCGAGGGACGCCGATGACGGCGTTGACGGTATTGGCGACGTAGTTGCTGGGCACCTTCACCACGGGCAGGAGGGCGCGGCCAAACTTCCCCACGGTGTAGGCGGCGGCGTTCGTGCTTGGTGAGCCTTTTTTCTGGTTTTCCAGCGAGGTGAATAGGTGATTCAACGCGTTGCTGATGAAGTTGTCTTGCATCAAGATGGCACGTTTGCCATCCACATACGCGGCTTCCTCGGCCTTGCCTTTGAGCACAGATTCACGGTAGGCATCGGTGGCGGCGCGGAGCTGGACGTAGGGGTCTGCGGAGGGCAAGCCTTGATCCATGTGCCACTGCAAACGGTTCTGGTAGCTGCGGGCGAATTCGGCCTGTTTGACGGGATTTTTCAATACCAGATGGGTGTAAACAAAGTAGTCCATCCAACTCTGGTCGAGGTCGTGCGGCTTGATTTTACCGTGCTTGAGGTCGAGGTCACTCTTGCCTCGTTTCATGATGCGGCCCGACTCCTTGATCAGCGCCATGAAGGCGGTCTTCACCACGTTGGCTTCCAGTTTGACGTTAAAGCCCGCGCCCTCGCGTGGGGACTGAGCGGCGATGCCTGGGAGGATTCTGCGCCATGCTTCACCGGCGATTTGCTGGAGAGGCATAAAGCCCATGTTCCAGCCTGCGGCGGCTGATAGTTTCATCAAGACATTGGTGCCGGATAGGATGCCGATACTGCGCTGCCAGTGGACAATACCATCTAGCACGCGGTAATACAGTGGGCGCTTGCTCTGCTCTAATTTGAATACCTCGCGTTTGATTTTGAGGCGGATTTCTTCAAGTTTGGACTGCTTGGCAAGGTGATCTTCATCCACCTTTAGCTTTGCCTTTGGCTTGGCTTTCGCAAAGTCCTTGCTGGCCAGCTTCTTTTCGGCATCGGCAATGGATTTGTCTATGCGCTTGTGAGCACGGGCCAACGCCAGCTCCTCGGGATCGCGCTTGGGGATCTTGGCGCGGCGGGCTTCATCGCGGATGCCACGGAGGGATTCGAGTTCGGCCATCTTGGCTCGCAGTTGGGCGTCGGGGATGAATTCAGCGCCCTGGGCCTTGGCCTTCTGTTTGCCCGTGGCCAGCTCGGCTTCGATCTCGGCAATCTGCTTGTCGGCGGCTTTCTCGGCGGCATCGGCGAGCTGTTTGGGGGTGCGGCCCTTGGTTGGCTTGGTGGCCTTGTCGAGTTCTCGCAGGCGCTCCAGCTCCTTGCGCAGTTGGTAGGTTTCGGCATCGGCCTTGGCGGGTGTGCTGGGCTCGGGTTTGGGCTTGCCTGCCAGCTTGTCTTCGATGGCTTTGATCTGGCGGGCGATGCCTTTGTTGAGGTCACGGGTGGCTTCCTCGGTGGTGATGCCTGCTGTCTCGCGCAAGGCTTCCCATTCGGCCTTGGCGGCGGCGGCATCGTCCAATGCGGCTTTGGTGCGTGCGGTAGGCGTGTGGGCGGTGCCGGGGTCGTTGTGCAGGTCGCCTTGGGCGATGCGGCGGCGGTAGTTTTCGGCGCTGGCTTTGGCGGCTCGCTCGGTGAGCGCGTTCCATTTGCCCTCGGGGGATGGGCCGGTGAGATCGTCCACGTAGGCTTGCAGTTCCTCGCGCTCCTTCTTCAGCGCGTTCATCTCTTCATCGTAGGGGATGGCGTCGCGAGTGGGGCGCTGCTTGGCTTTGCCAGCGATTTCGTTGTTGAGGTCGCTGACTTGGTTCTTGAGTCGCGAAACGATGGCGTCGCGGGCGCTGGCGAGTTGTTTTTTGCCGTCGGTTTCGATGCCCATCTTGCGCATCACGTCCTTCACCTGTTCGCGCAGCTTGCGCACGGTTTCGCTGGGCTTGCCGCGCAGGAATCCTTGTTTGGGTGGCGCGATGCCGCTGTTGGCATCTTCCAGCGAGCTGAGGAGCTTGCCTTGGGATTTCAATTCGCGCAGGGTTTTGGCGATTTGGTCTTTGCTGGGCTCGCTGGTTTTGCCGTAGTCGGTGATGGCGTCGCGCACGTCGCGAAGAGTGAGTTCAGGGAACCACTTCACGGCATCGGCGTGAACCTTGGCGACAAGCTCCTGAATGGTGTCCACGCCCTCGATGACGTAGGCCTTGGCGAGGTCTTGGGCGAGCTTGGGGCTGAGGTTGACGGCATCAGTCTTACCACTCTTCACGTCGGCGAGGAACTTCTCGGCAACGCCTGAGGGAGTGGCGGCACGTTCCAGCGCGGCGACGCGCTCGGTGATGTCGTGCTTGGACTGGTCGAGGAAGATTTTGGAGCGGTCAAAGAGGGTGCGCAGGGCGGTTTCGCCGAGGTCGCCAAACTCCTTGATGACGGCCTTTGACCAGCGGGCGAAGTCGAGGCCGATCTCGGCGAGGTGGGATGCGCCGATGATGACGTGGTCGCGAGTCATGCGCAGCGAGGCGACTCCGAGGGGGCCAAGTGCGTCGCTATAAAGTTCACCCTTGGCCCGCTGCTCGTCGAGACGTGCCTTGGCCGCTTCGCGCATTGCCTTCAGCGCGTTTTTAACGATGTCTTCCTTGGGTGTGTGGGACTCGAATTGATCCGCAACTGCGTGTTTAAGGTCATTGGCCTCGATCTTGTCGGCGGCGATATGCTCGGCTTCATCGTGGGCTAGGCTGGCATCATTGGCAGCGGCTTGTTCGCGCTCCGTGCGACGGCTGGCGATGTCGGCGCGGAGTCGGTTGACGAGGTCGGTGACGGTTGCACCATCTGGCAACAGTCCCGCGCCGATGGCGGAGGTGACGAGTCCATCGGCATCCGCGACGTGATCGGTGCCGAGTCCGCTCTCTTTGGTGAAAGCGCGGTATTCAGTGGGATTGTCCTTGGCCCATGAGCGCAGGGCATCGTGTTCGCCAGCGCCTTTGTTGGTGAGTTCGCCCATCTTGTTCACTCGCTGTGGTGGCGGGCGCTTGATGTTGTGACTGCGAGCGAAGTCCACCATGTCAGGCGTGGCGTCGGCACGGTCTGGAACGCCGTCGGAGTGTTGGCTGAGTTTGGAGGGCTTGCGTTTGGGTGGCCTGCTAGCGTTGTCAATGAGTCGCTGGCGTGCAGCCTTGGCTTTGGCGCTGAGGTCTTTGGCGTGGTCCTCCATGAAGGCGAGCACGGCCTGAGTGGCCTCGTGGTCGGAGGCTTTGTCTTCATGGGCGTCCACCTCTTTCTTGGCGGCATCGAGCTGCTTGTGCAGGTGCTCCACGCGGGCGGTTTCCACAGGCGAGAGGTCTTCGCCTTTGGCAGCGCGATAGAGTGAGAGGGTGTTTTCCAGGCTATCGTCTTCATCGCGCATCATCTTGCGGGCGTTGAGTCCGCGCCCGGTTTCTGTGCCTGCTGCCTTGGTGGCGTTGTCGATTTGGTTTAGCTCGGTGAGGTGCTCCGCGAGGCGCAATTGCAGCTCGGCCTTCTTCTGCACGTCGGTGGTGGCGTTGATCTCATTGATGACGGTGCGCGTGACGTGGCGCTTGCTGATTTTCTCATGCAGTAGCAGGGCGTTTTCGGCGTCGTTGAGAGCACGCGGCTTTTGGTTGATCTCAGCAACGAGCTTGCGGCCTGCCTCGCCGTCCTTTTCGATGGTGTGCATGGCTTTGCCCCACGCTTCGCCCCATCCTTGGGCGGCGGTCTTCATGATCGGCTTCTCGCCACGGGCTTCGCGCTCGGCGTCTACGGTGGCGTTTTTGGTGCTGGTGGCGGGGGCGGGAACCTCTTCTTTAGCTAACCCTGCTTGAGGAGTTTGATCCCCGGTGGCACCTGCGGGACTGGATACTTGAGACTCGACTGTCGAAGGTTTTCCATCATTTCCTCGTGGGCTACGTCCGCCCAATGCTTTTTCGAAGCGGTCTTTGAAACCTTGATCGAAGTCGGCGGAGTGGGCGGCGAGGTATTCATCGGCGACACTGATAGCATGGCTCTGGATTTCTTCAACTGGTTGGTTGTAGGCGCGTCCAGCTAGTTCTTCGACTGTGGATGGCTTGGCTATGTTGCCCGTGTAATCAGTAACCTTGAAGGTGACATTTGGGTTGTCGCGGTATTTTTCAGCAAGCCCTAAAAATGTGCGCTGCGAAGCGAGGTGCGTTCTTGCCATTTGACCAGGCAGCTCAACGCGTCCATTTTCGCTATTAGCCCGATCAATAGCCCCGATGATGGATTCCTCTAGCGGCTTGTAAACGAAGTGGACAGTGACGCGATTGTTGCCTGCCAGCGCTTTTTCGATGTTGGATTCAGCCCTGATTGGATTGCTGAACGTGTTGTCATAGATGAGGGATGCGGCACTGGAATCAGCCTTGGTGGAACTGGTTTTACCTGAGGCTTGACCGCCTGCCAGCATGTAAACATCGGCATCATGGAGTTGGGCAATTTGGTGATCGAAGACGAGTTGCGCGAGCTTTCCTGCGGGCACCCCGAGGGCACCTGAGAGGCGTTGGCGATCTTCTTTGGAGCGCTGCCACATCGGATCAAGTTCACGAGCGTTGTCGGCACTGACATGCTTGCCGAATCGTTGATTGTATTCAGCAATGGCGGCTGGCACATCAGCCCCGATCTGGCGAGCAAATCGCGTCGCCTCGGTTTGCTCATCGGCGCTCATGTGGCCAAGCGTCAAATCAGATTCAAATTCTGTGACTGTCGTATTTGCAATAGTGTTACCGGATGGATTCTTTTCCACGCTAATGCTGTCAACGATGGGTGTGCGGGCCTCCATCGCCGGATCCCCTTCGATGATGAGCGGCGGTTCGACGGGTGCGACTGGCTCGGGTTTTGGTGGCGCGGCCACCGCTGTGGGAGCCACTTCCACGGCGGGCAATTCCGGCATCACGGGGCGCGGCAGTCCGCCTTCGATGGGCACTTGGAAGGGCTTGCCACCGATGCTGAGAATGGGGTGGGGGTTTGTGGCGTCGGTTTTGGTTGCCGGGGCTCGGTGCGTAGCGAAGGCCATGAGTCCGCCGGGGATGGCTCCGAGGGCGAAATCACGGGCGCGGTTGACGAGGTCGAATGGGTTGGGCATCTCGCCTGTGTAGCCGGGGCCAGCGCCGACGAGGTTGACGGCGAGATCGTTGCTGGCTCCAATCGCGGCCATCTTCGCGCCCTGGGTGAGGGTTTCGGTAAGGATGCTCTTTTCTGCGGCGGGTGCGACGCCCATCATTGCGGCAGCGGCCTTGCCGTGCAGGGTGCCGCCACTGGCTAATTCGATGACGGGCATGACGAGCATCCCGGCGAGCGTTATGGCTCGCTTCTGCTCAGGGTTCATTTGGTAGTGGTCGCCGAGGTCGCTGCCAATCGCTGCGCCCATAGGCAACATGGTGCCTGCGGCGGTGGCTTGGGAGGCGGATTGGATGAGCTTGGGGGCGGCGGCGATGGCTGACTCGACGTTAACGCCTGCGTTGACGGCTATGGCTCTGGCCGCAACCATGCGGGCGGCGCTGACGCCTTCCATCGCGGCTAGTGTGCTGCTGACATCGGTGGCGGCAAGTAGGGCGGACTCGGCGCGGGCGATGTTGGCGGTGCCGATGGCCGAAGCTGCGCCCGAGGTGGTGAGAGAGGCGGCGACGACGGGGAGAATTTGGCCGATGACGTCGCCCGCTTGAGTAGCGAAGGTGTCGCGTTGGCGCGGGTTGACATTTAGACCTTTGATAATACCGCCGAGGCCGTTCTCTTCGATGGCGTGAATGTTTTCTTTGCGCCATTGCACCAGCGCGTTGTCGCCGATGGCGATGCTGGCGATGTCGCCCAATCCGCCCACGGTGTTGACGCTGGCCTTGACCGCGCCAATGGGGATGGCTTTGAAAAAGTTGCCTGTCGCGGAGAGAATGCCACGGCCAAGATCAAGCTCCTTGTCGGCGACGGGCTCGTCTTTGATTTTCTGGGTGACTCGCTCCTGCACCAGGGCGGCGATGCCGCCATTACGCAGCTCGGAGATACGGCGCTCAGATTCCTTGGCGAAGCCATCGAATCGCTCCGCTTGTGCAACCATGCCGATAGACCCCTCATTGGGGGGCATGGTGAGGAGGGTGTGGCGAAGGTCTGCTGCCTCCTTTTTTGCCGTGGTGACCTTCTCCACTTCGGCGATGATTTCGTGATCCACTTCTTTTTGCGAAGGCGTGGGAATGGCGATGTGTTTCGTGCCGCCTTTGCCAGCGATGGTGGCGATAGAGGTTTCGCCGGGGGATGCGCCGAGGTCGAGGTTGAGCGTGCCCACTTCCGCGCCATTGATGTCGAGGCGATGGGCCACAGTGGAGCGGCGGGCGTTCCAGGCCGGGGCGTCGAAGGAACGGTTGATGGTGTCGAAGCGGGTTTGATCCTCGGGCGTCCATTCGGAGTCGTTGCCATCGCTGCCCCGGTGGCGGGCGTTGAGCTTTTCTTGCCAGACGATGCGCTCATTCACGTCGGGAATGACTTCCTCCGCCTTGGCGATGTAGTGCCGGTTGGCGAGGGTGCTGGTGGCGGTGGCGATTTGCTCGTCAAGCCGCGACTGTCCGCGCATGAAGGCATCGGGCTCTACGCTGCCGTGCATCTCCTCTAGCACTCCACCCTGCCAGCGGCGCAAGGCCTGGGCGGTTTCTTCTGGCGTGTGACCGTCCGCGCTGGCGATGGCAAGAATGTCGTCAACGTTCGTGTCGGTGTAGGCCATGATTATTTGAACAGTGAGCGTGTAGTGGTGGCTGAGGCGGGGTCGATTCCTGGCGGTGTGGCGGGCGTGGCGGCGGGTGTGACGACGGTGGGGCTGACGCCTGAGAATGGTTCAAGCGCCTTGGCATAGGCGGCGTTTAATGCTGCCTTTTCTTCGGCGGTCTTGGCGGCATGGAGTAGCGCCTGATAGGAGCGGTCAACATCGGTGCGTGTGGGAGCCTTGGCGGGCACTGGTGTGGAGGCGGCGAGGATAGCGGCACGATCCTTCTCCCAGTTGCCCCTGGGGCCGACGTAGGATTCGTAGCCCGAGGCGATGGCCTCAAGATGATCGGCGGTGATGTCATCCTCATCCATGCTGCCGATGTCGCGCCCTTGCATAAAGTGGGAGTAGGCACCCGCGCCATCACGGGCGAAGGATTTGGCGGTTTCGATGCGGGCCTTTGCAGCTTCCTTGCGACGGCTTAGCTGGCGGTCGGTGATGGCGTCGGCCACGTCGGGATCGAGTGACGCGGTCTCATCCATACGGCTCGCCAGTTGCATCAATTTTCCTTTCTGGCTTGGTGTGGCGGATTCGATGAGCTTGCCGAGGTTTTCGCGGTGCCGAATGAAAGCCTCCACCTTGGCGACGCGCGGCGGGATGACTGGTTTAGCCGCAGGTGCAGCGGGGGCCTCGTCGCTGGGGGCGAGAGAAACGTCCAAGGGGACGGCGGCGGGATCTTTGCCGGACTTGCTCACGGCAGCATCGGAGCGCGCTACACTCGCGGCGGTGGCGGCATCGCCGGGTTGACCTGTGGGCTGTCGCGTCGCGGCCAATTCGTTTTCAAAGCGGGCGGTTTCCTGGTCAAGGGTGAGCAACGCATGGGACTCGACGGCGCGCGCGGAGAAGTGCGCCGTCTCGGACTGCGTCCTGGCGCGTGCGCCGGAAACGCCAGCGGCCTGGCGCGCGAGCTGGGCTTTTTGCATGTCGAGGCCAAGCTGCGCCTTCTGCAATTCGATGGGGCGCATGACGGCATCAAAGGCGTTTTCTTCGGCCTGCTGCTGCTGTTTTTGCGCACGATCCTGACCTTGCCAGATGGTGTCTCGGGCTTGGGAGAAGCTGCGCATGAAGAGGCTTCCAACGTCCATCGCTGGCGGGAGCTGCAAAACGCTGGGGTCAAATTGGGGGAGCATGGGAGGAATCAGGTGATGGGACGGTCTGAGAGCATCCGCGCTCCGCCGGTGACGTTGGGATTGTAGTTGTAGCCCGCATTGGTGCCGCCGGGGTAGGCTGATAGGACGGGCTTATTGAGGCCATCGGTGCCTGGGGTGCGGCTTCCGGCATACGCGCCTGCTGCGGTGCCGATGCCGCTGACGATGCTGCCAAGCATCTGCTGCTTTTGCGCGGCCTGACTTTGGATCAAACCAAGCTGGGCGTTGGTCTGGTTCATGTTCGCGCCATACTGCAATTGCAGTCCCTGCATCTCCAGGCCCGCCATACCCATCGAGCTTTGATAGGCGTTCTGTGCGTTGGCGATTTCCGACTGCACTGCGTTGTCGGGGGTGATGGTGAAGCGGTCGAGAATCTGACTGCCGTTAATCAGCGGCAGCGCTTGACGCCAGCCATTATAGAGACTCTGGAACTGCTCTTGGCCTTGGCTCTGTAAGCCTTCCTTGGTGAGTCCGAGGTAGCCCGTCATAGCATCGGAGGTGGAGCCTTCGCCGAGGTCGGTGACGTTGCTGGAAAGAAGGCGACGGCTCAAATCGGCCTCGGTGGACTTGCTGACTTGGCCCGCAAGGTGACTCTCGACATTGCCAAGGATGACGCCGCGCTCACGCTCGTAGGCGTCCTTTCCGCCGAACTGCTGATACATGGCGTCCATCACGTCCTTCACCGCTTGGGCGTTTAGCTTTTTGGCGCTGCGGTTGGCGAGATTGACGCCTTCACCGGCGTTGCGGTTGGCGGTTTCACTGACGACTGCCCCGACGTTCACAGGCTTGTATTCTTCGACGTTGCCGAGGATTTGGGCAATGAGCTTGGGGTCAATGTTCATGCCGCGCAAGGCGTTGGCCTGGGCGTCCTTGGTGCCGCCTCCGCTCATGTTGTAGGCCGTGAGGCCGACGCCCGCGACGGCTGCGCCTGCACCGATGACGCCTGCTGTGAGCGCTCCGCCGGTTGCTAATGTTCCGCCAACTACAAGGAAGCTCATGGGTTGAAAAGGGGAGTGGCGGGGGTTTGCAAACGGGGTTGATGGCGGGTGGGTGCGCAGAGGTAGCGGCGGATTTCCTCGGGATCTGTGAGGGTGTCAGGAACGATGTGCTGAGTCGTCCAAACGGCATCGGTGACGGCGAACACGATGCGTTCGGTGCCGGGTTGGGTGACGCCGTTGAATGGAGCGTTGAGGTGGTATATGCCATCTACACTGCGCACGATGACGTTGCCTTGCGAGAGCGTGTAAGGGTGCTCGGTTTCGTGCTTCTCCGAGACAACCAAAGAGCCTGCGGGAATGCTGAGACTGCGGCAGTAGAGGTGGAAGCCGCTGGCGGGTGGGCCTGGGGTGAAGCAATGCGCGAGAGGGCACTCGACGGCTGGCAGGAGGTCGGAGATCGCGGCGTAACAACGATCTACCAGCTCGGGGAAGGGGAGGGCAAGGTCGTTCATGGCTTCATCCTCGGACAGAGTAGCCGTGGCGGTTGGGTAGGGCGTTGTTGCGGCGGATGGGGACGGCGATTTCCTGGCCAATCTTAGCCTTGGCGGAACGCTGTTTGAGCAGCTTCAGGGCGCGGGCGGCGAACTCGCTGCCGGGGCCGGTTTCGCTGCGGTCGTAGTGGGCGAGAGATTGCGTCATGAGGCGGTAAGGTTCACGCGCCTGAATGATGGCGACTTCGTTCAAGTCCCATAGCTCGCGGTAGGCGGCGCTGACACAGGCCTTGACGTGCTGTGGTTTGCAGTGATCGAAGTTGGGGATCGTGTAGCGGGTGAGGCTGGGCGATGATTCATCGGGTGCGAGACTGGAGAGCCAGAGCATTTCTCCCGTGGCATCATCCCACCCGGCAAGCTCCACATTGCCCTTGGTGATCGGTTTAACGATGGCGGTGATGGTGGCGAAGGTGAAGCTGCTGCTCTGTGGAGAAACGTCGGGGTAGGCTCGCAACACGGGGAGAGAAGCGCGGCGGTGACGGCCCTGCTCATCGGTGCCGTGGATGGTGATGGTGAATTCCTCGGTGGCATCGGTGACAGCGAACACGGGCAGCGGGCGCGGCAAATCGCGCATGGTGGCGAAGTGTTGGCCTAGGCATTGAAGCGCTGAGGCCGGGTGACACTGTGCCAATGTGCCTTCGAGATATTGGAAGCCGAGGGGCAAGATAGGCAGGGTGCCAGCGTCGCTGCGAAACGCTTTAATGCTCTCGAATCGCGGCGGCAAAGTGAAGACGCTGTCAAAGACGGGGAGGCAGATGTTATCCTCGGTGCCTGGCCAGTCCTGGTGCGACATGAGGATTTCGTTGATGCGGTTGTAGTGCTTCAACACGCGAGCCACGTCGGCAGATGAACAGAGCTGCGAGCCGCCTCCGCCGATGTGCTCGGCGATCACGTCGATGATGTGGGAGACGAGGAAGCGCATGGAAAAAGTGTGGCCGAATGGAACAAAAATTAGCCCGTGTAGGCGACGGTGTAAACTCCCCAATCTGGCGCTGTGCCGGTGAAGTGGGCGGCGCTGGCGCGGAGGTCGGGGACGCCTACGGCGGTGCCATCGGCGAGCACCCATCCTGCAAGAGGACGGGCAGCGAGATCGGCAGCAACGGAAGCGCCAAAGCGAACGAGGGTCTTCAGTTCGCCGATATTGCCTCCCACCGTCCAGCCTTGGCGGTCGGCGCTCCACACGGCGAGGCCAAGGTAACGATCCGTGGAGTCGTAGCTGAACCTTGGCTTGTCGCGATCTTCGGGACTGGCGGCGTCGATGGTGCCGATGGTGTATCCAAAGATCGCGCCTGTGGCTTTCATGGTGACGGCGCTCTTTTGCAGCCACTCCCGCATGGCGGCGGGATTGGCGAGACATTCGGGCGGCGGCGGGATGTCGAGGCGGGCGCTAAAGACGTTGGCGAGTGGAGAGGTGATCATGGGCTGAGGTCGTAGGTTTCACAACACAGTTGAGGGATACGGCAATGCTCGGTGACGGCGCAAGGGTTGACGTTGTTGCTCTGGGTGATGGGTAGAGCCGAGGTTTCAATCACGATGTCCTCAAGTCTCGCTTGCCCGCGAATGGTGATGGCGACGGCGGCATCGGTGAAGCTACCTCCAGGGGTGACGGGTGGCGTGAGCCTGGGCAAATCTTGAGGGGGGGAGAATGCCCCATCGAAGTCCGATGGAATGCGATGATTATCGGTGAACCACGGCAGCGGAGGTTGGCCGTCTTTGATCCAAGCGCCTGTGATCTTGACGTTGCCACTGACGTTGCCAATCTTGATTCCGCCCGACTTGTAGGACTTGGGCTTGAACGGCTCAGCGCTGGTGTCGGCACGCGTTACGGCGGTCATGGGTTGGTGGCAACTGCGGCCATTGGCTTGATCGGGGCCGGGTTCGCTGCCGAGGCGATAGATGCGGTTGGTGCCGTCGCTGTCGAGCGAGACAATGAACAGCGTCTCTCTGCCGCGCCATGGGGCCACGATCATCGCCACAGGATGCACGCCCGTCCACTCGCCGTCCCAAATGGCTTGTGCGCCTTCGATGACGGGGTTTTCGTTGAGGGCAAGTAATGCCTTGTGGCGGATGGTGGTGCGTCCGTCGTCCCGATGGATCACCTCGGGGTGAACGGCGATGAGCGTGTGTCGCTCGGGTAGATGGGCAGCGAGGCGGCGATGAATGTGGGTATCGTGATCGCCTTCGATGAGCGGCCACACGTTGGCGTCGTAGGCTTTGAGTCGGGCGTCGTCGTTGCGGCGCACGGCGATGCGCATCTGTTGAATGCGCCCGGTTGAATCGCTGAAGAGAATATCATTGCCGCGCACGATGAGCGAGTCAGGTGAGCAGGCTCCGATCTTGGGGAGTGGGTTGGAGGCGATGTCTTGCTCGCCCCATGACTCGCGGGCGACGCGGGTGTTGTAGAGCCACACGGATTTTTCACAGAAGACGGCAAGCGGCCCAAGATCGCCGTCGCCATTCAGGGACGGCGTGAAGGTCATGCCAATGATTTTGCCTGACGACTGCGGGATGCGAAAGAAACGGGTGTTTTTGAAGTAACTCGTGTCCTCCGTGAAGAGCAGTTCTTTGGCGATGGCGTCGGTGTCGCGTCCATTGTTATCGGTGCCCGGATCGGCGATGTGATTGGAGAAATAAATCTTGGTGCGGCATGGCGAGGCCACAGCGAGCCGCCCCCATCCTTCGGCCATGAGGGTGCCACACGGCACGCTGCGCGTGGGATGAGTGCCCTGGGTGACGGCCTTGTGGCGAATGACGACGGGCGGCGAGATGCCATCTTGCGCGATGAAGTAGGGGCCGCGTTGACAAAAGTTGACACGCTCGCTGAATCTCGAAAAGACCTTGTTGCCGATGCGCTCCAGGGTGTCGGCGGTGAGGTCGAATCGGAACAGGTAACCGTCGGCGGCGAGGATGATACACGGCCCGCGCTCGCTCAGGTAGAGGCCAGCGCCCTGCACCACGCCCTTGCCAAAGCGCTTGGTGCTGGAGCTGTCGAGTAAGGCAAGCTGGTGCTGAATGAACGGCGGGCGCGGGGCGCAGAATCCACTCGTGACGCTGCCGTTGGTGAGTATGGCGAGCGTGCCGTCTGGCAGTAGGCGCGGGTGAGCGGAGGCGTTCACCCCTTGCGCGTAGTGCTGGAAGACTATTGGCATCGGTTAGAAGTAGTAGCCGAGGACGCGATGAGTGAAGACGTAGTGGGTATTGGCGTCGAGAGCGCCCGAGGTGAGTTCGTTTTTGCGCACGTAGGTATCGACATTGACGGCGGTGTTTCCAGCCGGAACAGGGATAATGACCTGATAGGTGCCGCTCGGCCCCTCGTGGCGGATGTTGGTATCGAGCGCTCCGCCCACGCCTCCGGCTGCCGTGCTGCTGGCGGCGAGCGCAGCACAGAATTGCACCACGCGCTTCGTAACGCCGTTGATGGTGATTTCAACGCAGAGTGTTCCTTCGACTTGGCAGGCCATAACCCATTCAACCTCCACTAAGGCGCGAACGGTGAGTCCTGCGTCAAGTTCGGGGAATGAGGGAAAGGTGATGGTGGCTGGGGCGGGGACGCCGACGCCTCCCCAAATAGGTGCCGCGAGATGGGCGGCGTAAGTGTTAGTGCCGCTGGCGGAATTGACGGCATCACGCTTTACAACTAGCAACTCGGGCGTGGAGGGCATGTAGCGGAAGGGGTTGAGCGCGAGGCGCTTCCATCCGTTGCTGCCACCGTGCATCCCTTGACCGAGAGTGTAATCCATCTTCACGGGAAGGCCGCTGAACTCGCCGCTGATGGAGTCGAGCGCTGTCACGGTGGATACTTCACCCTCCTCCGTGGCCTGCGGGGGCGGGCCGACGACGAGCACGGTGCCAGCGCTTACAATCGAGCCAGCGGGAGCGGTAAGGTTGCGGAAGGTGATGAGGTCGCCGCTCGTGCCCGTGACGCTGATGTAGCCCGAGAACGATGGCACCCAAATGAGCAAGCCGGGCACGGCCCACTGGCTCGCGCCCAGGGAGCTTACTTGCGCCAGTCCGGCCACGGCGGGCATGGTGACGCTCATGGTGGTGACAGGGTAGCGGAAGGCGTTGGTGTTGAGGCCTGAGACAGAGCCTCCCGTCACGGTGCCAACGGCGCTGTCGCTGTCGGTGGGGTAGGGCGGGGCGACGATGACGGTGGGCTGCGGGGCAGCACAGGCGGGGATGGTATGGCAGGACATAGGAGACTAGGTGATGGCGGATTTAAAAACAATGAACTTGAACACAATGGCTTCTGAAAGAGACCCTGCTGTGGTGTTTCGGATGGTGATAGTGGCGTATCCGTTGGCCGAAACTACTCGGAAGGCATAGGAGCCCACCGTTGCTGGGCCTGTGACAATCTGCATAATCACCATGTCGTCTGCGGCGATGGTGTCATTGTTAAATGTGAATGACACACTTGTCGCGGCGGCGAGCGCTGCATTATTCGTCGTAATGGTGCCTGCTACTTTATTGAGTGTCACGCTGTTGGTTTTGACGTTGGTGGGCGTGCTGAGTTGAGTTGCCGTTCCGCCTGCGCCTGCGGCGTAGCCGATGCCAGCGGCACCAACACCTGTGCTGGTGATGGCCCCTGTAACGGCTAAGCTACTGCCCATGTAGCTCTTATTGATGAGCACTTCTGAGCCGCTAATGGTTGCCGCTGTTCCGACAACGCCAGAGGGGGGTAGTCCGGTGCAGTTGGTGAGGGTGCCACTGCTCGGCGCTCCGAGGCTGCCGCCCACTAAAGCCATTCCCCCAGGCAGGTGAGGCGCTACACCAAGAGCGGTCGTGACGCCTGCCCCGAGATTGGTCGCCAATAGCGTGAGCACAGAATTGCCAAGGGCGATGGGGTTCTGACTCACATCCACTCCGTTGCACAGAGATGCGATGCCAACCTTCGTGCAGTTGATGAGGCTTCCGCTAACTGGTTGCCCGAGGGCAAAACCTTTGAGCACGGGTGAGCCGTTGTCTGCGGGAGGCGTCGCTAGAGCCGTCACATGAAGGGCATCCATGTCATTCGCTAGCATATCGGCGATACCATCGCCCAATCCACTGATGCCCGTAGCTACGGGCAACCCCGTGCAGTTAGTGAGCACCCCCGCATTCGGCTCGCCAAGGTCGGGAGGTGGTGAGATGTTGACGCTAGATGCGGCGGTGACGCGGCCCTTGGCGTCAACGGTAATGACAGGCACGCTGCGGGCGGTCGTTGCGCCCTCGGCATTCAACGCTCCACCATAGGTGCCAGCGACGCTAGGCGCGAGCGTCTTGAGCGTGGTGACGGTGCTGCCGGGGGTCGATAACACGTCCCCCGTGAGTGTGAGCCCGCCCGCTTCATCAGGGGTGAGGATGTTGAGCACGGCCCACGTTAGTTGATCGGCGGCAGACATCGCCGCGAGGGCTCCTGTGAATTTGCCGGGGGCGCTGGTGCCATCGACGAGGGCGAGTGTGGGGATGTTGACCACGTAGCTCCACTTGCTGGAGGCATAGGTGACACTGGCCACGCTACCGCCCACGAACGGCGTGTTGTTGGTGCTGAGGTTGGCGTAGTCGGCGAGCAGTTTGCAGACGACGGGATCGCCGACTTGGCTGGTGATGGGTGCCTTGTGTGGTGGCCCGGCGAAGGTGTAGGTGAGGGTGTGCATGGAGTTAGCGGCGGACGGCGGTGATTTTATCGAGGGCGAAGCGGGAGATGGTGACGGCGTCGCTTTGGTTGCCGCCAAGGCAGTAGGCGAAGCCACCAGCTACGCGGTCTAGCAGTGTTACATGGTTGCCGCCGGGGCGAGCCATGACGATGGTGTCGCCTTGCTGCCATGTCTCTGGATTATTGAGGCTAACTGGCTTACCCCACGTTGCCCATGAGGCAGCGCGGTAGTGAGCTTTGACAACGCCCGTTCCCGTCTCTAGGCCAATCGCGCCACGGAAGCAGCTACACCACGCCGTTTTACTGTCGTCCTTATCCAGCCAATCGGCAGCTAGCACGATCCAAGCTCGAATCGTGGAGTTGCTGGCAGGGCCAGGGACTTCCTTGGTGCCGAGGTAGCGAAGGGCGGCTTGGTAGAGTCTGGCGGAGGTTGTCATAATCTTGGGAGGTTCTTCGCCGCGAGTAGAAATAACCCGATGGCGAATAAGATCGTTGCGACGATCAAGACGGGAGGTGGGGGGGGGCTTTCGGCGAGGATCATGGTGGTTACATTGGGCCGTTGATGCACCAGTCTTCTGCGAGCATGTCCGATTGTGAAGCAACCCAGCCTGTTGCCGTGCTGCCGTTGGCTGACCTCATGTTTAAGTTGGGCAGGCGGCACACGGTGCCAGAATCTCCAGCCCTAAAAAGGTTCGCGGGGATGCCTTCAATATGCCCCACCGCCAATTCGGACAGTGGCATGTCGCAAGACCCTGGATTGAGCCATATAAACATGCCTTTTCCATTCCAGCCTGAGCGGTGGACGTTGTATCCAAGTTTGAGTGAGGCGATTGCCTCGCCAAATGTTAGGTTTGTTGTATTCATAGTGAGGCTTGTTTCAGAATTATCAAAGCGTTGTCTTCATCTCCAGCGAGCCGGATGATTTCGGCATCCATGAGATAGGGATAACTTAGGATGGTATGGGCGTCACGCGTGTCGGTGCAGCTACTCAGCGACAAGCTGCACGCGGCCATGAGTGACAAGGCGGATCGCGAGATTGACGATGGGAATGGCGAAGAGAATAGCGGAGGCGTGAGAGGCGACGAATTCTTGAGCTTGGGGCCAAATGAGGGCGGCGACGCCAGCGGCAGCGACGACGTATTGAGCAACGGCGGTTTTGGTGGCAAAGAGTGAGCGGGGCGGTTTGGATTCATTCATAGGATTGGTGTTACTTGGGTTGGCTTGGAGGTATCGGGTTACTGGGGTCATGCGGCGCGAGGGCGAGGGAAGATTTTTGTCGTCTCTTTGCGGGGCGCATCGTCACGCATCGGGCAACGGGGTGCTGGGCATCGGGCGAGGAGTTCAGAGTCACCCGTGAGTTCAGCAATCAGCGCGTGCATCTTATGCCTGTCAGACTCGCAGGCATCGGCGCGGGCGACTAACAGGTCATGGTCTTTACTCATCTTTTGCCACATGAAGCCAATAACTCCACCAAGGAAGGTGATGAGGGAATAGATGATGGCGTTATCGACAGTCATGGCTTGATAGGGAGCAGGTGGGGACGATGGGGATTAGTTTGCATTGCAGCACGCCAGACGTGGCAGCTTGGGAGCGAGAGGAGGATGAGAATGGTGGCGAGTTTCATGGTTCCCTGCCCGTATCCACGACGGTCCAACCATACCACCGACGCTGGACTTGAAAGCGCCAACCCTTCAAGCTCCTGCGCTTAGCTTCACGGTTGGCGCTTTCCCACGAGAATGGGAAAGCATGTGCGATTGCGCCGATAGCAAAAACGAGCAGCACAAATAGGCCTAGACCCACAAATATTGATGATGTGTCATAGTTCATTCTTCTCCGTCCCCACATTGTTCGGGTTCTCCACAGATTGCCTTTGGCTCAAAGCCAATCGCCGCCTGGATGCCGCAGTGCTCAACGCGAGCCTGCCACGCCGAGAGCGTGTCGTTGTGGGCGATTTCGCCATCCTCATAGTCGATCCAATCGAGACGCTTGCATCCGCCTTCGTTGTAGTGTCGGCAGTCTTTGCATAGAGGTGGGGTGATCATGGCTTTACCGCCTTTCCAACACTGTCCACCACGCCAGAGACGGCGGGGATTGCAGCCTTCAAAAGCCCAGCCCGCACCATCTTCTGCGCGAGGATGGTGTCGTCTTTGCCCGTCGAGCTATACTGAAATGTGGTGCCATCGGGCGTGGTGATCGTCGCCCATTCCGTGGTGCTCTTGCTTGCGAAACTGCCGCCCAGAGTGAACAGCGAGCCGTCGGGCATACGAGCTGAGGGGTGGACGGTGCAACTCGAACAGAGTGCGATGAGCAGGCCGAGTAGCACGGCAACAACGATGGCCCAGCTTGCGGGGCTGGAGTCTTGGTCTTTGGGTATGTTTTGGTAGGGCATAAAGTTAAGCGACTGCGACAACTTCGTTACTGTTTTGGCTAGCTGATCCACCAGCATTGAAATAGGAGACTACACAGCGATAGTTCACCATGGCCATTCCGCTGTGGGAGCTGCCGTTCGCAGCAGATATGTCAGTCCAGCCGTTGACGATGTCCTCATACTGCCATTGGTAAGAGGCAAGAGTTGGGGCCGGGTTGCCAGACCAAGTGCCATCTGACGTGACGGCGAGGCTAAAGCCTCCTTGAGCTACTGCGGTTGGCGCAGTCAAGTTCGTCGCTCCGACATTACCCGCTGAGCTATAAGGCGCTGAGGTGGCGCTGCCTGTGCCTTGACCGTTCGTGAGGCTCACTCGCAAATAATAGTCAGTTGAGAGCGCTGCAATTACATGCGTGTCATTTCCAACCACATATGGGTCAGTTCCTTCTTTCCACTCATAGACGACAGGGTCGGTAGTGGGCGGGTTCCCAAAACTACCATAGCTAAAGCCTGACTCCATTTCGTCGCCAATCCAGCCACGAGCTTCGATGATCGTGGCACCACTCAGAGTGGGCGCACTCAACGCCTCAGTCGTATCCCCGTTCGAGTTCGCATCCGTGCTGCCACCTGCATTCGTCGCCGTCTCGCGCATCGTCAGCGTCTGCCCTGCGATGCCCCCCGTCAGCGTGAACGTCGTCGCGGTTGCTCCACTTATGATGAATCCGTTAGTGCACCACTGCTGCGTGATCGTGTAGCCAGGATCATCCCACACTGCGGGCGTGCTCGTCGCCGTAGTCCCCACGAGGCCGTCGCCGATGTCGATAGAAGGCGGCGCGACGTTGACGGGGGCTGAGGGCGATGGATCGCCTCCGCCTCCGCCTGAGTGGAGATTGCCGGACGATGAGATGGCGACGGATACCATGATGCCTACCATTGGAGGACAACGGCCCCAGCCGTAGATGCGGTTAGTTTGAGGATTCGCGTGGGATACATCACACCTCCGATAACAGGCACGGGCACATCGTTTTCGCCCTCAAGCGAATCGAAGGTAATCGTGCCGTCTGTGGTGGCTATGAAGGTGCGAGGGATGGGATTGTTCACCTCGCCGATGACGGCCAGCTTCTTGCCAATGGTTGGAGCGATGGAGGCTTGGAGTGTTTCGGCAATCATAATCGTGATGCAATAAGATACTGCAACAATGCAGCCAAACGGATCGCAAGGCTACACTGTTTTTTTCATTAACGGTTTTGGCGGATTGTAAGCAATCCCGTGCCGCTGCTGAAGGTGACGCTGTTGCCGCTGATTTTATAGACGCGGCCTGCCGTTAATGTTTTCCCAATGATGGCAGTGTCGCCCTGGTAGCTGATATTTAGGGCAGGGTTTTGTGTCTGGCCTGGGATCACCACAGCGGAGGGATAAGTGATGGCAGAGATAACGCTGTCTGTCTGCGGGAATATTTCGCTGAATGGCACTGCATTGGCAGCGGTGGCTCCACCGCCGAGAGTCGCGGTGGCAGCGGCGGAACTGCCAGCGCCTCCACTAAAGGCGACGGTAGGAGCAGTGAGGTAGCCGCTACCGTTGGTGACGACTACGACGGTGCCGACGCCATAACCAAGGGTGACGGTGCAGCCTGTGCCTGCGCCGGTGGTGGCTGCGGCATTGGTGGGGATGACGGTATAGACGCCCGCGTTGGTGATGGTAACGGCGGTAACAACGCCACTGGAGACTGTGGAGACGGTCAACGTAGCTGCCGTGGATTTTGTGCCGCCAACTACAGTGAGGACGTTGCCGACGGTGTAGCCGGTGCCGCCTGCTGTGATGGTGACAGAGCCGACGACTTTGAGGGTGCTGGTGCCGGTGGCCTGCACCCCGCCGCTGCCGCCGGTGAAGGCGACGGTGGGAATGGAGGTGTAGCCGGTGCCAGCGGTGCCGACGGCAACGGTAGTGACGGCAGCGCCGCCGTAATAAGCAAAGCCGCTATTGGCGGGAGTCACGGCAAGAGCTACCGAGGCAACAAAGGAGAGGATGAGAGCAAGAAATTTCATGGCGTGTGAAGAGGTAAAAGATGAGGCAGACATTACCCGGTCTGCCAGCGGGTTATTGCAATACTGGGGCCGGATGGCTTATGCCAAGTCCTTGAGGCAGTTGATCTTCGTCCAGGATTCGGGGTCGATGGCCTGTTGGGCGGTGTCGTCCATGATGATCTCCAAGGTAACGCCCGCCGCGACTTCGCTGTTGCCAGCGGTGACGGTGGTGCTTTCGATAGATGCCACCAGATACTTGGTGCCGTCGCTGCGCACGATCCAGAGCGAATGCCCTGGAGGCGTGGTGGGCAGCGTGCCAGCGATGAACAGCAACAGGTTGCCGTTCGGGTGGACGCTAGCGATCTGCACGGGGCGAGCGAAGAACTCTCCGACGGTGCCGGGGACAACACCCGTGAGCGTGTAGGCTTCATGCACGGGATGAGCGGCAAGAGCGAGCACGCAGCGGGAGCGGCCTGGGTTTGCGCCCATCATGCCAGCCATATACTTGGCAGCGAAGAAGATGTTTTCCGCCTCAGGATCCTCGCGGGTGGCAAGGTTCACGGGGAAGAATTCGCCGGTGTAGGTGGACACAGGGAACTGGAAAACCTCGTTGGACTTCATGCCTTTGAGCACATCGGCGGGAGGGGTGAACCAGATGACGCTGCCGACGTTGTAAACCTTGGCCTCGCTGTAAAGCGCGATGCTGGGGTCGTAGTAGGCAGGGTTCGCGGCGTCCTTGTAGCCCACCACAGCGCCGCCGGTTGTTGGCACTTTGATGGTGTGGGGGACGATGCAATCTTCCCAAGTTTCATCACCGACGGGGGCGCGGAAACGAGTGGGGAAGTTCTCCAGGATGAAGAGGTATTTGCCGATCTTCTTGCCGGTGAGGCCCAACTCAGGAACGGTCACATCGGGGGCGCGGAAGCCCTTGGAGAAGATCGAGTTCTGATACTGCTGCTCCAAGGCGGTGAATTCCTGGTAGCCCATGAAGACGACTTGGTCAGGGATGTTGGACATGAGTTTCATGCCGGGGGTATCCGAGATCGTCGGCGTGCTCATAATGCCGGGAAGCATCATCTCAAGACCGCCATGCGTGAGCAGGCTGTCAGGGGTGATGCCAGCGAGATAGCCGCCATCGTTTTCGGCCATGTGGCCGTAGGTGCCGTTGAGTGTGCGGCAAGTGACGGAGCGGCGGAAGCTGCGGCGTGCCCAAGCGGGCCAGATGCCGAGTGTGTGCGTGATGAGCGCTTCTTTGACGTTAGCGAGCTGTTGGTCGCGGTCGTGAGTGATCGCCAAGGAAATCTTGTTGAAGTTCGGCGTGCGGAAGCCTTTGCGGAACAACCGGCAAGACTGCTTCGAGCTGCCGTATTGCAGCATATCCTCATAGCTATCGGCACTCGGATTGTAGCCTGGGCCAGCTTTGCGGATCTCTGTCCATGCGCCGAGGTCGGTTTCATTCGGCGTAGTGACGTGCATCACCTCGCGCTCATAGGTGTCGCCCTTCTGGGAAGGGAACGCCATCTTCTCGGTGGAGATGTGCTTGAAAAAAGGGTCAACCGCGCAGATGCGAGCATAGACGGTGTTGCTGAAATTGCCGCGAGATTGGCGCAGCGAGTTGAGAACGGATTCGGCGGTGACGGTGTGTTGACCGGCCTGGCCTAGAGTGGTGGGCATAAAATTTGATGAGTAAGGGAACAGCCACGGCGGAGGATGGGGCAGGGCGCGGCGATGCCTGCGTTTGCGGTGCGTCCCTGGCGAAGTGGGCGCGGCGCGTGCCTGTGGGGCGGGTGCGTTGCTTGCGGCCTGCGTGGTAATCCTCCGGGCGTCAGAAGTGTTCCTGCCCTGCGCTGAGTGAAGCGCGTTTCAACTCGCGGGCATTGTTGACTAAACCCGTGGGCAATGTCAATAAAAATTTGTATCCGTGTGGTTCACATAGATTCCAGGGCACAAAAAAGCCCGCCGTCCATTGCTGGGGGCGGGCTTGTTGCTCTATATCGTCATGCCGAGGCAGCAACGTCCGGCATCTTCGCCATTGCCCCGGCGAGAGCTTCGATGCCAATATGGGTGTAGTGCTGGCTCATCGCCACGCTGTCATGGCCGATGATCTCCATCACAAAGGCGGCGGAAACGCCAGCCTCTTTGAGCAGCGTGACGGCGGTGTGCCGCAGGCAATGGAAGCTGAGGTCATTGCTGCCTCGTGAGGTATTGCGCCCATTGCCGTGGCTTTCTTCATAGGGCGTCTTGGAGCGCAGGCCTACATCAGCCAGGAGGACGGCAAACTGATTGCTGCGAGCGGATCGGGTGAGGGCAAAGACGCTGGGATGGATGAGTCCCTTGGTTTGCGTCATGCCTTCGATGTGCTGGCGCAACGGCGCAGCGATGGGGATGGTCATATTGCGCCCAGTTTTTGCCGAGGTGAAGACGATGACGCCCGCTTTCATGTCGAGATAGTCCCATCGGAATGAAGCGATGTCGCCGAGGCGCTGGCCGGTGTAGAGGCCAAACATCACCATTGAACGCCATTCATCATTCGCTCCAGCAAGCACCTTGGCCAGCTCCTCGCGGCTGAACGGCCTGCGTGGCGTTTCGTTCTTCGCCTTCTTCACCTTGTCCACGAATTCGGCAGGGTCGGAGATCAACACGCCGTCGCGACGGGCGTCTTTGCAGAGTTGACGAAGGGCGGCGAGGTCATGGTTGACGCTGACCGGCGAGAGCTTCGCTGCCATGTCATTACGGTAGCGCGTCACAGTGTCGCGGGTGACGAGGTTAAAATCGCCATCGGCGGCGGCGTCGCCGATGAAGCTGAGGAATTTGGCCATGGAGGCACGGTAGAAAACAATCGTGGCATCAGCAACCTCGGGAGCCTTGCGGGCAAGCCATGAGGCCACGGCATCGCGAACGCTGCGCTGTGGCAGATGTTCCTTGGTCAACGACTCATGCAAGTCGGCGATGACTTCGCGGGTCTGGCGGGCGGTGCGCTGGGTGCGTGCCGCTGTCTCGAATTCGTGGGCGATAGCTAGCGCGGAACGTTTCAAGTCGGCACTGCGCTGCTTGTCTCCCGGCTTTGGCGTCAGCGGGACTTTGGTGGAGCGCTTGAGCCATCGGCCCTGCGCGTCTTGAAACGAGGCGATAAAAAAGCGGGAGTCTTGGCGGGTGAGGATGGAAGCCATAATGGGAAATAAAACGGGAAAAGTTGTGCTCGGGTTTAGGGCGGTGTATGCCATTCATTATCCTGTATAACCAATGAAACACAAGTGCAATAATGCAGCCAGATGGCACGTCAGTTCGATTCTGATCACCCGCTCCAGGTCTTATGGAATAAGGGTTGCGATGTGCAGGGAGAGGCCTCCACATTAGGCGACTGGCCTCTAAATATAGCGCTCTCTCCCATGTCTTTTATTCCCTCCAAACGCCTTCTCTGGTTCGTCGCGCTGGTCATTGCTCCAGTGGCGATGGTGCTGGGCATGGTGGGTGTGCCGGGGAATGTGCTGCTGCTGGGGATGGCGTTGGTTGTGGCTGCCGTAGCCATGGATGCGGTGCTGTCCTGGGGGCGGCTGCACGGCGTGTCGGTGGTGTTGCCTAGTCTGCTGCGTACCTCGAAAGGCAAGCGCTTCGAGCTGTCTGCCCGAGTCGAAGATCGTCATCGCCGCTGCCCATTACTGCGTGTGGGCTTGGCCTTTCCTCGCGAGCTGGAGGCTCGCGAGGGTGTGCTGGAATTCACTCTGGCTGGCGCGGATTCATCATCGGCTTTGGCGGCGCAGATTCAGTGGTCGGTGCTGGCTCTGGAACGTGGGCCGTATCGCTTTGAGCGGGCCTACATTGAGACGCCGTCGGGGCTGGGCTTTTGGGAGATGCGCGGGTCTGTGCCCTGTGTGTGTGAGGTGCGCGTGTACCCGGATTTAAACCGCGAGCGGCATGTGCTTGCGCCTTTGTTTCTCAGGCGCGGTGCGCTCGGTGTGCATCAAGTGAGGCAGTTGGGCAAGGGGCGTGAGTTTGAGCAACTGCGGAGTTATGCGCCGGGGGATAGCTACGGCGATATTTATTGGAAGGGCACGGCCAAGCGCCGTCTCCCCGTGACGATGATGTATCAAATCGAGCGCACGCAGGAGATGCACGTCATCATTGATGTGTCGCGGCGCAGTGCTCGGCCACTGGAGCTAGAGGCGCATCACGCTAAACCCTCGGCTGACGAAGCCCGCTTCGCCCCGAAGACGCAGTGCGAGCGCTTCATCCAAACGACGCTGGTGCTGGCGCTGGCGGCGGAGCAGCAGAATGATCGCTTTGGCATGATGACCTTCAGCGACCAGGTGCATACGACGTTGCCTGCGGGCGGTGGGCGCGCCCACTACAATGCCTGTCGCGAGGTGCTCTACACGCTGCAACCGCGTGTGGTGAGCCCGGATTACGAGGAGTTATTCATCCAGGTGGGCAACAAGCTACGGCATCGCTCGCTGCTGATCATTCTGACCGATCTCGGGGAACCCTGGCTGAGTGAATCCTTCGCCGAGGCGGTGCGCCATGCGTCGCGCAAGCATGTGGTGCTGGTGCATGTGCTGGGCTCGCGGGAGTTCATGCCGTTGTTTGGCAAAAATGATGACATCACCCATGCTGATGATTTATACCGCCGCCTCGCGGGCCATCTGATGTGGAGCGATCTGCAAGAGACGACACGCGGACTCAAGCAGTGTGGCGTGCATCTCACCTCGAGTATGCAGGAGAGTCTGGTGGCCGATGTGGTGTCGGAATACTTGAAGGTGAAGAAGCGGCAGCTTGTGTGAAATTTTTATGATCATCGACCTCGCACGATTTGTGGAAAAGGAGCGGCCTCACTGGCAGGCGCTGGAGAAGGCGCTGACGGGTATCGACGACCAGACGCTGGATCTCGGCGACCTGAAACAAAGCCGCCAGGTGCTCTCGCTGTTCCAGCGTGCCTGCTCAGACTTGGGGCGCATCGGCGGGGCGAATGCTGAGCCGGAACTGCGGTCTTACCTGGAGTCATTGGTGGCTCGGGGCTATGCCGAGATCCATTCGTCACAAGTCGATAGGCATCATTTTCAACCGATGCACTGGTTGTTGCGCACCTTTCCCGCGACGGTGCGGCGGCAGATCTGGGGGCTGTGGCTGAGCATCGCGCTGACGCTTGTGGGTGCCCTCGTCGGCGGCTTGCTGGTGAGCATTCAACCCGATGCGATGGAGTCGCTCTCGCCCTTTTCCCACACGGTGGAGATGACGCCCTCGCAGCGTGTGGCGATGGAGGAGGATACCGATGCGCGGCACTGGGATCATCTGGAAGGGGCGAAGTCGCAGTTCTCTGCGCATCTGATGGCGAACAACATAGGCGTGTCGATCAACACCATGGCGCTGGGGCTTACCTGGGGCATTGGCACGGTGATTCTACTCTTCTACAACGGCGTTATTCTGGGTGCGGTGGCGGTGGATTATATACTCGATGGGCAGCTCGTTTTCCTGCTCGGCTGGTTGCTGCCGCATGGCACCATCGAGATACCCGCGATCTTACTCGCAGGGCAAGCGGGCTTCGTCATCGCTCGCGCGATGATCGGCTGGGGCACGCGCGAGGGCTTGCGCACGCGGATGCGACTGGTGGTGCCCGATCTGGCTACCTTGATCGGTGGTGTCGCGGTGATGCTGGTGTGGGCAGGCATCGTCGAGGCCTTCATGTCGCAGTACCACGCCCCTGTGCTGCCTTATTGGATCAAGATCGCCTTTGGTACGAGTGAGCTGGTGGTGCTGATTGCCTTCCTGACCTTGGGCGGGCGTAACTCGGATAACGAGCGTGCTGCGTTGTAACAACTATGCCCGCTGCTACGCCTCAAAGCCCCGGCATCTTCGCCACGATAGGCGCGGTATTCCGGCAGAATTGGCTGCCCTGCCTGCTGCTCAATGCGCTGGTCATCGCCCTTGTCGCGAGCTACTACTTCATGCCCTCCGTGGCGAGCATCTGGGAAGCCATCGGAGCCTTTAAGATACGCTCGTCCTATGCTTTCTCGCTTGCTTCCACCATCTTCGCCGCCGCTGTGATGCCGTTCATGGTGCAAAGCGTCCTGGGCACTCTGCCGATGGAAGGACGGCTGAAACGCCTTGGCTTAATGATGCTCTTTTGGGGCTATCGCGGCATGGAAATCGACCTGTTCTATCGCTTCCAAACTTGGCTCTTCGGCGAGGGCAACGATGCTGCTACCCTGGTGAAAAAAGTCATCATGGATCAGTTCATTTTCAGTCCTCTCTGGTTCGTGCCCACCTATGTTGTCGCCCTTCGCTGGATTGATCTCGGTGGCTCCTGGTCGCAAACCCAAGCATCGTTGAACCGAGAGTTCTGGCTGCATACCTGCCCCACTGTCCTCATCACCAACTGGCTTGTCTGGATACCCACCCTCGCTCTCGTTTACAGCCTCCCAGCGGCGCTGCAATTCCCGCTTTTCTCCGTGGTGATGACTTTCTTCATCTTGATCGTGACGCTGCTAGCGCGGGGGCGACAATCGTAGATTTTCATCCCCTTGTCATACAGTCGCTGCCTCTGTGTCACTCAGAGGCAAATGAATGAACAACGACCTGGCCGCCAACCTCGATCTCCTGCACGCGGATGCCTTTGGCTGGGCACTGCACTGCTGCCAGGGCGACTACTCTCGGGCAGAGGATGTGCTCCAGGATGCCTATCTAAAGCTGGCCTGTGGCAGAGCCTCGCACGATGGGCACTCGACTTTCAAGACATGGTGGTTCGGTGTCATTCGCTTCACAGCGCAGGAGGAGTTTCGCCGCCTTCGCTATCGCGAATCGCTCGTGGGCCGACTGTTGCAGCACATACTGCCCACTCAAGACGAGGGCGATCCTCGCCCCTCGCCCTCACGACAGATCGAGCTGAACGAGCAGTCACAGCATGTTCGCCAGTTGCTCGCGCAGTTGCCGGCACGACAGGCCGAAGTGCTGCATCTCGTCTTCTACCAAGACCTGACGCTGGCCCATGCGGCTACCATCATGGGCGTGACCATCGGTTCGGCTCGTCAACACTACGAGCGAGGCAAGGCACGCCTACGCTTGCTCATGCAAGACACAACTCACCCGCTCAACCATGAATGATCCAGACCAAGATTTACGCGATCTCTTCGCTCGCCAGCGCGAGGCAGAGCACGCACTCGTGCCCGCCTTTCGTAGCCTGCAAAGGCGTGCCACGCATGAGCCCTCGGCTCGTGCCTATGCCTGGCGCTGGGCATTAGCTTGTGGTGCTGCTACTGCTGTGGCGCTGCTCTTCATGATTCAGCCAGCGCAGACAGCGCCTTCGCTTACCCAGGCGCTGCCCGTGTTTCTGCCTCCTGCCGAAGCGGCAAGCACTTGGCTTGCTGGCCTCTCATCATCAGCCACTGACACTCCTTCTGATTTTCTGCTACCTCATCATCTCCAACTCACCGTGCTCTAACCTCAATCATCTATGAAACGACAACTCTATGCTCTCCTTCTTATCATCACCAGCGCCGCCCAGGCGGTGGATGTGGCCTCGCTCGTTCGCAATGGCTTAGTCACACCAGAAACACTGGCGGCGCATCATTCTGAACTCGGTCTTACCTCGGAACAGGAGGCACAATTGAAGAGCCTCGTGGACGAAGCCAAGCAGCAGTACACTACGCTTGATGGCACGCTGCGCGGGGAACAGCAAAAGCTCGAAGCGATGCTGCGCAACACGGAAGCCAAGCATGAGGTGGCAGCGGAGCAGTTGAAGAAACTCATTGAAGTCGAGACCACCATGAAGCTGCTGCAACTGCGCACGCTGCTGAGCATTCGTGCCGCGCTCACCCCAGAGCAGCAGGCAAAAGCTGTGGCGCTCATGCAGAAGACATCCGTGGATCAAGGCCCAGTGAAGGCCAGAATCAAGGCTAAGGCCGACAAGCTGAAGGAAGCCTTTGATACGCTGGGCATACAGCCCTCCGAGGCACTCAAAGCTAAGGGCGCTGAGATAGAAAAACTGGCCAGCGATGGCGACATCGTGGGCGCTGAGAAGGCACTGGATACGCTCATCGCTGATACCGGGCTCGATGAACCCGCCCCCACCGAGGTTATTGATTTCGGCAAATTCGAGACGGGCAGCACCGACCTCAGCACGCTTCAGGAGCGCTATAAAAATGTCGATCAACTCGCGAGGGAAGTCATTCGTCTGCCCACGATCAGGCTGCTGCTTCAGGGCCGGGATGAACTAGAGAAAGCCAAGTCCGCAGAAGACGCCGAGCGCGTCGCACGCATCCTCACATGGGCCGAAGGTGTGTTGGCAAAATAGTCGTTCACTTATCACCCCCTCACCATGCGACTTATACCACTGCTGCTCATCGGGTGCTCCGCTAGCGCCGCTACCATCACTTCCGATGAAGCCACCTCACGACTGCACATGGCCATGCAGATCGCTCGCGAGCATAATGACAAAGCGCTTGTTAGTGCGGTGGATAAGACGGCGAGGGAACTGAAAGCCGCCTTTAGTAATGGCACTGGCGATGATGAAAAATTGCGGGTGATCGAGACCAAGGTGGGTATCGCTCCAGGCGGCTGGTCGATGGCAGGCCAGCCACTGTTTCATCCTACCGCAGCAATGCTTGAGCAGCTAAAGGCCACGGGCACTAAGCTAGCTGCCGCCATGGCTGCCGACGATCCACTGCAAGTCCGAGGCGTCACCGCTGAGATGATCGGGGTGCTCGGTGATCAGGCTGGCGTTCCCGATGGTCGTCGTCCGGGCACAAAGACCGTGGCGCATCCCATTACGGAAGCCGAGGCCACACGGTTGTTCGTCAACGCACTGAAAGCCGAAGGCTCGAAAGTGCGCCAGCTCGCCAAGGGCGAACCCTTGCCCGATCAGATGCTACGGCTCTATGCTTACGTGCTGACAGGCATGTGCGACATCCGACCTTTTGTGCAAAAGCATATGCCCGAGTCCTTGCCCGACATCGACGCGCTCGCCACAGGGTGCGTGCAGATTTTGCTCCGCTTGCAGCAACCCAGTGGCCTGTTTCCGTTTCCCGATTTGCGCGGTAAAAACATCCGTTTTGGCGACATGATCAATCGGGAAATCAAAGACCCTAGCACCCAGATTCGCGATGGCTGGATCCTCATCGCCGATTCCGGTGGCGGCAGCCAGTTCGATACGGGACTCTGCGGTACTGCGCTTATCACGGCGGGCGAAACGTATGCCAACGGCGATTGGACAAGTGCCGGACTCCGCGCTGCCGACTGGGCGCTCGCCCAGCCATGTGTGGCGAACTTCAACTACAACGCCTTCTCCGTGTCCTTACTCGCCCACGCCTTCAAGGCGACCAACGACATCAAGTATCGCGACAGCGCTCTCAAAAAGCTTCGCGTCGGCGTCGCTCCCGGTCAGGCCCCCAATGGCCGTTGGGTCGATTCCCACAACGCCCGCAGTGTCTATCACGTCATCATCCTGCGTGCCCTTGGCGACCTCGCCAGCGTCCTCCCTGCCGACCAGCGAGGTGAGATCGACGCGATGCTCATGCCCGCCATCAAGACCCTGCTCGATGAGTTCGATACGATGGGCATCACCGTTGAAGCCCTGCCTGAACTGCTCACCCTCAGCCAACTTCATCCCGACGAAAAACGCCTGCGCTCCGCCGTCGAAGTCATGGCCACCAGCCTAGTCGCCAAGTCCACCGACGGCACCCGATCAAAGCTGAACGCCATGCCTCACCAGCTTGCAGGCGTGGCTAGAGTCTGGCCTTGACCCCGAAAACCGTGTCAATGAGCCACCTGCTTCGGCCCGGTCTCAAACGCCAGCGCTGCTAGCTCGGCGTAGTAGGGGCAGCTCTCGATCAACTCAGTATGGGTGCCGTGCGCGATGACTTCGCCTTGTTTCATCACATAGATTTGGTCTGCTGTGACTACGGTTGAGAGCCGGTGGGCGATGATCAGGCAGGTGCGGTTTTGCCGCAGCTTAGTGATGGCTTTTTGGATCAAATGTTCCGACTTGGTATCCACTGCCGAGGTGGCCTCATCGAGCATCAGCACGGGTGCGTTTTTCAAAAAGGCACGCGCCATGCCAAGGCGCTGCCGCTCGCCGCCACTGAGCCTCATGCCGCGCTCGCCCACCGACTCATCCAGGCCACCCGCGAGGCGTTGCACGAAGTCCTCCGCGCAGGCTTGGCGCAGAGCATCCCACAGCTCCACATCCGTCGCGGTCGGCTTGCCCAGCAGCAGATTATCACGCACGCTGCCTGCGAAGAGAAAGGCATCCTGAGTGACATAGCCAAGGGCATCGCGCAGGCTGGCCTTGGCATACGAGGTGAGCCGCTTGCCATCGAATGAGATGCTGCCGCTTTGCGGGTCATAGAAGCGTGCGAGGAGTTGGAAGGTCGTCGATTTGCCCGAACCCGTGCCACCCACGATGGCAACCGTTTGCCTGGGATGGATGCGCAAATGCAGCCCACTAACCGCAGGCGAGCGCCCCGAGTAGGCGAAGGTCACGTCGTCGAAAACGATGTCGCCCTGGGCGTCATGGAGCATCTCGCCCACATCCAGATTTTCATCGCCGCCCTCATCGAGCACAGCGAACACCCGGCGTGCTGAGGCCATGCCACCGAGCATCGTTTGGTTCACCCCATGCAAGCGCGTGATGGGTTCATAGAAGAGCCCGATGAGTAACATGAACTTGGTTAGCTTGCCCGGCGTCATCAGCCCCGCCGCCTCGGCCAGTTGTGGGGGCGAAAGTCCATCCAGCACATTCATCTGCCCCTTCACCAGCTCCGCCAGCGCGGCAGCATCGCGGATGCACCATGCTGCGCCCACGGCCAGCAGCAGCACCAAGCCCAGACTGCCGATAAAACTCATCAGCGGGCCATACAGAGCTGCCGCTGCCATGAGCTGCTTTTGCACCGTTTGCAGGCGAGTGCTGGAGGCATTGAAGTGCGCCTGCTGCTCGTTTTCAAAGGTGTAACTCTTGATCTGGCGAATGCCGGCGATGGTGTCGAAGAGCATCGCATTCATCCCGCTGCTCGCCTCGCGGGCCAGCTTCGCACGAGGGGAGAGCAGGCGATTATAAATCCAGCCGCCCGCTGCGAGCAGTGGCGTCGGCAGCATGATGACCAGGGCCAGCGCTGAGTTCGTCATCACCATCACCGTGCCGACAATGAGCACCTGCATCACTGCCGTCACCCCTTGCTCGATGCCTTCCAAAATGATGCGCTGCGTCGCAGGCACATCGTCCGCCATGCGGGTGAGGATGTCGCCTGTGCTCTGGTTGTCGAACCACGCCATCGGCATGTGCGCGATCTTGCGATGCAGTTGCCCCCGCAGGTCAAAGATCATCCGTTGCTCGAAGACGCTATTCACCCGCGTGCGCAGATAAAACAAAAACTCGCGGCCCAAGAATGCCAGCAGCGTCATGCCCACAGCCCAGGGGATCATGGCCGAGCGGCGCTGAGGAATGATGTCGTCGATGAACCACTGTGTGACCCCAGGGAACACCAGCACCAGCGAGGTGCCTAGCACTGCCAGGGAAAGCTGAAGCGTTGCGATGCGCCAGTGCGCACGGGCAAAAATAAGCAATCGCGGTAACGGCGAAGGTGTCTGGACGGCGGTGTCGGCAGGTGGCGTCATGGCTTGCAGTGTTCAGACCGCAACGGCTTCGATACAAGCGAGCAAGTCGCTAATGTCTGCCCCATAGGATAGCTGTGCCGGGCACGCTCCGCCCTTGCCACCGGGCCAATGTTACCGCACGATGAGCGCCTTGAACGTGACCCGCACCGGGACACGGCCTATTCCATGAAGCGTTCTCTCATTCTCACCGGGCTGGCTGCCATGCTGGCGTTTGTTTTCTCCAACTCCGCTGCCTGCGCCGAGGAAGTCCGCAAGGCTGAGGCCCCACCACGCGCTGGGGTTTTGGACAACGGCAGTGAAGGCCCCGTCACCGCCGAGGAGATCATGCGCCTCGTGCGCCTCAGTTATGCGCTGCAAGACAACAAGCTTCCAGGCAAGCTCCGCGACAACGGAGGCAACACGGCCCGGTTCATCCTGACGATGGAGCAAAAAATGATCAGCTTTTTATTTCCCGATCAAAAGCAAATCGTCCGTCTCGACCTCAGCACCTCGCCGCCCACGCTGCGTGAAGTCAAGCCCGGTGGCGCTGCTGAAGTGGCCCTGGAACGCTACAGTGACAAGGTGCTCGGCTTCGACCTCAACTATGAAGACCTCTCCCTACGCTTCCTCTACTGGGAGCAGGCTGAACTGCTCGGCGAAGAGGGCCTGGGCATTGGCGCAGGCAAGGCCTGGAAAGTAAGAGTGAAGACCCCCGACGCGCGCGGCCCCTACGGCTACGTGGACATCTGGGTGCATCAAGACAGCGGCGGCATGGCCAAAATGGAAGGCTGGGACAAAAAAACAGGCAACCTCATCAAGCGCTACCAAGTGAAGTCATTGCAAAAAGTGGACAAGGTCTATGCGCCAAAAGAGATGCGCATCGAATCCTTTGACCCCAATACCAAAGACTCGACTGGCATGACCTACATGACATTTGATAAACCGGTGAAAAAGTAAGGGGGAAGAACATTCAACATCGAACAAAGTGGAACTGATCCGCATCTTTGTCGCCAGCGTTCGCACAGTCCAGCGCAAGGCTCTCACCACCAAGCTGCCAGTTTAACCCTAGCCTCGATTCTTCCTATCCTATTTTGCTCTTCCATTTCCAAACGCCTCAACCTTCGCTAAACATCCCCACTTCGATGTTCGATGTTCGATGTTCCCTATGACCTCCCGCCCCCCACCCGCCATCCGTGACCATGAGACCTTGCGCATGATTGCGCGTGGTGCCTTCGGCGAGGTGTGGCTGGCGCGTAGTGTCACGGGGGCTTATCGCGCGGTGAAAGTCGTCTGGCGCGAGGACTATGAGCAGCCCGAGGCCTTCGAGCGCGAGTTCGAGGCGGTGAAGCACTACGAGCCTGTCTCGCGCAAGCATCCCGGCCTCGTCTCTGTGCTCCAGGTCGGGCGCAGCGATACCGAGGGCTTTTATTATTACATCATGGAGCTGGCCGACGACCTCTCCACTGGCCGCGCTATTGATCCCGCCACGTATAGGCCTCACACGCTCGGCGCACAGATGCGCCGCGATGGGCGGCTGCCTGCGGCAGATGTTTTGAAGTTTGGTGCGAATCTTGCCGAGGGGTTGCATTACCTGCATGAGAGCAAGCTCATCCATCGTGACGTGAAGCCGTCCAACTTGGTCTTCGTCAACGGTGAGTGCAAACTCGCCGACCTGGGCCTTGTGGCGCTTCTGGGGCAGTTGACCTTCGTCGGCACCGAGGGCTTCGTTGCGCCGGAAGGCCCCGGTTCAGCCGCCTCGGATGTGTTCAGCCTCGGCATGGTTTTATATGAAGCGAGTACGGGCAAAGATCGCCTCGACTTCCCCGACATCCCCTCCTTCCGCGAGAGCGTGGGCAAGCTAGATCTGTGGCAGCGATTGCACCGCGTCATCTGCAAGGCCTGTGCGCCCAAGGCGAGCCAGCGCTACGAGAGCGCCCATGAGATGACGCTCGCGCTGCGTGGCGAGGCGCTGCCCTCGACGCGTAGGAAAACCTGGATCGCGGGTGCAGCCATTGCTTCGCTGCTGCTCGTGGGCGTCGGTATGTGGATCGCTAAGGCTCAGCGCCGTGGAGGTGTGCTTGCCGTGCAGCAGCAGGCCAAGCCCCTGCTCACCATTCGCAGCGCACCGCCCAAAGCCGCCGTCTTCGCTGGCGAGGACAAGCTCGGCGAGACTCCACTGGAGCTGAACCCTGCTGAAGGTATCCCCACGCTCTATGAGTTGCGCCTCGCTGGCTACAAGCACTACGAACTGGAGCACACCACCGATGGAGATCGGCCTGTGGTCTATGATTTAAAGTTAGAGACCTCGCGCCTGCCGCAAATAGGCCAGCGGTGGACGAATAGCTTGGGCATGAACTTCATCCCCAAACAAGGTGGCCAAGTGACGCCGCAGCCCGTCGCGATGACGGACTTTCGCAAGTACGTCGAAGCGGCAGATCGCCCCTTCGAGGGCAAGGTTGTGCGCTTCCAGGATGGCAAGGACAAGGAAGCCGCCTTCATCGTCGTGGTGCCTCGCAGCGATGCCGACTCCTTCCGCTATTGGCTTACCGACAAAGATCGCAGCGAGGGAGCCATGAGCCAGGAGCACCACTATGAGATCGACCCCTTCTACTTCGTCGATACCAAGGGCAGCACCGATGACATCCCCGATGGGCGCGAACCCGAACCCACCAGCAATGACAAAGACTGGCAGGCCTTCTACCTCCGCGTCGCCCGCCAAACCTACGGCATCGTCACCATCAAGACCCAGCCGCCGAACGTGAAAGTGTATCAGCACGATGAACTCCTCGGCACCACGCCACTGGAGCTGCCGCGCGTGCGTTCTGGCCCTTCGGAGTTCGAGCTGCGCGGGGATAATTTCACCGTCATCGTCCTCGAAGGCGATGTGAAGGAAGGCGAAATTCTCGAACTCTACGCCGACATGGAAAAGCGCCGTGGTGTCACCTATGGCCGCGAGTGGAAAAACTCGCTCGGCATGAGATTCCAGCCGCTCGGGGAAGTCCTCATGGCCGCCTGGGAGACACGTCGCCGCGACTACCAAGACTATGCCAAGAACAACAGCAAACGTGTGCCGCCGCCCGTGGATGATACGGGAAAAAATGGCACGCAACCTATTGTCGGCGTGGATCGCGACGAGGCACGAGCCTTCTGTGCTTGGCTCACCAAGCTCGAACAAGAGCAAGGCCTCATCAGCCCCGAAGACTATTACCGCCTACCCACCGACGAGGAATGGAGCCGCGCCGCCGGCTTGCCACTGGAGCGTGGCGAAGACCCCGCGAGTCGCAATGGCCGCGTGCGCGGTGTCTTCTTTCCCTGGGGCTTCGAGTGGCCACCACCCAACCGCGTGGATAACCTCGCCGACATGGAAGCCGCAAAAAAAGCTGGGCTCGACAACATCATCGCAGGCTACATCGACCAAGCGCCCTTTACTGCCCCCGTGAGCAGTTTGCCGCCCAATGGGCGCGGCATCTGCGGCCTCGGCGGCAACGTTTCCGAATGGATCGACACCGACTTTGAGAAGCCCAAGCCAGGAGCGCAACCCAACCCCTCCGGCCCACTCGCCACCACACGCGGGGGTAACTGGCGCACCGCCACCGCCGATGAAGCTCTCTCCTCCGTGCGCATCCCACTGCCCTCAGGAACCAAGCGTAACACTATCGGCTTTCGTTGCGTACTGGCGCGAAAGGCCCTTCAGTAGCGACATCGCATGAATTCCAACGCTGTTTATTCTCCATCCGCAACATCCTATACCGAGGATGACGCGAGCGATGCCCATAGCTCGGAATTCTACATCTCGCGCCATGGCAAATCCCATGGCCCCTGCACGCTGGACGAAATCCGCAACTACCTCGCCTACGGCTCCATGCAGCCCAGCGAGCGCGTCTGCCGCGCAGGCTCTGCCGACTGGATACCCGTCGGCGAACTCCCCGAACTACGCCCTGCTGATCCCGAGCCTGAAGTCTTCGACCGAGCCCCCCGCTGGCTGCAATGGCTGCGCCCCGTCGTGAGATTTCTCGACAAAGGCACCGTCTCCAAAACCACCAACCCCATCGCCCCACGGCGTCGCGTCGTTCGATACCGCGACTATGAAAAAGTGCCGGAAGCCCACCGCGCCGGAGCCACCGCCGCCAAGATATTCTGGGGCTTCATCTTCTTCCCGCCGCGCCTCTGGTCGGCCTGTGCCACCGTCTTCACCCAGCGCATCTACCGCAACTCCATCGACACCGCAGGCTACCTGAAAACCTGGCCTCGCTGGGTCGAGATGTTCTGTGCTGTGCTCGTTGCCGTCAATGCCGTCGCTTGGCTGCTAGCCATCTATTGGATGGTGGACACCGCCTTCCCCACCGCCAAAATTGCTCTCGAAGACTTCTTCAAGATCGCCCGCGAATGGTGGGCCGAACTGGGCACGCACCCGAATGCGTGAGGGCTGTTTGGTATAGCTGCTGTGCAGCATCTGCCGCTCTGATGGCGACTCGGCTTAGCGGCGATTTTTTTCTTCTCTCATTCCGAAGCGTATCAAGTCCAACCCCACAAAGACCCATGAACGCTTCTTCCTTCGCTCTTCCCTCGCATCCCAACGGCAAAGGCGTTGAAGAAAATAGCCCTGGGCTACCCTGGGTCGGCAGTCCCACGCGCACAAAGACTGAAGGGCGAACCCCAACGGGGTTCCTGCCTCGGTGGCGTCCGCTCATGCATCTGTGCGTCGGCTTGACCTTCATCGCGTTGCTGATGCAGGGTAACATAGCACAAGCCCAAACATCGTCGAAGTCCAAAGCAGCGACTTCATCTAAAGCTAAAGCGAAGTCCAAGCCCAAAGCCACGACTGAAACAGACGATGAACACAAGGCTACCACCAAGCCTAAGCCTTCGACAGAGACCAACGACGAGCCCAAGGCCAAACCCACTCCGAAGCCCAAACCCGAACCCACCGAAGGCCCCAAAGCCGAGCCTCGCGTTGC
>JANOAR010000231.1:0-14347 GCA_031411235.1 Verrucomicrobiota bacterium | reverse complement strand
AAGGGGATTGCCTTCGGGTGTGCTCTTCATAGAGGGGCTGTGGTTTTAAATTCAAGCGCGAAGCCACTCCCCTTATCCCTTCAACCTTGCCCCTTATCCCTCCGACAGCTATTTGCGAAGACACCGCTTGGTCATCCTTTACTCCCCCCATGCCCTCTCTCGCCGACCTCGACCAGCAGCACCTCTGGCATCCTTTTACACCGATGCAGGCGTGGTGTGATCCCGCGCACGAGCCGCTCGTCATTGCCGATGGCCAGGGCTGCGTGCTGCGCGATACCCAGGGGCGCGAGTACCTGGATGGCAATGCTAGCATCTGGACGAATATCCACGGGCACGCCCATCCTGTGCTGAATGCCGCCATCGCAGCGCAGCTCCAGCGCGTGGCTCATGTGTCCTTCCTCGGGCTCACGCATGAGCCAGCGATTCGGTTGGCAGCAGAGTTGGTGCAGCTGTTTCCGGGTGAAAAACTGACGCGGGTTTTTTATTCTGATAATGGCTCCACGTCCATCGAAGCAGGCGTGCGGATGGCCTTGCAGTACTGGCAACAAAATGGTGCGCCGCAGCGCGATACCTTACTCGCCTTCGACCGCGCCTACCACGGCGACACCCTCGGTGCGGCGAGTCTCGGCGGTTTGCCCGTGTTTAAAGGCAGCGCCAATGACTTCGGCTATGCGGTGCAGCGTGTGGCCTCACTTGAGGCCTTGCAGAGCTTGCCCAGCGAAACGTTGGCGCGAGCCGCCGCGATCATTATCGAGCCACTGATCCAAGGTGCGGCGGGGATGAAGATGTGGCCCGCAGGCATGTTGCGTGCGCTGCGTGACTGGTGCCGCGAACACGATATTTTTCTCATCCTGGATGAGGTGATGACAGGCTTTGGTCGCACGGGCAAAATGTTTGCCTGTGAGCATGAGGGCGTCGTCCCAGACATCCTCTGCATGGCCAAGGGCCTCACGGGCGGTTACCTCCCACTGGCCGCCACGATGGCGACGGAGCGTCTGTTTAAGGGCTTCCTCGGTGATGTCGCCGAGCGTCGCACCTTCTACTATGGCCACAGCTACACGGGCAATCCGCTGGGCTGTGCTGTGGCGCTGGCGAGCTTGCAAATCTTCCGCGATGAGCGCGTGCTCGAAGGCTTGCCAGCAAAGATCGAGGCCCTCGCCCGCTGCCTCGACACGCTGCGCGAGCACCCCCAGGTGGGCGAGATTCGCCAGTGTGGTCTCATCGCTGGTATCGACCTCGTGCGCTGCCGCGAGCCGCGTGTGGGCTTTGACTTCGCTGAGCAGGTCGGAGCGTGTGTCTGCCTCGCTGCGAGGCGGCATGGATTGCTCACAAGGCCCGTCATCGATACCCTGGTGCTGATGCCGCCTTTGTGTGTCACCCCAGTAGAACTGGAGCGCATGGTGCGTGCCTTGCGGCTGGGGATCGAGGAAACGTTAGCTCTGCAATAGCGAGGGAGCGCCGTGGTGCGCCTGCCGGGAAAGTGAACTTTCTCTGGAACGCCAGCACCGACGCAGTGTTGAAGCCAAGTCTGCACCGCGAGACCCCACCGCGCCCAGGTGTAAATCTTTCACGATTTTCCGCTAACATCCCTGCCAGACACCCCGTTACCCGCCCAGTTATGAAAACCTTCACTCATTGGATCGTCTCACTCACTGCCATTGCAGGCATCGCCTTTGCTGCGCCCGTGGCTCCGCCCCCCAGCGCTGTGGCGGCACCAGCCGCAGCTCCCACCACTGCGCCAGCGGCGAACGCTGTTTTCCGCGTGTGGACTGACAACCAAGGGCGCAAGCTTGATGCTACCTTCCGTGGTTTGCAGGACGGCAATATCTTCCTCCAAGTCCGCGATGGCTTCGTCCACCGTCTGCCTCTGGCGAAACTCTCCGCTGAGGATCAACAAATCGCCGCCACACTGAAGCCTGAAGGCCTCGGCATTCCCACCGATCCGAACCTAGCCCAGCAAGCTGCGAAAATCGACTTTCTGGTCAACGGCGGACTCGCCAAGGCAGGGCAAAAGCCCAATCCCCTGGCTACGGACGAGCAGTTCATTCGCCGCGTGTACCTCGACATCGCAGGCCGTATCCCCACACGGGAGGAGGCGCTGGAGTTCATCACCGACAGCAGCGTTTCCAAGCGCGCCAAGGTCATCGACAAACTCATCACCTCGGACGGCTACAAGAGCCACCTTTTCAACTATCTCGCCGACATGCTGCGCGTCTCCGACGAGGCCAATAAAGCCCGCTACTACACCTACCAAGATTGGCTCAAAGTGCAGCTCAACGAGAACGTGCCCTGGGATCGACTGGTGCAGCAAATGATGACTGCCGATGGCAAGCTGCTCGACAATGGAGCGACGGGCTACCTGCTGCGCGACGCTGGCATGAGGCTCGACAACCTCTCGCTCACTCTCAGCACCTTCCTGGGGGCCAATGTCTCCTGCGCTCAGTGCCATGACCATCCCTTCGCTGAGTGGACGCAGCACGAGTTTTACCAGATGGCGGCCTTCTTTGGTGCCAGCGAAACTTATGGAGCCAAGGGCAGCGGCAAAGGCATGGCTAATAAAGAAATGCGTCAGGCCATCATGAGCCTCCCTGACAAGCGTCTCCAGCAGCAGGCCAAAAACATCGCCCGCGTGAATGGCCTGCAAGTCGTAGATACCGAAGAAAACGACCTCAAACTGCCTGACGACTACAAGTACAAAGACGCCAAGCCCGGCGACAAAGTCGCGCCCAAGCTCATCACCTGGGGCAAGAACGATACCCACCTGCGCAGCTACCAGGAAGTAAAAACCAAAGAGCCCAGCGAGCTGCGCGACCAGTTCGCCAAGTGGATGACCTCGCCTGAGAATCCCCGCTTCGCCATGACCATCGCTAATCGCATGTGGAAGCGCTTCTTCGGCGTCGGTGTGCGCGAGCCCGTCACCGATCTCGATGATGTGAATGCCAGCGTGAATCCCGCACTGTTGCAGCATCTCGCGAGCGAAATGGTGCGCGTGAAGTTCGATCTCAAGGCCTTCACCCGCCTGCTCTGCAACACCCAGTGCTACCAGCGCGAGGCCACTAGCTTCGAGCCCGAGGCTGGCAGCGCCTACCTCTTCCCCGGCCCTACGTTACGCCGCATGACGGCTGAGCAGGCCTGGGACTCCTGCTCCACGCTGGTCGTTGGCCATCACGTCGATGAGTTCAAATCCTGGCGCGGCGACAAGTATGCTAAGGCCATGAGCATCGACTTCACCAACCCCTCGACCCTCGCAGACCAGATCACCAACGCCATGCAATCCATGCGCAGCAACGGTGGCGGCAAAGGCAAAGCCAATGCAAACGTCAGTGCGAAAAAGCGCCGCATGATGCAGCAACAGCAGCAGCCATCAATGGCTGATGAAGATGCCGACTTCCGCACCACGCCGCCCATGCTCGGCGGCCTCGTCCTCGCCCGCGCCAGCGAGCTGCCTCAGCCCGAGAAGGATCAGCACTTCCTGCGTCAGTTCGGCCAGAGCGATCGCCAAATCGCCGACAGCGGCAATGACGAAGGCAGCATCCCCCAGGTCATGATGCTGATGAACGGCGAAGCTCAGAGTGTCATCAGCAGCAATGGCTCACTGGTTCTAAAAACCGCGACCGAGCAAGCAAGCCAGGAGGCCAGCATCGAGTCGCTTTACGTCAGCTTCTTCAGCCGCAAGCCCAAGCCCACCGAAGTCGCCGCGGCCAAGGAAGCCCTCGCTGCTGGCCTCGCGCTGAAGGATCTGACCTGGGTGCTCTTCAACACCCGGGAGTTCATGTTTGTAGAGTAAACAAGCCGCACCAAACAACGCGCAACCCTTTAGCCCGCTCCAACAAAATGAATACTGCCATGACACTCGATCCCCTCTCCCGCCGCGCCTTCGTCGAGCGCGCCGCCCAAGCCACCCTCGGCGTCACCGTCTTGCACGGAGCCTCCAGTGCGGCACGAGCTGCGGAAGCCGCCGCTGCTGCGTCCCCCACCAGCGGCCCAGGATTCGGCAAAGCCAAGCGCGTCATCTTCCTGCAAATGGTCGGCGGTATGACGCATATCGACACCCTCGACCCCAAGGAAGGCCCCACCCAAGGCCCCGTCGCGCCCATCGCCACCAAGGCAGGCTTCCAACTCGGGGGCACCATGGTCAAGCTCGCCGAGCAGGCCGACAAGATCAGCATCATCCGCAGCATGAGTTCAAAAACGGGTGTCCATGCTGCCGGGCAGTATGTCATCCGCACGGGCTACGAACAGCGCGGCACCATCAAGCACCCCGCCATCGGCGCCTGGGCGCAGCATTTCCAAGGGGCTAGCCACAAGACCCTGCCATCTACCGTCTGCATCAATCGCCAGCCCGGCGCAGGCAATGGCTTCTTCCCCGCTAGCTTCGCACCGCTGCCTATCCTTGATCCCGATGCAGGCTTGCAAAATGCCAGCTTCGACGCGCCTGCCGACACCGTGCAGAAGCGCATGGCCCTGCTCGACAAGCTCGACGGTGGCTTTCGTGACCGCTTCCAAACCCTGCCCGTGAAGAGCTACACCGAGTTCTATGAGAACACGATGCGCATCATGAGCAGCGAAGACTTGAAGGCCTTTGCCATTGCTGAAGAGCCGCAAGAGCTGCGCGAAAAATACGGTATGAACAAGCTCGGCCAAGGGATGCTGCTTGCCCGCCGACTCATCGAAAAAGGTATCCGTGTCGTCGAAGTCGCAGGTGGCGGTTGGGACATGCACAACGACATCGAAGGTGCGCTCGAAGACAAAGCCGCTGAACTCGATGTCGCCCTCGCCGCCCTGTTGGATGACTTGAAACAGCGCGGTATGTTGGACAGCACGCTTGTGGTTCTCTGCTCGGAGTTTGGCCGTGGGCCAAAAATCAATGGCAACGGCGGTCGCGACCACCATCCGAAAGTCTTTAGCACCCTCTTTGCTGGCGGCGGCATCAAAGGCGGCTTCGTCTATGGCAGCAGCGACAAAGGCGGCTTTGAAGTGGCCGACAAACAAGTCACCATCCAAGACTTCCTGAGCACCGTTGGTTGGTCCTTGGGCCTGCCAGTCGATGAAGTCGTCATGTCTCCCAGCAATCGCCCCTTCACCGTCGGCGACAAGGGCAAGCCTGTGCTGGAGTTGTTTGCGTAGCAGCACTTACTTCAGCGTCAGCTTCAGCATCAGGGAGGTGATCTTTTCATGCACCTTGGCTGCACCACTTTGGTCGGGGGCATTGCTGGTATCGCTGAAGCGTTGCATGTAGTCGATGAATTCACCGAGCCAGACGATGCGCTCGTCTTTGAGCGTGGTAGCGGTGAGTAGGGCGTATCGGGCTTGGAGGTCTTTAATCAAGGTCGGAGCACCGATGCACAGCGCCCAGGCTTGGCTTTCTGGGGCTTCGTTGACCATATTGGAAACGATCTCCAGCATTCGCAGCCAGACGCCGAGATCGATCAGCACCGCCAGATCATCGTCGCGCATCTCATGCAGTACGCGCACGAGTTGCTGGTGCCCATCGACGACTTCCTGTCGTAGTTCAGGCCATTGATCCGCCTCGGCGAGCTTGCCCTGCGACATTAGCCGTGGCGACATTTTTTCACCGATGCCCAGCACTCGGCAGTAGGCGAGCATGTCCTGCCCGGTGTTGCGAAACTGCTGCGCATCCGTGGCTTCCATGGCGAGAAAACTATCTGCCATGAGGGCGCCCAGTGAGAAGGCGGCACGAGCGCGTTCGGTCGCCGGATTGGGCGGAGGTGGGCGGTAAAGCTGCCGCCAGCGTGCCTTGATACGAGCGCCCATGCCGTCGAGGAAATCGGCGGGTGTCATGTCGGCAGTCCAGCCTGGGAGGTTCGTTGCAGCGATTTTTGGCTCTACGGTGAAGACTTTTAGCTCTGGTTTGGGCCTAGTCTTGGGCGGCTCCACATCGACCTGGGCGAGCAGCATGGCTGAACCTGTGGCCAGGGCATAACACGTTAGCAACATGGTGCGAGAAACCTGCGTACACGGGCGGTACGCCCGTGCTCCCGTGGTAGTGCCGTTGCTGCTAGGTGTGGATTCCCCTGTCATGGTGCTATTCAACCGTCACGCTTTTGGCGAGGTTGCGTGGCTTATCAACGTCACAGCCGCGAGCGAGCGCGACATAATACGAGAGAAGTTGTAGCGGCACCACCGTGAGCAATGGCGACAGGGCGGACTTGCACGGGGGGATGTAGATGACGTCGTCGGTGATGCGCTCCAGGTCGGTGCAGCCTTCCGTGGTGATGGCGATGACGGGGCCTTTGCGGGCGCGAACCTCCTCAATGTTGCTGACGTTTTTATCAAACACAGCATCATCCGGGGCGATGAAAACACTGGGCAGGTCGGGCTTCACAAGGGCGATGATGCCGTGCTTTAGCTCGGCACTGGGGTGGCCGCTGGCATAGATGTAGCTGATCTCCTTCATCTTCAGCGCACCTTCCATGGCCACGGGGTAGTTGTTCTGGCGGCCCATGAAGAGCATGCCTTCAGCGTTGGCGTAGCGGTCGGCGATTTCTTTGATGCGTGGTGCCTGCTTCAAGATGGACTCGATCTTTTCAGGGATGGCTTCGAGTTCGTCGATCAACTCAATGCCGTCGGTGCTGCTGAGGTGATGGATGCGGCCAAAGAGCAGGCTCAGCAGTGCCATCGTCGCGACTTGGCTGGTGAAGGTCTTCGTCGCAGCGACGCCGATCTCTGGCCCAGCGTGGATGTAGATGCCGCCATCGCTCTCGCGGGCGATGGTGCTGGAGACGCTGTTGACGATGCCGAGGCATCTCATGCCTTTGCGCTTGGCCTCGCGCAGGGCGGCGAGGGTGTCGATGGTCTCGCCGCTCTGGCTTACCACGAATTGCAGCGTGTTTTTGCCCGTGGGCACATTGCGATAGCGGAACTCGCTGGCGAATTCGACCTCCGTCGGGATGCGCGCGAGGCTTTCCATGAGGTACTCTCCGACCATCGCCGCGTGGTTGGCGGTGCCGCAGCCTGTGAAGATGATGCGATCCACTTGGCGCAGCTCTTGGGGCGTCATGTTTAAGCCACCGAGCACGGCGGTAGCATCGTTACGCGAAAGACGACCACGCATGGTGTTGCGTAGCGAGTCGGGTTGCTCGTGGATTTCTTTGAGCATGAAGTGGGCGAAGCTGCCCTTGTCGCTGTCCTCTTCGGTGAAATCGACGCGGCTCACCTTCACATCGGCGGCGACGCGCCCCGAGGTATCCAGCGTGCCGACTTCGTAGCCGTCGTGGGTCAGGGTGACGATGTCGTGGTCATTCAGGTAAATCACATCGCGGGTGTGTGCGACGATGGCTCCCACGTCGCTGGCGAGGAAGTGTTCGTCCTTGCCCAAGCCGACGACGAGTGGGCTGCCCAAGCGAGCACCGATAATGACTCCCGGTGCGTCTTCGTGGATGACGGCGATGCCGTAGGTGCCCTTCACACGTGGCATTGCAGCCTGCACAGCGGCATAGAGTCGGGCCTTGGGCTCGGTCTCGGTGCTAGCGTCGTAGTAGTTGCCAACGAGGTGGGCGAGCACCTCCGTGTCAGTCTGCGAATGGAACACATGTCCCTTCGCCAGCATGGCTTCCTTCAGCGGCTGGTAGTTCTCGATGACTCCGTTGTGGACGATCGCAAGCTTGCCGCTCTGGTCTTTGTGCGGGTGTGCGTTTTCATCCGTCGGTGCGCCGTGAGTCGCCCAGCGGGTGTGGCTGATACCGATGTCGCTCTGGGGATTGGCTTCGGTGACAGCTAGGCGCAAGTTTTCGATGCGGCCAGCCTTGCGGATGACCTTGAGGCCTGAGCCATTCAGCAAGGCGATGCCAGCAGAGTCGTAGCCTCGGTATTCGAGCCGACGCAGACCGTCGAGAAGGATGGGACTTGCCTGACGTTTGCCGATGTAACCAACGATGCCGCACATGATGAAATAGGGGAGAGGAGAGTGTTTGAGGGGATGACGAAAAAGGCCCGAAAGCTAAGGCCTTCCGTCCAGTCACGCACATAGAAAGATGGATTTTCCCGCTATGGAGAAATGGAACGGACAGCTTGCGTGGCAACACTGCCGCAGAAACGCGAGTCCAGGGCATGAGAAAGGCCCGCCAGTCTGCACCAGCGGGCCTCTGAAAGGTTGCCTGGATTGAGGAAAAACCGAATTACTCGGCGTTCTCTTCAACGTAGCGAACGACATCACCAACGGACTGAAGCTTTTCAGCTTCTTCATCGGGAACGTCGATGCCGAATTCTTCTTCGAAGGCCATCACAAGTTCCACGGTGTCGAGGGAATCGGCACCAAGGTCTTCGATGAACTTGGCCTCTTGGGTTACTTGCTCGGGGTTTACGCCGAGCTGCTCGACGATGATGTCGCGGACTTTGTCTTGGATGTTATCTGCCATGGTTTTGCTGGGTTCAGTGGGCGGGAGTAGTAGTGGCATCTCTTTCTTTGGCAAGATGAAAAAGCGCGATTCTTATACAGTCATTTACAGGCTGCTATGAAGGCGCTTGATCCTGATTCTCTGGGCTTTCAACCAGCGCTTCAGCAGTTTGGAGTTTTTCGATCAACTCGCCGCTGAAGCTTGCCAAGACACGATCCAGCACATACACCGCCCCCTCGTATTTGAGATCGTCGATCGTGGCTTTTCTCTCCGCCGTGCCGACTCGGTAGAAGACATAGGCGAGGCCTTTGTCATCCCACTTGCGCTTATCCACGCGGAAGATGTCGACAAAAGGGACAGTCACGCCCTCAGGCGTGATGAAATGATCGCTCTCGCCCACGAGCTGTTTTTTCCGGCTGAGCAACACCAGCGCCGCTACTATCAACGCGCCGATGCCCGCTCCAGCGGCATAATAGAACTGCTGGTGAATCTCATCGGATGTGCGCAACTTCGGATCCTCGGGCCAGCCTTTGTCTGCCGCGAAGGTCGCCGATTTGATCAGCATCCCCTCGGGGTTCAATGGGAAGCCCTTGGCCTTTGTTTCCTCAGTCCAGGCGGCAAGGCGGTTCTCCGCCTTGGCTTTATCATAGTCATCGCGCAACCGCCTGAAGTCGGTCATCACTTCGGCCTGCCGCCGCTCCTCGGGCCATGTCCACTGGCCGTCCTTATAAAACCACAGCGCAAAAATCGCGAGCAAGCCGCCCATCATCGCCATGCGCTTGTAATACCAAGGGGTAACGACGCACACGAGGGTGCCAGTCGGGGCTGAGGTGAGGGGGGGCTCCATGTGAATAGCATTGAACCAAGAGAGCGGTGCGCTGGCAACTGTTCTGTTCACTCTTGGCCTTTACGCTCTCGGCGAAGCATGACACGATAGCAGCGATATTTCTTCGCCATGCTTTTCTCGCCATCACCAGTCCGCCGTCGCAGTGCCTTTGCGCTAGCCACCTGCGCCATCCCTTGGTTCGGGGCGCAGGCCTTGGCACAAACCCCTGCGCCAGCTCCCCCACCACCTACTGTGGCCACGCCCGCTAACGGAGCCGCCACGCCCACAGCCGACCCCGCCGCAGCGGCCAAGCGCATCAAACAAATCGGGCCTGGGCAGTATGAATTGGGCGAGATCAAGTTCAGCAGCGTCACACGCGAAGTGCGTGTGCCCACGATGGTAAACATGCGCGAGGGAGCCATCGAGTTTGCCCTGGTGCATGAGACGGGCAAGACCCATGAGAGTTTGCTCAAAATGAGCGCGAGCGCGGTGGATCTGCAAGTGGCGCTGCTGCTGTGCAACTACCAAGCAGGCGAGAGCGGGCTCATCTCCGATTACGAAAAGGACACTGAAGCGGTGAAAAAACTGGAGCAAACCGCTCCCAGTGTCCCCGGTACCAATCGCGTCCAGATCGACCTGGAGTGGGTGCAGGATGGTAAAGCCCAGCGCATGGCCTTGCAGCAATGGATGCTCGAAACACCCACCAAGAAGCCACCGACAAAGACTACTCACTGGCTGTTTAACGGCTCTACCGTGCAGAGCGCAGGCTTCGCCGCCGAGCTGCTAGGCAACACCATCGCTATCTATATGGATCGCACGGCGGTGCTCAGTTGGCCCGGCCAGGGCAATCGTGATGACGACCACTGGCTGCCAAATACGGCACTCATTCCCAAGGAAGAGACGGCGGTTACGTTAATCATCACGCCAGAAGCAAAAGCAAAACCTGAACTCCCAACGAAGCCATGAAATCTACGCCAATAATCCGAATCACCACCGCGCTGTCCTGCCTCCTCGCCCTTGCTGCTCCTCTCGTCCCCGCCGTCGCCCAACTGCGCACATTGCCCGAGCGCAATGCCTCCACCAAGCAGGAAGTGCAGCTCTCCTACTCGCGTGCGCTTAGCTTTCTAAAGGGCAAACAAAATGCCACCACAGGAGCCTGGGGCGAGGCCGAGCCAGTCGCCATCACAGGCCTCGTGCTCGCCAGCTACATGGCCGACCCCAACCGCGCACCGAACACCGCGCTGACGCCCGAGCTGGAGAAAGGATATGCCTTTCTGCTAAGCCATGTGCAGCCTGATGGCGGCATTTATGAAAAAGCCCGCGCCAACTACAACACCGCGCTCGCCCTGGTCGCCATCGCCCTGCATCCACAAGCGGCTGAAAAGCATCGCGAAGTCATGCTCAAAGCACGGCGATACCTCATCAGCCGCCAGATGGATCTCGATGAAAAAGGCAAGACCGACAACGCTCTCGATGGCGGCATCGGCTATGGCGACGACAAGGGCAATCACGCGGACTTGTCGAACATGCAGTTTGCCCTCCAAGCCATCAAGTATGCCGACACCGTGCTCGGCGAAAAAGGTGCGCTGGAGAATGAGCCCAAGCTCAATATCGCTGCCGCGCTGGCATTCATCTCGAAGTGCCAAAACCTGCCCGAAAGCAACAAACAGCCCTGGGTCAGCACCGACGCAGCCGACCGCGGTGGCTTCATTTATGGCCCTACCGAGACTCGTGGGCCAAAGGTCACCGGAGCCGATGGCCGCGTGGCCATGCGCTCGTATGGCAGCATCAGCTACGCTGGCTTGCTCAGCTTCATCTACGCTGGGCTTGACGAGAGCGATCCCCGCGTGAAGGCGGCGGTGACATGGCTCAGCGAAAACTTCACCCTCGATCAAAATCCCGGTATGGGCGCGGAAGGCCAGTTCTACTACTATCACACCATGGCCAAGACTTTGACCGCCGCGAAGCTCGACGAATTGACGCTAAAAGATGGCAAAAAAGTGGACTGGCGCACCGCCCTCACCGGCAAACTGCTTAACACCCAGGAAGCCGATGGAAGCTGGGCCAATAAAGTCGCAGGCCGCTGGATGGAGAGCGACCCTGTGCTCGTCACCAGCTACGTGCTGATGGGCCTGAGCCACGTCTATAACGACCTGTGAGCCCCTCCCTCAACCCTCCACAGCGTTCGCTTGCGTGAGCGCCTTCCGCGACAGCTTCCTCGCTCAAGTCGCCCCCGAGTCGCAGCCCTACCGGTTGTTTGACTTCATGCCGGATGTGGCCTTTTTTGCCAAGGACATAGACTTCCGCATCGTCTGCGCCAGCCGTCGCTTTATCGAGCGTTTTGGTTTTCAGGAAGAGCATGAAATCATCGGTAAAGATGACTTTGCGCTCTTCCCCGCTCGCCTTGCCGAAAGCTTCCGCCGCGATGACGAGGAAGTGATGCGCCATGGCGAGCCCAAGATCAATATCGTCGAGCTATTCTTCACGGCGCAAGGCATCCCCGATTGGTTCGTCACCAATAAAATGCCCGTGCGAAATCATGCGGGTGCCATCATCGGCATCATGGGCACGGTGCAGAGTTATGAAGGCCGCAAGCAGGTCTTGCAGCCCTACCTCCAACTCGACAACGCCGTCACCTACATTCGCGAACATTTCCGCACCGGCGTCACGGTCGGGGAATTAGCCGACATCGTTCATCTTTCCACAAGGCAGTTGCATCGCCGGTTCATCGAAGCCTTTGGGATTAGCCCCCAGGCCTTCATCATGAAGCTCCGCATCCAGGCCGCTTGCGAGGCGCTCCAACATGAAGGCACCCTCATCGCCGATGTCGCCCGCGACCTTGGCTTCTGCGATCAGAGCAGCTTCACCCAGCAATTCCAAAAGCATGTGGGGCTGACGCCACTGAAGTACCAGCGCTCCTACCGACTCGTACGGCGTTGAGTGGGATCAGGCTCCGGCCTGTGCCGCACCGAAGCCTAGACCGCGGTCTTTTTCAATTTTGACGGTATGCTTGGAGGGCATACACAGCAGCGCCTCGCCGATGATGGCGAGGGCCATGAGCAGAAGGAAGGTGCGCCAAATTTCATTGGCCAAGCTCTTCTCATTATCCACGCTGTCATCAACGCGGCGGTATTGCAGCCCAGCGAAGAGTTCATTCAAGGCGCTGTCGGGGAGGATGGCGGCAGCGTCCTCACTAGCAGGTCGATTCAAAGCCATGAGCTTGTCGCCATGGCTCAGCACGCCGCCATGCAGAGCGAGGTCGCTAGCGAGGGTTTTATCTTCAGTCTTAGCGAGGCCCTCGATGATCGGCTTCCAGCCCGCAAGTAGCGGCCCTCTTGGGAGGGCGGACTGAGCGGCTCCTGATTCCGCGTCGCCACTAGCCTGGGATTGGCCCGGCTTGGGGCTTGGAGCAACGCTGACGGGCGAGACGCCCGCGCTTCCTTGCAGGCCCGCCTCGCGCTGCTGCGCATTGCCCAAGGTCTTCGCACCATCGCCGAGCGCACGCTGCAGCATCACATAAAACACCACGCCATCGCGGGCGAGACTGCTCGCACTGGAGCCGGGCAGAGTGCCACAGAAATAGGCATTGCCGCGATCTCCGGCGGCACGCATCAGCAACACATCGTTGCCTGCCAGCCGAGCCAGCGGACTGCCTTCGCCGAGGATCTGCGCGTGGCGCAGCACTTCGAGTTCGCCCACAGCGAGCGATTCCCCCGCGCGGGTGTTGGCGAGCAATCCATCGCTCGCTCGCCACCACTCGATGCTGGCTTTATCCGCACGCCATTCGCCCCAGCCGAGGCCGAAAATTTTGCTATCGGTGATGCTGTGATCGGGTGGGAAAAAGATGACGCTGCGGCCACTGGCGACATGGTTTTCGAGCTGCTGCGCGAGGATGTCGCCGGGCGCGGGCAACGGTGCTTGCCAGAGCACGAGCGCGGCATGATCCCAGTCGATCTCGGCAGCGCGGCCTGTGGGCAAGACTTTCACTTCTTGCTTCCGCGTGGCGTCGATGGGCGATGAGACGACGGCTTGCAGCGGCTCGGTAACATCCAGATCATCGCTGACGATGACGGTGAGCGGCACACTGGGCTGATCGAAAACGAAGTTAAAAACATTGTCGCGAGCATTGGCATCGGCAGGCAATTCGACACGACCCCAGCCGCGCTTCAAAGCCTTGTCGATGGGGATGGCGTGGCCTTGGATGACTTGCTCGTTGTCGCGCAGGGTGACGTTCATCGTGCTGCGCGTGCCATTGACGACGAGCTGCACAGGCAGGTCGAGCGGCACCGGATTCGTGGCATGACGAGTGATGCGCAGGTCGAGTAGCAGTTCGGCTTTTTCGCTGGTCTCGCGACGCGTGGCTTTGTCCACCACGATGCTGATGTTGTCCTCCGCTGCCTGCGGGTAGGCGATGAGATGGAAGCGCACCGCAGTGAGTTTTCCGAACGCCGCTCGCAGCGCCTCCCAGCGTCCGCTCGCTGCATTCCAATCGGTCGCACGCAAGTCGCTGGCGATCCACACATCGGTGCGCCCGATTTGATTGGTGGTCACGTAGTCGAGCGCCGCTTGCAGCATCGCTGGCAAATCAGCAGCAGTGTCGGTGGGCTGCGTGGCCGGTAAATCAAGGAGCGCCTTGGGGTTCTCGATGAGTGCAGGCGTGGTCGTAGCGCTGTCGATGAGCACCACCTTGGTGCGCTTGCCGAACATCTCTTCAATGCCCTGCGCCATCTTTTGCACTGCCGACGAACGCTTCGATAAGGCCGTGGCGAGGTTCATCTGCTCCATGCTGGCGCTGCGATCCAGCAGCACCAGCACGGTATCAGGAGCCCCGCCCGTGAGCCCCAGCCAGCCCCCCGCGAGAGGCCGCGCGATGAGGAAAATAAGCCCCAGCACCGCGATGGTGCGTGCCGCAAGGATGAGGATTTGGCGCAACCGCGAGTAGCCGCGATTCATGCGCTGCGCCGCGAGGAGAAACATCATCGCCGCCCATTCAATCGTGCGCCGACGATGCAGATGAATGAGATGAATGATGATCGGTAGCAGCGCAAGCGGCAGGCCGAAGAGGAGGAAGGGGGAGAGAAAGCTCATGGAATAAATCGACGCATGAAATCGGCAGGGCTGATAGCTGGCACGGGTGAGCCGAGGAAGTCGGATAGATTTCTGG
>JANOAR010000230.1:0-39121 GCA_031411235.1 Verrucomicrobiota bacterium | reverse complement strand
GAGATCGCTCACCGACTGAGCAGCAAAGGCAAGAGCAGGGGCGGAGAGGAGCGCAATGATGAGGCATTTCATGCGCGGTGCAACGGGTGAAGCCGCACGAGCTTAGGCGCACTCATGTTATGGCCCGTTTTTAGCGGTTGGGCTCTCGTTTTGAACCGCCTAACGCCCCGCTTCCACGAACAAAACGCCTTGCCAGCCCATCCCCTACCTGCCTAGCCTGCTCATCTATGAAGAAAGCCCTCATCCTCCTCGCCGCCGCCCTCAGCCACATCCTTGCCTTGCAGGCGGCGGTGCCGGTGGTCTCCAATGTCTCGGCGGCACAGCGGGCGGGATCGAAGCTGGTGGATATTCATTACGACGTGGCGGATGCGGATGGCGGCACGCTGACCATTGGCGTGGAGGTCTCGGGCGATGCGGGGGCGAGCTACATCATCCCCGTCACCGCGCTGAGTGGGAATGTGGGCATGGGCATCGCGCCGGGCAGCAACAAGAGCATCGTCTGGAATGCCGGGGTGGACTGGGATGGGCAATATGTGCCCAATGCCAAGGTGCGCGTGACAGCCTACGACGGCAGCACCCCCGTAGCCCCCGCAGGCATGGCCTACATCCCCGCTGGCCCCTTCCAAATGGGCGACAGCTTCTACGAAATCGGTATCGACACCCTGCCGCTGCATGTCGTGCAAGTGGATGGCTTCTTCATGGATAAGTTCGAGGTGACGAAGGAGCTGTGGCAGTCCGTGCAGGCTTGGGGGGCGGGGCATGGGTATTCGATTAACGCTGGCAATGCGGCTGGCAGTGGGCATCCCATTCAAAGCGTCACCTGGTACGACTGCGTGAAATGGTGCAACGCCCGCTCCGAGAAGGACGGGCTGACGCCGTGCTACTGCACGGATGATGCGCAGACGATTGTCTATCGCACAGGCAATCTGGACTTGGCCAATACCAATGTGAGATGGTCGGCCAATGGCTACCGTCTGCCCACCGAGGCCGAGTGGGAGAAGGCAGCGCGTGGCGGCTCGCTCGGCTACCGCTACCCGTGGGGCAACAGCGTGGCGAATCATCAGGCAAACTACTCTGGCAGTGGCGATCCTTTCGAGGGAGGTAATCCACCGACAACACCCGTGGGCTACTACAACGGTGCCCAAGTGCCCGCAGGCGTGGACATGGCGAATGGCTTTGGCCTGTACGACATGGCGGGCAATCTCTATGAGTGGTGCTGGGACACGTATTCCAGCGGCTACTACGGCGACCCCACTGCGAACACCAACCCGCATGGCCCTGCGACCGCGACAATAATCCGGGTGCTGCGCGGCGGTTCGTGGATTAACTCCGCGAGCGAGCTTCGCTGTGCGCTGCGCAGCAGCAGCAACTACAACGTGGACTACAACAACTACGCGCTCTTCGGTCTGCGGTGTGCGAGGGGGCTATAACTCTTCCCTTTCAACCTTCCACACTCTGTATGAAGCGCGACGCAGCACGAAGTCTTGGGGAGCACGGCCTTCCAAGCCGTCGCGACGAGCATCCCAGCGCCTGCGCAAAGCGCCCTGGAGTGCGGCAGCCTGCTGCCGCCATCCCAAGCCAGCCTGCTGGCGTGTGCGTCTCCGCGTTCCGAATCCGCCAAGCCGCTATCGCGCTAGCGAAGCCCTCGCGCTACGACACAACCCCTCGGCCTACACGCCAGCAGGCTGGCTCGATAAGGCGGCGGCAGGCTGCCGCACTCCAGGGTAGCTGCGCCACAGGCTTCTGCGCTTCTCGATGCGCTGACGATAATTTAGCCGCCAAGCCGACGCTTGATCGCAGCCGGAGCCATGCGCAGATCAAGCACGGCGTGAACCTGAACCACGTCACCCAGCACAAGGTAATAAACCGCGAAGGGGAAGCGCTTCGCCAACGCCCGATGATAACCCAAGTGCAGCGCATGAACGCCCGCGAAGAATTTCAAAGACTCGATGTCCACGGCCAGCGAAGCGGCGAAGTAGTCGCCAACGCCGGGCTCCTGGTCGTCGTAGAAGTCGCGTGCGGCCCGCAGGTCGGCAGCGGCTTCGGCCATGAGGCTGATCTTCATGCCTTGGGGCTGAGCAGCTCTGCCTTGACGATTTCCCAGTCGATGAACTCCGCTGTGCCTGCGGCGACTTTGGCCTTGCGTGCAGCGAGCACATCGCCATGCCAAGCAGGAGAAGTTACACCTACAGTATCGTGGCAGAGATCGTCCCACAGCTCTTCCATGAGCAAGAGCTTGGCGGCGCGAGGCATGTCTTTGAGAATTAAGGCAGAGGAACTCATGGCGAGAGTTTACAAGCTGCCCAAACGGCTGGCAAGAAGTGTGGCAGGTGTTTTCGCCTGCCTGCTGGCCCTGCTGCCAACGCTCGCCCACGCGACAGCGGGCGAGTCGGCCCCGTTTGAACTCGATACGCGCAACGACCTCGCCTCGGTGTCGCAAGCCTCGGCGGACTTCATTCTGGACACGCGCATCGTCTCCAGCAGCACCGCAAGCACGAGCGCGACCTTTGTGTTGAACACGCTGGCTCCCTCGGGCCTCTCGGGCTGGGGGCGGACAGGGACGTTTGTGCTGGATACGCGCAACTATGCGGCCAGCGGGCTGATGATTTCTGGGCCTGCTAGTGTGAGTTCGGGATCGCAGACGGCCTTCCGGGTACTGATGAATTCGCCTGCGGGCGGGACGACGGATGTGACCTCGCTCTCCACCATCGGCTTTGTCGGCGGAGTGCCATCCTATGCTGGCATTGGTGGCTGGACGTTGTTTGTGAATCGCGATGCGCCCGCAGCAACAATTTATCTCCAGGCCACCTATCGCAACGCGGCGGCTCAGGTGATTTCGTCGCCGTTCGTGGTGACGATCAACCGAGCGATGTTTGCGAAGATGCTTTCGACTACGCAGATGGTGAGCGCTGGGGTTTACAGCGTGGGGCTGGATGGCTCGGTGGTGGGTGGGCTGCCAAGCTATGTCTTCCGCTGGGACACAAACAACGATGGGGTGTATGGCGATGTGAACGGGCAACACGCAGTGTGGTCGGTGAGCAGTTCATTGGGCGGGGAATATCCTATGGGGCTGGAGGTGACGGATAGCCAGGGGGCCAAGGCTTATGCAAAAGCGGTGGTGGTAATCAACAAAGCTGCGGTGGCCAATGAGCCGCAGTGGCTGGCACTAACGAGCAAGCCCACTGCCGGGACGATGAGGAATGCTGCGTGGGGTAGCTTTGCCTTCGATAGCAACCGAGTTCACAACGGGATGATCGTGATAACACACGGGCTGGAGGGGGATACTGAGGACACGCGCCTATGGCTGCTAGACATGGCCGAGCGGATCAACAATCGCCTCATCGCGGATCGTCCCACGAAGGTGCCGAACATCGCCATCTTTGACTGGCGTACGGATAGCTCGCCGAGCGATCCGGTGGATTGGAAAATCGTGGGGCTGCTGGACGCTGCGGAGACGATTCTTTCTCTGGCAGGCACGGTGAAGACTGCTGGCGCGGCACTTGTGAAGTGGCAATTCAGCAAGGCTGCAACAGCAGTGCTGAAGAGTTATATTGTTGGTGAGATCGCAAACCGTTTGTTGCCAATACCCACTGCGCAAGAGCAGGCCGATGTGGCTAGAATATTGGGCGAGTTGTCTTCCATTCGGACGATTGCCGAGGCTGATGGCACGATGTTGGGGGTGTGGCTATGGCAAGAGGCGAAGGCTGGCCATATCGACATCGACCAGCCTATCCATCTCATCGGGCACAGCGCTGGCGGCTTCTGTATGGGAGCCTGCGCCTTGTATTTGAAGAATGCGCCGCTCATCAATGGCAAGAGGCTGATGATTGACAGGGTGACGATGCTGGACACGCCGCGCCCGACGCCTGCACATCTGATTACCCTGCCCAATCCAACGGTGGTAGAGCAGGTTGTATCAAGCGTGTATGGCAATCTGGAATACCGGGCTACGCAGAAACTCGTCCCTGATACCTACTACGTTTACAAGGTGATGCCTGGCTGGGATTCGCGCTTTGGACTTTATGAAACGGGGCATGGTCTGTCGCATGTGTGGTACAGGAGAACGATCCTGCCCAAAGCGAGTGATGCTGATGCGGCGACACTTGATGGCTATGGAACGGACGGGTTCATCAACTCGCCTTTCTTGGATGGCCCGATCATCCCTCGCACGGCGGCTTCTGCGGCTTCTGCGACTTTGCTAGCTGCTGGCTCAAAGACGCGGGGCACCAGGGCGATGAGCACTGGCAGCAGTCTGATGAGCCTTGCAAGCTCATCAGACTTACCTTTGACGGGCTTTACCACCTTCGGCAGTGCGACCTTGCAAAGCGGTATGTGGACGCTCACCGAGCAGGCAAACGCGGGGCTCGTGAAGGCGATGACGATGCCAGTGGGAGCGGAGTCTTTGAAGTTCCGTTTCACCTTTAGCGCGGCAGGCGATGGAGACTATCTGCATGTGCGTTTTGGCGATGTGCATGATCTCTATATCGGCCTGGACAATGAGGTGTCCGAGAGCGGCTACATCAGCGTAGATGTGCCAATAGAAGGGCTCGATGGGCTGACGGATAACTTGGTCTTCACCCTCGTGAGCCGTGGCTCTGCCAATGCTGTCGTGCAGCTCACCGACATTGCTTTGACCGTATCGGACGACGCCGATGGCGATGGCCTCACCAATGCGCAAGAACTCACGCTGGGCACCAATCCGATTTCCGGCGATAGCGATGCCGATGGCTTAAGCGATGCCGATGAGATCAATGTGTATTTCACCCACCCGGCGCTCGCTGACAGCGATGGCGATGGCTTGAACGATGCAGACGAGATCGCGGCGGGGTCGAATCCTAACAATGTCCATTCGGCCTTCAAGATCGTGTCGGTGAGCAAGCCTGCGGTGGGGGTGTTTGCGCTGAGTTGGGCGGGCGTAGCGGGAAAGACTTATCGGGTGCTAAGATCGAGCGATGTAACCTTCGGCAGCTACTCGGTGGTGGCCTCGGGCGTGGCGGGGATGGTGCCAGTGACTTCGTTGACGGACACGACGCTGGGCGCTGCGGCGACAACGATGTTTTATCGGGTGGAGGTGGAGGAGTAGCGCGATGGCGGGGTTCTGCTCGCTGTAATGCGTTGTCCCACCCGCTCCGAGTCGCACTCATGGCGCAGCGTAGGCGAGCTAAAGCTCGGCATTACGTCTCCGCTGACTATGCGTTACTTCGCGTCGCTCGTCCGCAGATAGGCCACCACGTCGGCGATGTCTTGGGCGGTGAGGCCTAAGGTGGGGCCACTCATCATGAGTGAGGTGGTCATCTTTTGCTTCGATTTGATCTTGCTGCGATGCACGATCTGGGTCTGTCCGCCCATGCTTTTGATCATGGCGAACTCGCCGTCGCTGAGCAGTAGGCCGTCGATTTGCAGGCCGTCCTTGGTCATGATGGTGGTGCCCTCGTAGCCGTGGGCGAGGTCTTTGCTGGGATTGATGATGGCCTCCGCGATGACTTCGCTGGGCTGCGTGGCACCCCAGCCGGTGAGGCCGGGGCCGACTTCGACGCCCTGGCCGTTGAGCTGGTGGCACATGAGGCAGCGGGTGGCCGTGACGGCTCCCTTTTTGGCATCGCCTTTCAGTTTTAAAACATCGGCAACGGCGGGCACTTTATCAGCGGCCATGGCTGGCGGGGTGACGGCGGCGACGAGGACGATCTTATCGGGATCGAGGATGCCTTCGCTCTTCAATTTCTCGGCGACGCCGTAGCCAGACCAGTCGTTGGTGTTGCGGTTGATGAGCCACCAGATGACATCGGCCTGGGCTTTGCTGGTGCCTGCTTTGGCGATGGCGAGCATGGCTGTGGCGGCGGCTTGGTCGTTGATGAAGGCGAGGGTATCGACGGCGAGCTTGGCCTCAACGGGTGTGGCTTGGAGGTTCAAGGCATTGGCTTTGGCAAAGTCGATGCACTCCTTGGGATGGAGTTTCCAGGTGACTTGAGCGTAGGCATCGCGCACGGCTTGGGTGTGTGCGGCCTTGATGTCTATTTCGTGTAAAGTTTTCCACACAGCGCTCTCTTTGCCCTTGGCCCCGAGGCCAATGGCGGCAAGGTAGGCGCGGTCTTTACCGTCGTATTGCCCTGCGATGCTGACGAGCAGTGGCACAGCTTTATCCGCAGCAACATCGCGCAGACTCAGGGCTACTTCGCGGCGCACGGCGGGGCTTTCATCGGTGGCGAGTTTCTTCGCGTGTTCGAGCACATCGAGGCCAGCACTGCGCAGAGCGCGGTAGGCGAGCAGGCGGCGCTCGGGATTTTCGTGAGCGAGGTGCGCTTCGACCTTCTTCGCGCCTGCTTCACCGAGCTGGGCGAGCAGCCACTCGGCGCGTGCGGCGACGTATTTGTTTTCATCAGCGAGGACTTCGGCCACGGCATCGACGCTCTTTTCGCCAGCGGTTTTCAGCTTCACGAAACCGGTGTGGCGAGTGTTGATGGCGCTGCTTTTCAGTGCGGCGATCTGCCCCTCGGTGGTATTGAAATCCACGGCTGGGATTTTGGAAACGAAGCCCTTTGGCGCGATGCGGTAGATGGCTCCGCTGCATGTGTCATCGAGTGTGCCATGGCCGCCGGTGCGCTTGTCAAACCAGTCGCAGACATACACCGCGCCATCGGGGCCGACGGTGACATCGCTGGGGCGAAACTGGATGTGGCGCTCGTCGCTGATGGTCTTTTCGCCTTTCACGATCACGAAATCGGAGCCTGAGAATTTGCCCGTGGTGTTGCTGGTGAGGAAGTCGAAGCGCTCCATCTTTTTGCCTGCACCATCGGGCTTCGGCAGGTAGCCGAAGACGGTGTTGCGGCCTGTGTCGCAGCTCAGCAACATGCCGTTCCACTTCTTGTCGAGAGCACCATTTTCATAGAAGGCGATGCCTGTAGGTGCGCCACCGCCGTAGATGTCGCCAGCAGGAATGGTGCTGGGATCATCCTGCCGCCACTCGGCGGTGGGGGTGCTCTGGCCGGGGCGTTTGTCGGCCTGCCAGTTGCGCTGGCCATCGGTGCTGAAGAAACCGAGGAAGCCGCCTTCCATGATCCAGGTGTTGCGGCAGGCAGGCGGGTCATCGTTGTCGTTGGCGAAGACATCGCCCAGCGAGGATTGCACCTGCTCATAGCTGTTGCGGTAGCCGTGGCCGATGATGCGGGCATTGCCGCCGCTGGGATCCATGCTGCACGTGAAGCCACCGACATAGACGTGGCCATCGTAGCTAGGCTGCCCGGCCCAGGGGTTCTTCAAATACGCGCCGCCGATGTTGAACTGCCGCCCCGTCTTGTCGGTGAACTGCGCACCGCAATTGCCATTGCTGAAAATCCAGCGCCCATCAGGACCCGCCGAGACGCTGTGCAGCGAGTGGTCGTGCTGCTTCTGCATGAAGCCGGTGAGTAGCACCTCGCGCTTGTCGATGCCTGCGTCGAAGACTTGGTTCCGATTCACGTCGGTATAAACGATGAGGTCGGGTGTGTTCGACACAACGATGACGTTGTCGAACACCGCGATGCCGAGCGGTGCGCTGAGTTCTTCTTCTTGCACGAAGACGTGGCTCTTGTCCGCTTTGCCATCGTGATTGGTGTCTTCGAGCACCATCACACGGTCGCCTTTTTCATGGCGGCCAGCTTTGCTGCGGTAGTTGATGCCTTCGTTGACCCAGATGCGCCCGGCTTGGTCGATGTCCATGTTCGTTGGGTTGTAAAACATCGGCGAAGTGGCCCACACCGTGACTTCGAGCCCTTCGAGCGTGTGGAAGAGCGAGGTATCCAAGTGGTCTTCCTTCACCGCTGCGGGGTCGAAGTGCTGGATGTTCTTAGCAGGTTCAAAGGCAGGCTTGGAGCCATCTTTGGCGGCGTTTTGTTTGGCCTTGGGAGCCTGCGCCAGCAGGGCAAATGGCAATGCGAGAGCGATGGCCGTGGTGGTGAGTGTGCGGGAAAACATGGGCGAAAGGAACGATGCCCTGCGCGGTCTCTTTCGCAAGCTATGCGCTTCACTCGCTCACCACATAGAGCGCAAGTACAACACACCGCTGCCGACTTGATTCGGCGGTGCGCCAGTGGCTCGGGCATCAGCTTGCAGTTGACGCAGCACGTCGCGGTAGCTCATGCCTCGGCTTAAATAGGCAGCCACAGCACCCGCAACGATGGCGCTGGACTGCGAGGTGCCACTGACTCTAGCCGCCATGTTGGTGCCCCAGGCAGTGGTCAGGCCGACGCCAGGCGCGGCGATGTCGAGGCCTGCACCTGAGTTAGAAAAAGAGGCCTGCTTGCCTTTGGCATCGACACTGCCGACGCTGATCACCGCAGGGATGCCCGCAGGCATGGCGAGCTGGTCTTGCCGCTCATTGCCAGCGGCAGCGACGATGATGACGTTGCGCTGCGTAGCATAGGCGACGGCGTTGCGTAGCAGTTGGCTATCGCTGCTGGAACCCATGCTGATGTTGATCACCTGCGCCCCACGGTTGGTGGCCTCGATGATGCCCTGAGCCAATAGCGAGCTAACACTGATGCCTTTTTCATTGGCCACACGGATGTCCAGCAAGTGGGCTGCGGGAGCCACCCCAGGCACGCGTTCATCCTCGCCAGCAATGAGCGAGGCGACGCTGGTGCCGTGGCTGTGCATGGCCGAGCCGTCGGCGACGAGATCGACGTGAGTGACCTGTTCTGCGCCAAAGGTGGGATGCGCTTCGATGCCCGTGTCCAGCACGGCCACGGTGATGGCCTTGCCCCACTGGCTGCGGTCGCCCGTGGCCCCGATGGACTTCAGCATCCCATCGCCCGTGGCTACGGTTCCTCCTTGGTTGTTCACGTCCTCCTTGGGCAATCGAGGCACCGTTAGCCAAAGATTTGCATCGACCGTGGGCTGGTCTGCCGTGGGGCCGCTGAGCAAGTCGTGCAGGCTGCTCAGCTTGGCGTAGCGCACACGCACGGCATTGAGCCCATCGAGCGTCGCCATCACATCCAGGCCCAGTCCCTTGGCACGCTGAAGAAAGCGTTTCATCGCAGCCTTGTTGGCAAAGGTGAGCATCGCCTCGTTTTCCACAGCTCCAGGTTTCTCCAAGGTCGCGCGAAGCGACGCCGTCAGCGCATCATCGGTAGCTGTCGGAGTGGTGGCGACGAGGCTCGTGGGCGGTAGCGTGCCCAGCTCGCCAGTCGTCGCGAGGGACAACGTAGCGTGGTCGCGTTTGCCCGCTCTGGAGCCGTCGGTGCGCGGGGCATCGGCACTTGCTTGTAGATTTTTTATGCCAACCTCGGGCGATGAGCGGACGACAAGCCAATAGCCGCCGATCGCGATGCCAGCGGCGACACCTAGACTCATGAGCAAGCTCAGCGCAGGTGATGGTGGAGGACGATTCATGGCGTGGGGAAACAAATAACGAACAGGCCGAGCCGCAGAGCACTCGATATATTTTGATAAGCATCTGCCACGACGACCTGCCATCGCTTGTTTTGGCTCGGGTTCGGGCTAGTGCTTCACCGATGTATAACGCCACTGACCTCTTCGACCTCAGCCACACTTTGCACGGCGACCTCTTCCTACCCGACGCGCCGGCGTGGACTGCCCTGCCCCGCATCGCTGACTATCTGCGGGAACGCCTGCGCCCTGCCATCCTCGGCCAAGTCGCGCCCACTGCGTTCGTTGGCGAGCAGGTCTTCATCGACGAAGGCAGCGTCGTCGAGCCCGGTGCCGTTATCAAAGGCCCCGCGTGGATTGGCAAAAACTGCGTCGTCCGAGCTGGCTGCTATGTGCGTGAAAACGTCATCGTCGGCGATGGCGTGGTGCTGGGGAACTCGTGCGAGTTTAAAAACTGCCTCATCTTCGACCACTCCGAAGTGCCGCACTACAACTACGTGGGCGACTCCATCCTCGGCTTTCGTGCGCATCTCGGTGCGGGCGTGGTGCTGTCAAACGTGCGGCTGGATCGCGGCGAAGTCGTGGTGAAAGCCCCCGACTCGCCGATCGCCACGGGGTTAAAAAAATTTGGAGCGCTCATCGCTGACTATGCCGAGGTCGGCTGCAACAGCGTCATTAGTCCCGGCTCCATCGTCGGGCGGCGTAGCATTATTTATCCACTGACCCACTTTGGTGGCGTATTGCCTGAAGACAGCCTGCTAAAAACGCGGCAAGAGCACGATGTCGTCGCTAGACGATAACCTAGAGCCCAGCGCTGAACCAGAACCGCCCTCTCCCCAGTGATAGTTAATTTTTATTTGAAATGTCATTGACTTAACCTTCGCAAATTGGTTCAACAGGCATCAACCTTCCATACTAAAATGCCCTATCGGCGACGTTAATCACGACACCCACATGGCCTGATTCAGGCTATTCCCCTCCCCTTTTGCTTGTTGATTTTCAAATTAGTTCCCTCCAGCAAGCGTAAATGTTTGTCCTCCTGTCCTGCCTGTGCAAGGATGGCGACCCCCCAAAAATAACCCCCCTTTTTTACTTCGCATATGTTTAACATGGAACTCGATGGTGGCATCAAGATCTACCTGCGCGAGATCGGCAAGACTGACTTGCTGACTCCAGCGCAGGAGGTCGAGCTTGCTGACCGCATCAAAAAAGGAGACCCCGAAGCCCGTTCGCACATGATCCGTGCGAACCTCCGCCTCGTGGTAAAGATCGCCCAGGACTATGCGAACTATGGCCTGCCTCTGCTTGACTTGATCTCTGAAGGCAACATCGGCCTGATGAAAGCCGTCGAACGCTTCGACCCCAACAAAGGCGGCAAGCTCTCCACCTATGCAGCTTGGTGGATCAAGCAATCCATCAAGCGCGCTCTCGCCAACCAATCCAAGACCATCCGCCTGCCCGTCCACATGGTGGACAAAATCAGCAAGATGCGCCGCGTCGCCATGTCGATGAGCGAGGAACTGGGCCGCGAGCCCACCGACGACGAGTTGTCCGAAGAAATCGGTATCGACCGCGCCAAGCTCTCGCAGCTCAAAGTCGCCTCCATGCGCCCCGCCTCGCTCGATGCCCCCATCAGCGAAGACGACAGCACCGAGTTCGGCGAAATCGTCGGCGATGAAAGCGCCCAGACCCCCTTCGAGCAGCTCAGCCACAAGAACATGCACGGCCAGCTCGACGGCCTGCTCACCGTGCTCGACGAACGCGAGCGCAAAATCATCGACGCCCGCTTCGGCCTCGCTGGCCAGAAAGCGCGTACCCTCGAAGAAGTCGGCCAGGAGTTCGGCGTCACCCGCGAGCGTATCCGCCAGCTCCAGAACATCGCCCTGCGCAAACTGCGTCGCGCCCTCCAGAAAAAGGAAGACCCGATCCCCAAAGCACTGCGCAACGCCAACCTCAACAAGAAGAAGATCAAGCCCCTGCGCGACTCCTCCGCTGTTGATGAAAACGACTTTGTGGCCGCCCTCATGGCTGCCGATGAAGAAGGCGACGAAGGTGATGAAGCCGCCATCATGGATCTGCCCCCCGTCGCGCCCATCAAGCCCCTGGAAGCCGCCAAGCCCCTCATGGAGCCCAGCATTGTACCAGTGGCCAAGGCCTCACCCTTCGCGCCAGCACCCGTTCCCGTAGCCAAGCCCGTCAAGGTCAACGAACCCATCGCCCCAGCCAAGGTAAAGCCCGCCATTGGCACCATCAAGGCAGGCCCACCCAGCAAGCCCGAGCCCAAGGCAAAAAAAGCCGCCGCCGCCGTGAAGAAACCCGCAGCCAAAGCTGCAAAAAAAACAGCCTCAAAGGGCTCTAAAAAGTAGCCCGACTAACCCTCGACAACCCGCTGCGCCAGCCCATGGCCCAGCGGGTTTTTTTTGCCCTCCCCCAATGCTGATAGCCATAGGACAGCCAAGTTTATTTCCATGTGGCACAGTGCTTGCCATGCAGTGCAGGTGCTGGCTAATATGCGCCCTCATTCCAAACCGATTTCCATGAACTACGACGACCAAGACACCCGCCCAGCAGCCTATGGACAACGCCGCGCAAGCTCTGGCTGTGCCACCAATCCCCGCCTCTTGATGGGGCTGCTCATGATCGTGGGCTACATCGTCTATTATTTCTTCTTCACCACGACCTACCAGAATGAGTTCACAGGCCGCACCCAGCATCTCGCCTTGGAGACCGCCGCCGAAGAAGTCGCCATGGGCCTGCAATCCGCGCCAGGTATGATCCGGGAGTTCGGAGGCGAAGTCGCCGATCCCGCAGCCCAGGCCCTCGTGGACAAAGTCGGCATGAAGCTGGTGAACTCCTCACGCGCCGCCAACACCGAATACCGCTACGACTTCCACCTGCTCGCCGACTCAAAAACCATCAACGCCTTCGCCTTGCCCGGTGGCCAGATTTTCATCACCGCTGCCCTCTTTAAGCTGCTCGAAAATGAAGACCAACTCGCGGGCGTCCTCGGCCACGAGATCGGCCACGTCGTAGGTCGCCACTCGAACCAACAAATGGCCAAAAGCAAACTCATCAGCGGCATCGCCCAAGGCGCGGGCATCGCCATGTCCGATGGCCATAGCAACAGCTCCATGCAGATGGCGCAAATGGTCGGCAACCTCATCAACATGAAGTATGGCCGCGACGACGAAAACGAGTCCGACGCCCTCGGCGTCAAGTTCCTCATCGACGCTGGCTACAACCCCGAGGCCATGATCGGCGTCATGGAAATCTTGGACAAAGCCAGCGGTGGCTCACGTCAGTCCGACTTCAACAGCACACACCCCAATCCCGGCAACCGCATCGAACACATCAAAGCCGAAATCGCCAAACACCGCAGCGGCCAATCGCGCTAGTCCAACCATTGTCGCTGAGATTTCTTTGCCCCGCCCGATGGATAAACAACGCACCAGCGCGGGAGCCTTTCCTATGACGCCTTGGACGCAAGTCACCCAAGCGCTAGGCGACGACACCGTCGCCCGAGCGAGTATGGATATCCTCTGCAAGCTCTACTGGGTGCCGCTTTACTCCTTCTCGCGCCGCCAAGGCATGTCCCCCGAAGAATCTGAAGACGTGACCCAGGGCTTCTTCGCCCAGCTCCTCGATAGCGACACCCTAGCGCGAGTGGATCGCGAAAAAGGACGCCTGCGCTCCTACCTGCTCGGAGCCCTGAAAAACTTCCAGCACAACTGGCGTCGCGCGGAAGCCACCGAAAAGCGTGGTGGCCGATTGCAGCGTGTGGATTTCGATACCCGCGAAGTGGAAGCCGTGTGCCTCCAAGGCCGAGAAGACGGCCTCAGCCCCGACGCCTTCTTCGAGCGCCGCTGGGCCGCTACCCTGCTCGACCACGCCATGCGCGAGCTTGAAAATGAACACAAGCGCATGGGCAAAGCCGCCGCCTTCACCGTGCTCAGCGATTTCATCACCCTACACGGCAAGGAAGCCAAACACGACGAAGCCGCTGCTAAACTCGGCATCAGCGAAGGGGCCGCAAGAGTCGCCGTCCACCGCCTACGCAAGCGCTACCGCGAACTCGTCCGCCTCCAAGTCGCCGCCACCGTCGCCACGGAAGAAGAAGTCGATGACGAACTGCGGCATTTGTTATCGCTCTATTAGCAGGGGGAAACGCAGCTCACCCCTCCGTATGAGCCCGCAGCAGCGCCCATAGCTCTTGGATTTCCGGCTCCGTTATCCCCTCATTTGCGCTCATTGCTGCCTCGGCAAAAAAGCGCTCCGCCTGTCCTCGCAACGTGCGATTAAAAAAGGCCTTCAACCGCGCTGTCGTGCTGCCGTGCCTATCCGCTACCTCCTGCTGGCTAGCTGCTGGCGGCTCTGGCCAGCGCTCGGCCACGAGAAGCGGCAGCACATCATGCACCAGCGCCTCATTCGCCGTGCCTGCATGTTTTTCGCGCAGCCTCTCCGCAGCCTCTCGCCAGAGAGATCGCGCCAGCATCAAATCTCCCGCCGAGGGTTCGCCCAACTGCGCCGCCAGCACTGTTTTATACCCATACTCGGCGAAGTCCGTATCGAGCGAAACAAACTCCCAGCCACCCCCGCGCTTGGCCGCTGAGTTGGCCGTGCGATGGCTCAGATCCAAGTTCTTGAAGCACGTCATCAGCCACGAGCTGAGCTTCGAGCCCCGACTGGCATCAAACTTCGTCAGCAAGTCATCACGCACGATCTCGATAAAAAAATCTTGAGTGCGATCCTGCGCATCCTCTACCGACAGCCCACGCAACCGGGCAAAGCCATAGACCGCCGGGTAGTAGAGCGTGCAGAATCGTGCGACCGACAGCTCGCGCTCCTTGGCATCGGCGGATCGTACGGCATGAAGTAGGGTGTGGGAAGTCGTCGGGAACAAACGTTGTGACTCAGGAATGGTCGGCGAATTTTGGGCGCAACGCTCCTCGTCAGGCTGGCGATGGACATGATCAAATTCAGAGGACATACAGGGAGCTACTGTTTTTTGTTTGGCGTGTGACAGCCGTCGCGGTCAAAATATATTTTAGCTTTGCCCTAGCTGTTTCTTCTGACGCAACTTTGCTTCCTTTGAAGACAGGCTCCATGAGGCACGTATCGCTAGCCCCCTTGCCCCAGTTTTCTCTGCTCCATCACCACACTCGGCTCTTAGAATGTACGTGCGCCAGCCCTCATCCCAGCCCACACCCATCTGGCTCACCGAGCTAGGCTGGGCCGAGCGCTATGTCCTCGCCGAAGTCATCGGCTCTGGCGGCATGGGCCAAGTCTGGCGTGCCCACGACACGACGAACGACCGCGATGTCGCGATGAAAATCATCGACCCCGCCCGCAGCGGCGATGAGCACCTACTCGCCCGTTTGGAAACCGAAGCCGCCTCGCTACTGCGCCTGCGCGATGCCGGGCAGCACCCAAATATCGTCCCCATCCTCGACTTCCAGCAGAGCGACGCCCACGCCTGCTTCGTCATGGACTTCATCCCCGGCCAGGATCTACGGAGCTGGTGCCACGCCCATCGACTCGACTTCCAGAAATGCGCCGCCCTCATCGCCAAAGCCGCCCGAGCCGCCGGCTGGTGCCACCAGCACGGCATCGTCCACCGCGACCTGAAGCCCGCCAACATCCTGATCAATAGCGCCACAGGCGAGCCCATCGTCGTTGATTTCAGCATCGCAAAAACCGACGAACCGCTCGCCCTCACCCTCACTCACGAAGCCCTCGGCACCACGCCCTACATGGCCCCGGAGCAGATCGACCGCAGCCGAGCCGCCATCACGCCCGCCACCGACGTGTATGCCCTCGGAGCCACGCTCTACGAGTTGCTCACCCACATCCTCCCGCACCCCGGCGACCTCGCGCAAATCCTGAAGCGGCATCAAAACGAAGAGCGCCCCGCACGCCCCAGCTTGCTCAACAAAGACGTGCCTCACGATCTCGAAAGCATTTGTTTAAAAGCCCTCTCCCCACGCCCCACCGACCGCTACCCCAGTGGCGATGCCCTCGCCGACGACCTGGAGTGCTTCCTCGCTGGCCAGCCCGTGCAGGCGCGGCCCATGTCCACCTTCACCTACTTCGTCCGCCAAGCCAGCCGACGCCCAGGGCTGAGCACTGCCATCGCCGCGTGTCTGCTCATCAGCGGCATCGCCACCTGGGCCGTGCAGCGAGCCGCCCAGGAGCGCCATCGGCATGAATTGGAGACGGTGGTCACGAAAGCGCTGCAAGCGAGGACTTGGTCGCGCACGGTCATGCAGCAAGCCGAGTCTGCCCTAGCCGAACTCGCCATCCGTGATCCCTCGCGTTCAGCGCAACTGACCCTCGCCCTCGTCGATGATGTGTACAAGGACATCGCCCTCGCCCTCCAGCAGTCCGTGCTCACGCCCGCCGATTTCGCCTGGATGCGTGAGGTCATTCCCATGCTTGGCCGCCATGCACCGGAGGAGATGAAGCGACTGGAGACATTATTGAGCGAGCGCCAACTACGCTGGGAAACCATCGTCAATCTGAGCGCACCGTTTCGCAACCGCGACGGGCTCTTCCCCGGAGGGAGGCAGGTCATTCAGGACGATCTCTTGTTTCCTGTGTACAACGACAGCATCGGAAAATCGCCTGCCATCAGGGTGAAGGAACACCTCACCATGCCGTTGGAAATCAGCACCACCATGGTGTCGAAAGCACCATTTCATCATGTCGCGTTTGGGCTAATTTTTGACAACATCATCTACGAGATAGCCCTCTATGCGGTAAAAACTGCGAGCGTCCCAGCCATTGTCCACGCAGGCCATATCCCGCGCGATGCACCCGGCGGCATCTTTTACATCATCAGGCAGGGCGTCGTGCAGAGCGCCCTGCATATACCCGATACGCAGCTCTTTGATCGCCCCTTTAGCGTCACGATGCGGGTGGAACGAAACCGAGTACAAGCCTCGCTGAATCAGCAATGGCAACTCACCACCAATGAAGCGTTCGCCCTCACGGCATCGACGCCCAACAACTACTTCCGCATCTCTTGGGCGAAGACCCTCGGCATGAAGGATCTCATCATCCGCACCCAAACCGCTGGTGAAGGTAGTCCACTGGATCGAGGCGACATGCACGCCTCGGCGGGGGAATGGGCCCAAGCCCAAACGGAATACGAAGCGCTCATCGGCCATCCCTTCGCCGGACTAGAAGCCAGCTATAAAATCGGCCTCGCCCAGACAGCGCAAGCAGACCACACGGCTGCCAGCCAAACATGGGAACGCATCGGCCTGGGGCCACCAAGCTTGTGGCGCGATTTAAGCAACTACCAGCTCTGGCACGCCTCGGTGATGCGCCAGGGCATCATTGCCGCCAAGCAATGGCTCGACCGCCTACCCTCGCCCGCCCAGGTGCAGCCGGGCTTCACACGCTTCATCCCCACGTGGGAAAAGAGGGACATCGCTACCGCCTACGCCCAGGTCAGTTGGGGCATGAACTTCCTCCGTGTCCGCCTGGAGGATGTCGAGGATGCGGTGAAAGCCTTCAGCCTCCTCGAAGTATCCCCTGTACAAACCGCAGCGCAGCTCGCTGGGGCTTACCATATCGCCGGATTGGACGAGGGTGCGCACGCCCTGTTCCGGAGCGGATTGCGATACCCACCCAAAACAGTGCTGACAGCCGAAGGACGACGAATGGGCCTCTCTGGACTCGATCAATGGTGCCGCATCTCCACGTCTGAGAGCGAAGCTTTACTGAGCGATGCCTTGCGACAGTGGATCAGTGACTTCCCCAAAGACACCTCCTTCACCTCACTCGAACGCATTGATAAAGCTCGTGTGCATACCCGTGCAGGTCGTTTCGTTGAGGCAGAAAAACTTCTGCAATCCATCTACCCTCTCGCCGACGTCGAGCCACGTATTATCACCGATGCCCGCATGGTCGAGGGCGCAGTGCTCCATCTCCAGGGCCGCAGCGAAGAGGCACAAAAAGCTTGGCTGGCAGGCATCGAAGCAGCCAAGACATCTGAGTTCAAAAGCCCGCTGCATCTTTGCGACCGCATCATCCTGCACAGCGCCACGCGCACCTGGAACACCGAGGTCTGCAACGACGTCATCACCCGCCTGATCGGCAGGAGCACCACGGGCCTCGCCAGCGTATCCATGCAGGCCGCTTTTCTTCGCGCTTTCCTCAACGACCCCGCGTACGTCCCCTCGCTCAATGCTTTCACCGACGATGCCGAGGGCCAGCAAATCGTCCTCGACTATGCTCTATCGCGTGTGCCCTTGCGTGACATCAACCGCCAATGGTTTGCCAAGATGTTGGAGCGGCATTTCCTCGCCACAGCCTTTCCCGTGAACACCAGTCATGAAGATCGTGCGAGAGTGCGCGAGATCATTGATGAGGCATTGCACTTCATCGCCACCACCTCCAGCGACACACAACCTCTCAGCGGTTTTTTGATCGCCTGGACGAGTCCCCAGATGCGTGGCCAGTTCGCAGAAGACAAGCTCAAAGCCCCCGCCACCTTGATCGCGAAAGCGCGGTGGCTCCTCGCCCAGCGCTACCTGCACAGCTTCAGCACCGAGGCGGCGAAGCCTCTGCTGGAAGCGGTGCAGAGCGATCAAACGCTCAATGAAGCCTGGCGGCAAAGCATCGCCGCGCAGTTGCGATAACGACGAATGAGAAGCGTAATTTTTTTGCCACCAAGTCGCAGCGTCCTGACGAAATAGGTGCATGGTTTTGCCGCCATGTTTCCCAGCCGCCCACGTCTTCGCCAAGCTCTCGCACGTCTCACTCGTGCAGCACTCGGCCTAGCGGTGCTGGGGGCGCTCGTTTGGTTTGCGCTGCCTTGGGGCATCGCCTTGCCGTCGGCTTTGCTACGCCCGCTCGAACCAGGGACGCGCTACCTCGCGCGGGATGGCTCGCCGCTTCGTCATGGGCTGAATGCCGAGGGGCAGCGCGTCGGGGCAGCGCTTACTTTTGAGCAAATCCCAGCGCCCCTGCTGCACGCCACGCTAGCGGCTGAGGACAAGCGTTTTTTCAGCCATGGTGGCCTCGACTTGCTCGCTATCGCACGAGCGGCGGCGATGAACTGGCAAGCAGGGCGCGTGCTCTCGGGTGCTTCAACACTGACTCAGCAGCTCATCAAAATATCCAGCACACAAGTAACGTCCCCACCCGCCACCAAACCTCCGCGCACGCTAGCGGTGAAGCTCCGCGAAGCCCTGCAAGCGCGGCATCTGGAGATGCTCTGGGGCAAGGAGCGTATCGCTGCCGAGTACCTCAGCCGCGTCTCGTATGGCAATCTCTTCACGGGCTGCGAAGTTGCGGCGCAGGGTTATTTTCACAAACCACTCGCCCACCTCACCCCCGCCGAGTGTGCCTTCCTCGCTGCGCTGCCGCAGGCACCAGGCAGGCTGAATCCCTTTCGCAACGCCACAGCGGTGAGTCCCCGCCAGCAGCGTATCTTGGCCAGGATGCATGAACTGGGCTGGCTCTCGGATGAAGCCCTCGCCGTGGCTAAAACCCAGCCACTGGTGTTGCAGCGCTTCAACGGCGGCTTCGCCGCACCGCACGCGGTGGAGCTTCTCCAGGCCCACATTCCCGAGCCGCACCAACCGCCAACCACGATCCTCACCACGCTCGATCCTGCCTTGCAGAGTTATGCCGAGACCGTCATCACCACGCGCCTTACGACTCTGCGCCAGTATCATGTCGAGCACGCGGCTGCTGTCGTCCTCGAGAATGCCACGGGCCATATCCTCGCCCTCGTCGGCTCGCGCGATTACTTCGCCAGCGATGGCGGGCAGATCGACGGTGCGTGGGTGCCACACTCGCCAGGGTCGGCGTTGAAACCCTTCACCTACGCCCTCGCGTTCGAGCGTGGAGCCACACCCGCGAGCATCGTCGCAGACTTGCCCATAGAGTTTAAAACCGAGACCGGGCTGTATCGACCCGAGAACTACGACCATCGGCTCTATGGCCCCATGACCTACCGCAGTGCCCTGGGCAACTCGCTCAACATCTCTGCCGTGCGCGTACTGCGCAGCATCGGCGGTGCGCCGACATTGCTCATGGCCTTGCAAAACCTAGGCCTCAGCACGCTCACCGAACCCGCCGAGCACTACGGGCTGGGCCTCACGATTGGCAATGCTCCGGTGCGCCTCGTGGAGCTAACCAACGCCTACGCCACCCTCGCGCGGCTGGGTTTGGCAATGCCTTGGTCGCTCGTGCCGCAGCAGGTCACAGGCCAGCGTGTGCTCAGCGAACACAGCACCTACATGGTCGCCGATGTGCTGAGCGACAACCAAGCCCGCGTGCTCACCTTTGGCCCGCGCTCACCGTTGCAGATGCCCTTCCGCGTGGCGTGCAAGACAGGCACCAGCACCAGCTACCGCGACAACTGGGCGCTGGGCTACACGCCCGAGTACACCATCGGCGTGTGGGCGGGGAACTTCGAGGGCCAGCCGATGGAAGGTGTCTCGGGGGTCACGGGTGCGGCCCCCATCCTGCGCGACCTTTTCATCCATCTGCATGAAGCCACTCCGCTCACCTGGTACACCGAGCCCCCAGGTCTGGAGCGTGGCCGCATCGACCCGCGCACAGGCCATCGGCTTACCGTGAACAGCCCGCCCTCTCGGCTAAGCCGCGAAGACCTCTGGCCTATCGAGCACCCACCATCCACAGCCGTAGCCAGCGACTACGATGCCCAAGGCCGCGCTCTGCTGCCGCTCGACTACGCGGCGTGGCTCACCACGCCTAGCAACTGGCTGGGCGACCTCGCCACCACCGCACGCAGCGAAGAGAGCCTTCCATCACCGCTGAAAATCCTCAGCCCCACCGACGGCCTCGTCGTCCATCTCGACCCCGATGTGAATGGCGGCCAAGGGCGCTTGTTGTTGCAAGCCCTGCCCGAAGTAGGCGCGACATGGCACTGCGAAACCCTCAAACTGATCCAGGAAGGCAAGCACACCTTCGCCCAACTCAACGCAGGCACGCATCGCCTCAACGTACAACGCGGTGCCGAGAGCGTCAGTGTGAGCGTGCGGGTCGTGCGTGATGAGTAAGCGCTCTATATCCCGTCCAGCACGCCCGTGCTATCGCCCACGCGCTCAGCTTGCACGCCCATGCGATCCAGCATGGCGAGATACAGATTCGTCATCGGCAGCTCACCATCATTGGAGGCGACGATGTGGCGACCGGGCTTCAGCGTGCCGTTCGCACGGCCTGCGAGGATGATCGGCAGGCGTCCGTGGTCGTGGCGATTGCCATCGCTGATGCCGCCGCCATAGACGATCATGGAGTGATCGAGCAGTGTGCCCTCGCCTTCTTTGATGCCCTTCAGCTTCGCCAGGAAGTAGCCGAGCTGGCGCATGTAGAAGCGGTCGATCAGCGCGATTTTGCGCAGCTTCTCGGGATCCGAGTCGTGGTGTGAAATCTGGTGATGCCCATCGGAAACACCCAGGTCGGCGAAGCTACGATTGCTGCCATCATGCGCCATGAGGAAGGTCGCCACACGCGTGGTGTCCGTTTGGTAGGCCAGCGCTAGCAGGTCAAACATCGCACGGATATGCTCTTCGTAGCTTTCGGGGATGCCTGAGGGCACAGGGAAGTCCTTCGGCGCGACCTTCGTCAGCCGCTCGCTGCTCTCAATGCGCTGCTCGATCTCGCGCACGCTGGTGAGGTACTGGTCGAGCTTGGCATTGTCCTGCGGATTGACCTTTTTTTGCAAGGCACGCGCCTCGCCCATCACCGAGTCGAGGATGCTTTTTTGCATCAATTGGCGGCGCTTCGACTCCGGCGAATCGCCCACGGCACCCAGGCCGAACATGCGCTCGAACACCAGCCGGGGATCCAGCTCGGGAGCCATCGGCACACTCTCGTTGCGCCAGGCGAGGTTGAATTGATACGCACACGAGTAGCCCGAGTCACAGCGGCCCGCGCTACGCTGGCCATCGGTGCTGAGTTCCAGCGAAGACAGCTTGGTGCGATTGCCCACCTTATCCGCCATCATCTGATCCACCGAGATGCCCAGGTGAATATCCGCGCCAGCCGTCTTTTTTGCCTGCACGCCTGTGAGAAAGCTCGCCGTAGCGCGAGCATGGTCGCCGCCGCCATCGCCATGCGAACGCGCCTTGTCCTGGCACAGCCCGGTGATGACGCTGAAGTCGCTGCGGTGCGCCTCGATTTCCTTCAGCGCAGGCGACATCTCATAGCCCTCGCCGGGCGTGCCACGGGGGAACCACTCGCTCGTGTTCACCCCATTCGGGATGTAGAGAAATCCAGCACGCAGAGGCGGTGCAGCGATGGCCTTCTCCGCTGCGAAGCCGCGTGGCACCAGCGATTCCAGCGTCGGCAATGCCATGAATGTGCCAAGCCCACGCAGGAAGGAACGGCGGTGGAACGGGGGTGCAGTCGAGGTAGTGAAAGGGTTCATGGGGGTGCTATTTTTACGGCCCGCCAAGCCCAAACTTTCTCCAGAGCCGAGGGATCGACTCACAGCGTGGCTCGCCGCCAAGAACCGCCACCGCTCAAATCATCGCCCCACGCTTTGCATTTCCACGCAAGCAAGCCATGTTCGCGGCCCATGTTTGCCCCCACCAGCCTCACGCTTCGATTCCTTGCCTCGTCCGCGCTGGCGTTGTGCGCCCTCGCCGCCGCTCATGCCCAGGAAGATAAACAACTGCTGCGCCTCCACTGGGAACCGGGGCAACTCTACACCCAGCAGACCACCACCGAGACCACGACCAGTGCGCCAGCCCAACCTGGGAAAATGAGCATGACGCAGACGACGGAGATGCGTGTGACGAAGGACAAAACGAACAAAAACCACAAGCGCGTGGAGGTGACCTTCGCCAACATCCAAGGCAGCCTGGAAGCCCAAGGCAAGACGATGACCTTCGACTCCACCAAGCCGGGCGAAGCCAATCCAGCACTGCAAGAGGCGCTGGGAGCCGCGCTGCAAAAGCCCTTCGTGCTGCTGTATGATGAGAACGACCGCTTCAAGGAAGCCCGCGAACTGGGCGGCATCGCCTCGGAGCCGGGCACGCTCACTGGCCTCGTGGCCCTGGCCGATGCTCGTGCGGTGGCCCACCTTTTTCGCAAATCGCTAGAGATGGGCCTGCCCTCCGTCCCCGTGAGTCCAGGCGATACCTGGATCGCCGATGAGATCATGAATTTCCCCCAAGCGGGCGACATCCATGTGGACATGACGGGCAAGTTCATCAGTTGGGAAGAGCGTGAAGGAAGGCGCAACGCCCGCATCTCGTTCGATGGAAAACTGGCCAACGTGGCCTCCAACAAGCGCGCCGTCGGCAGCATCGAAATCAGCGAAGGCTCGACCATCTCAGGCGTGATCTACTTCGACGTAGAGCGCCACGTCGTCTCTTTCGGAGCCTATGCCAGCAACTTGAAACTCACAGCCATGGGCGAGGTCGTCCCTATGACCCAGCGCGTCACGTCGAAGATGATCAGCATCGAAGCGGCGAAGTGAGTGCCGCTTTTTCACCATCGGCAGCCCGTTAAAAAGGCCCTTTTGCCACAGGAAACCTGCCCATGCCTTCCACCACGGTTGACACCCCCACACGCACCGTCACGCGGCCTCAGACCGAGGACGAGCGCACCCAGCCGTGGCACGTCGTTATCTTCAACGACCCCGTCAACCTCATGCCCTACGTGACGATGGTCATCATGCGCATCTTTGCCTACAAGCGCGAGCAAGCCCAGGAGATGATGCTCGCCGTGCATCAAAAAGGAAAGTGCATCGTCTGGACGGGCGAACGCGAGTTGGCCGAGATGTATGTGGAGCAACTGCACGGCTACCAATTGCTCGCTTCCCTGGCTGAGGCCTCGTAAAAATATGAACGTACGTCGCATCGCAGAAATGGGCTTGCTCGTCGAGGAAGCCGACGCGCAGCAGTTGCAAATGCTGCGCCATCTACCGCTGCACGCCGATGCCAGTGGCAACCCCTTGGCCGAGCGCCGACTCTTTCCTGGACTCATCGCCAAGCCCGATACCAGCGATGACTTCGAGGCCAACCGCGACTGGGCCGAAATGGTCGGCAGCGAGCTGCGTAAGCGCTTCTCCAGCGACATGGACACCGTCACCAGTGATGTCGAGAAGGCCTATGAATCCGGCGAGGAGCAATGGGATTTCATCATCCGCTTCGACCATGTGCCCGCGTGGTTTAGTGCGCTCAACCAAGCCCGCCTCGTCATGCACGAGCGCTACCAGTTTCCCGATAGCGACGACGCCGAGGCGATGGCGGCCTTCATGCTCACGCCGCATGTGAAAATGCTGCGCACCGAGCGGTTTTTCACCTTCCTCCAGAGTGCGCTCATCCAGTTGGAGTTGGATCGCGAAGCCTGATCTCGAAGCTGCTACTCGGCCTTCAGCACGACGTTGCCCGAGAGGATCGGCGAGGTGCTACTGGTGGTGAAGGGCATGACGCTGTTCTGCGGCATCTTGGGCAGGGTGAAGGAACCGTAACCTTGGCGCAGATTCGCGGCATCGCGGACGATGTAGCCCGAGAAGGCGCTCGTGCGAGTGAGAGGCTTGGGCTCAGCGAGTGTGGTGTCGCTGTCGGTGAGCTTGAAGCTGCCGCTAAAGAGGCCAGTGCTGGCCGTGATGCTGAGGGCGATGAAGCCAGGATTCGCCACAGGCGTCTGCGGGTCGCGCGTCGCAGGGCTACTAAGGCGGATGGAATAGGGCAGGCGTGTGGCAGGATCGGGCACGTCGCCATCGGCGAACACTAGCTTCGCGTTGGGCACATTGTCCAGGCTAGCCGCGAGGCCCATGACGATGTCGCCATTCGCAACGACGGGCGCGAGATAGCGTCCTCCAAAAGCGCTGAGATTGACCCCTGCAACCCCGCCAAAGCCACTGCCATAGGTGCGTACGACGAGCGCTGTCGCCGCTCCCGACTGGGCCTTTTTCAGCCAAGTGAGGCCTGTGGTGCTGATGAGTCCATCCGGCGCAGCACCGAGGTGCAGCGTGCCGAGTAGCGAGCCTTGGTTACTGTAAAGTGGCTGGTAGAGCACGATCTCGCCTGCGCCGAGCAGGGCCGTGGAGAAGGTGAAGGTATTGCCATCAGCGAGGCGAATGCTGCCGCTGGTCTTGCCAGTCGTGGCCACCGTGCAGGAGCCGCTGCTGAAGCCCTGCGGGATGCTGGCGATGCCTACGTCACCCATGTCGCGCAGCGGCAGGGCAAAGGTGTGGTAGCCCGTGCTAGCGGTGAGCGGGACGGGCATGGCACTCGCCCCTGCGAAGCCAACGCTCGCTGGCGTGGCATCGCTGAGCGTGCCTGTGATACTGCGCGTGCTGGGCGCGAGGATGAAGGTAAGCGATAGCGGCGTGCTGCCTGGGCGTGTGACGCTCTTTGCAGTGACGTGCGGATCTGTGCCGACGGCGGTATCCAGCACACCACTGAAGGGATAACTCTTGGCTCCCAGGGTGACACTTCCACTGTAACTGCCGCTACTGGTCGTGGTGAGGACGAGGCGACCTCCGAGACTGCCATTCAGCACTGCCTCGCGAGCGACGCTGGCGGTGTAGGCTCCGACGGTGCCCGTGGGCAATGCCGTGATGACGAGCGGGAGGATGGTCACAGGGCCATAGCCCGAGAAATTACTGGCGCTGAGCTTGATATAAAAAGTGCCCGCCACCAGTGACCGACCTGTGATGACGCCTGATAGGGTATTCAGCGAGAGGCCGCTGGGCAGCCCCGTGGCGAGGTAGCGGGTGGGTGCGTTGCTCGCGGTGATGGGTTGGTTGTAACTCTCGCTGACCATCGCTCCGGCCAGTGCCGCCGTCTGCACGACAGGAGGAAAGATGACGTTCAGCGTGATACCGCCGCCGATGAGGCTGAGTCCGTTGCGCATGACTTCACAGGTGTACACGCCTGCATCACCGAGCGTGAGCACGCGAATCACAAGTGTCTTGGTGGTGGCTCCGCTGATGCGGGCATCATTCGTTTGATCGACCAGGACGCCATTTTTTCGCCACTGGTAAAGGGTTGTCCCACCGACGCTGGCAGCGCTTAGACTCAGGGTCGCCGTTTGATTATAGGCGAGGGTCTGCGTCGCCGCTGCGGTGCTCACCACAGCGAGGTCAACAGGGCCAAGGATGACAGTGCCTGCTGGGTTTTTGACTTCCACGCCATAACTACCCGCATGGCTGAGTTGGGTGCTGGGTATGCTGTAACTGCTGCCCGTTTGGCCTTTGATCGTGACGTTGTTTTTCATCCAGCGATAGCTCAACGCGTCGCCAGTCGCGGTGACGGTGTAGGTCGTCGCAGAGCCCAAAGGCACGAGGCGATTACTCAGATCATGCGCGACGACCATCGGCGCAGTGTCGTCATCGGTGAGGGTGAATGTGTGCTGGAGCACGCTGCCAAGCACGGCTCCACTGACCGGGCCAGTGAGTTGCAAGACGATGGTTTCGTCGCTCTCGTCGAGCGTATCTTCGTGCAGCGAGAGCTGGATGCTGCCGACCAGTTGCCCCGCTGGGATACTGAGGATGTGGCTCGCAGGCACGACACTGAAGTCGGCGGTGTTGCTCTCGGTCGCCGTGCCAGTCACGGTGAAGGGTATCGACACATTCGACGACGGTGCCGAGCTGAGCCGCACGGTGACAAGGATTGTAGCATCGGCTTCCACGGCGCTGCTGCTGGTGAGTTCAAAGTCAGCATCTGGCACAACGACAGGCCCACTGGCGAGCACCGCGCCATTGGCTCCCACTGCGATGGCTTGCGCTCCGCCGACAGCGAAAGAGGTGAGCGGCGGCACCGCAACGACATTGCGCGTCGTCCAGGTCATGCCATCGGGCGAGCCCATGATAAGGCCGCGCGGGTTGTGCGGTTCGCCGCCGTAACCACAAGCATAGAGATCAGTGCCGATCATGCCAATGTGACTGAAGCCGATGTGGCCAAAGGTCGCCGTGGACAGCGATTGGTTCGTCCAAATCGCGCCTGTGGGTGAGGTGAGCACCGTGCCCGCCGCCCCCACGGCAACGGCTTGGCTACCCGACCAAACAACGCTGCTCAGGGATTCGGAAGTGCCCGAAGTGCGCGTTGTCCAGCCACTACCCGTACTCGAAGTGATGATCCTGCCATTCGCTCCGACGACGATGAAGTCGCTGCCTGTCCAGGCCACATCGGCAAAGTTCACCGAGCCCGAAGTGCTGCGATTCCAAGTGGTGCCCGAGGCATTGGTTGATGCGACCAGATGGCCATTCGTGCCGACGGCAAGCCAGATGCTGCCGTTAAACACCACGCTCGTGAGAGCCTCGGTGGAGCCCGAGGCCCGAGCCGTCCAGGTGCTACCATCCGGCGAGGTGAGCAGCGTACCCGCTGAGCCCACCGCGACGGCCATGCCATTGCCAGCAGCGACCGCGAGCAACGGCTGCGTAGTGCCAGAAACCACAACCGTCCAGCCACTGCCATCGACCGAGGTGTAAATGCTACCGCCGTTGCCCACGGCGATCAGGCCAGGGCCACCCGCGACGACGCTGTGCAGCCACTCGGTAGGCCCCGTATTTCGCGCCTGCCAGGTCGTGGCATTGGCGGAACTGAGGATCGTGCCCAGATCTCCCACGACCACATTGATATTGCTGCTGGTAGCGATGCCACTCAGTCCTTGCGTGGTTCCCGAGGTGCGTGCGGCCCAACTGCTACCCGTAGCCGAGGCATAAATGATTCCATCATCACCAACGGCCAAAAACTCACTGCCCGTCCACGTCACTCGCGAAAAATTCCCCGTCGTCCCCGTGCTCCGCAGCGTCCAGGCACTGCCATCATTCGAGGTCAAGGCCGTGCCGCCATCGCCGACGATGCACAAGGTGGAGGGACTGCTAGCGATGCCATTGAGCGCACTGCTACTACCCGACACCGCACTGCTCCACGCGATGCCATCGCTAGAGATGAGTATTTTCCCCTGCTCGCCCACCGCAACAAAGAGCGTGCCCAGCACAGCGACACCCCTGAGCCGTAGCGTCGTGCCCGAGTCCTGCGCTTCCCAACTCGCGCCCGTCTCCGTCGAGCTAAGGATCACGCCGTTCTCGCCGACCGCGATAAGTTGCGTGCCATCCCACGCAACATCGCGCAGCTCGGCATGAGTCGGTGTGGTGCGTCGTGTCCAAGCCACTCCATCCGTCGTGGTCAGCACCGTGCCGCCACTGCCCACCGCAGCAGCCAGCACGCCCGTGCTCGTCATGCCACGCAGCCATGCCGTGCTGCCCGTACTCTGCGAAACCCACACCGAGCCCGTGGCCGAGGTGATCGCCGCTCCATGCTGCCCCACGCCGATGAAGCCACCGCCATGCGCTACCACAGCGGCTAAGCCAACGCTGGTCGGTGTCGGCGTGCGCTGCGTCCAGTTGTTATCAAAAGCAGGCTGCGCCACAGCACGCGCCGCCATCAGCACGAACGCGAGTAAGAGACAGGAAAGGGGAACAACACGCATGACAGATGCTTTTCAGGTGCCCAGGCAATCAGCGCAAAGATACACTCCACGCTAGCGATAGGGGCTCCAGGTTTTACCTCCCATTGACCGCGCCTGGCAAGAAAGGACTCGAAAGAATATGCCATGAGTTAGTTAACTCAGGTTAAGAAGTGTCCGCTTGGCATTGGCGTAGCTCAGCGATGATTTTGCCGTCGTTACGATGACTTGTGCTATCCCCAAACTGCGGCAGTATGCCCGCCCCTTTTTGCCTTCCCGCAATTTCACAGCCTTCGATGTTCAATGTTGAGCGTTCGATGTTCCATGTTCCCTTGTCATGCTCTCCGTTTCCAATCTCGAAAAGACCTATGCAGGCCGCACGCTTTTCAGCGGCGTCGTCTTCCACATCAATCGCGGCGAGCGCATCGGCCTTGTTGGGCCGAACGGCGCAGGCAAGTCCACGCTGTTCTCGCTGCTACTCGGAGAGACCACGCCGGATGATGGCCGCGTGATGTGGGAGAAGGGCTCGACCATCGGCTTCCTGCCACAGGAGAGCGCGCCTGCGGGCAATGAGACGGTGCTGGAGCTGGCGTTGTCCCACGTCTCCGAGGCGGTGCGTTGGGAGGCCGAGCCGAAGGCGAAGAAAATCCTGCGCGGTCTCGCCTTCCGTGAATCTGACTTTGACCGCATGGCCAAGACCCTCAGCGGTGGCTGGGTGATGCGCGCCCACTTGGCCCGTCTGCTGGTGCAGGAGCCTGATCTGCTGCTGCTCGATGAACCGACCAACCATCTGGATTTGGAGTCCTTGCTGTGGTTTCAGAACTATCTGCAAAGCTACACGGGCGCGATTTTGATGATCTCCCATGACCGCGAATTCCTCAACGCGCTGACCGATGCCATCCTGGAAATCGCCCGCAGCAAGGTGATCCGCTACCGTGGCAACTACGACGACTACCTCGTCGAGAAAGCCGCGCGCGAGGTGCAACTGAGCGGCGCGTATGCCAATCAGCAGCGCGAGATAGCGAAATTGCAAACCTTCGTCGATCGCTTCAAAGCCAAGGCTTCCAAGGCCGCCTCGGCGCAGAGCAAGATGAAGATGATCGCCAAGCTCGATGTGCTCGATGCGCCCGAGAATGCTGAGAAGACCGTGAAGTTCCGCTTCCCCCAGCCACCGCGCAGCGGCCTGCGTGTGATGAAGATGAATGGCATCGAGTTCGCCTATGGCGAGAAGCCTGTGTATGAAGGCATCGACCTCGAAATCGAGCGCGGCCAGCGCACGGTGCTCGTGGGGCCGAACGGCGCGGGCAAGTCCACGCTGCTCAAATTGCTCGCGGGTGTGCTGAAGGAACAAGGCGGCACGCGCGTGCTCGGCAGCAATGTGAAGCTCGGTTACTTCGCCCAGTATCGCGTGGAAAATTTGAATCTGAAGCACACCGTGTTGCAGAGCGCGCTCGATGCGCCCAACCCCGTTCCCGAGGTCGCCGCGCGCACGATGCTCGGCAGCTTCCTCTTCCGTGGCGAAGATGTGTTCAAGCCCGTCGGCGTGCTCAGCGGTGGGGAAAAGAGCCGCCTCGCGCTGGTGAAGCTGCTGCTCGATCCACCCAATTTCCTGCTCATGGATGAGCCCACGACTCACCTCGATATGGGCAGCATCGACGCCCTCATCTCGGCGCTGGAGCCTTATGAAGGCACGCTCGTCTTCATCAGTCATGACGTGCATTTCATCCGCGCCATGGCCAAGAGCGTGCTGCACATCGACGCTGGTGTGATCACGACCTACGCGGGCGATTACCAGTACTTCCTGGATAAGACCAAGTCCGCTTCGGCCCGCGAAGCGCTCACCTCCAGCCTCACCAATCACCAGCCCAATGACTGGACGAGCGGCAACAGCGAGAAGCGCAATCAGCCCAGCAAGACCAAGGAGCAGAAGCGCCTCGAAGCCCAGGAACGCAACGCCCGCAGCATGGAGCGCAAAGCCAACGAGCAGCGCGTGGCCAAGCTCGAAGCCGAGATCGCCGCGAAGGAAAAACGCAACGCCGAGATCATCGCGATGCTGCACAATCCCGCCGTCTGGAGCGACACGGCAAAGGCCACAGCCCTGCAAAAAGAGCATGACCAACTCGAAGCCGAATTGCCGAAGCTGACCGCTGAGTGGGAAGCGAAAGCAAGCGATGAGGCAGTGGCCGCGTAAGGCACAGGGCGAACGCACTGACGAGTGATTGCGTCGAAGATACTCATAGCTAGGTCGCAGCGAAGGCAGCGTGTAGGATCGGCGACTCGCCCGCAGTGCGCACGGCCCCAAGCTGATGAGCGCCCAAGCCGACGCTGTGTGCAGGCATTTACAGACACTTACCCCGAACACCGCGATTGATCGGCGACTATCTTCACCTGTCCTTGGCAAAGCTAGCCACCGCTGAATCGCGGCGTTCGGGCTAAGGTGCGCTGATCATGGACGTGTGCCAGTTGATGTTGGCCACCGGAGTAAGTCCATCCGGTCGCTCCCATGGAAACCAGCATTCGGGTTTCACCCCATCGACGGCAGCTCCTCCTCTGCCAAAAATGCAGTCGGTGAAATCCCCCCATTTGAATCCCATCTTATTCCCATGACACCCAAAACTAAAGTCCATCCTGACAGCGTCAACGGTCGCCTTGCTGATTATCTCGCCACGAAAAAGGAGGCGATCATTGCCGAGTGGTTGGAGCGGGTGCGCGCCGACCCAGCGATCGTTCCCACAGAAACCTTGAATACGATCGCCCTGAGGAACCACCTGCCGGAGATCTTCGATGACCTGACCGACACGCTCCGCCGCTACGGCAGCGAGAGCGTGGCCGTACAAGCCGTCAGCGATGCGGCGGAGCATGGTGCCACGCGCCTGCGGCAGGGCTACGAACTCCCCGAGATGCTGCGCGAACTCAAGCTCCTGCGCACGGTGCTCATCTTCCACCTGCGTGTCTTTGAAGACCTTAATCCCGATGATGGCATGGTCGCGCGCCTGTTCATTTCGACCACGCTTCATGGCTTTCTCGATGAGATGGCGATTGATGCCACCGAGGAATACCTGTGGGCGCAACTAAGCCTGCAAGACCGGCTAGCATTGGGGAAAACCAAATGCTAGAGAAGATGATGAAGACCAAGCAAACTCGCGCCCAGTTAAGCACGCTAGCGGCGCACCTGGGCGAGCGGCGTGAGGCCATCTTGCAACACTGGCGCACAGCGACGGAGAACGCGGTGGAACTCACCATCGCCTCCTCGTTGACGCGCGTGCAGTTCAACGACCACATCCCCGGTGTGCTGGATGCCTTCGCCCTCCGGCTGCGCGCCTGGCCCGGGGAGGAAAGCACCCGCGCGCAGCAGACTGAAAAAGACCAGGTCAGCGAGCACGGTTTGCAGCGCTGGCAGCAAGGCTACCAGTTGCGCGAACTGACGCGGGAGTGGGGCCACCTGCAAATGGCAGTGATGGAGGAACTGGAGACTTATGCGATGGAGCATCCCCTGCTGGAGCCTGCGGTCATGCCGTCGGCACGGCGGGCGTGGGCGCAGTTGTGCTGGGACGGTATCAGCGATAGCGCCACGCAATACTGGCGGCTGCATCAGGCGGAGGCCAACGGCCATGTCCGTGAGCTAGAGCAGGCCTTGACCACGCTGAGCGATCTCGACCGGGCGCGGGCCTCGGCTTGGCGCGAGGCCGCCCATGATCTGAAGGGCAGCATGAGCGTGGTGACGGTCGCGAGTTCGGTGCTGGACGGCAGAGAGGTATCCGAACCGCAGCGGCAGGAATTCTCCCATCTGTTGCAGAAGGGCGTGTCATCCCTGCACGACATGCTCAATGATCTGATGAGCCTGGCGCGGCTGGATGCCGGCCTGGAGCACCGCAAGGTCGCCGCCTTTGATGCGGGCGTGCTGCTGACCGATTTCTGCGAAACCTCACTGCCGCTGGCCCAGGCACGCGGCTTGTATTTGCAGATGTCAGGGCCGGATTCGCTGCAAGTGCATGGTGATCGCGCCAAGGTGCAGCGCATCCTGCAAAACTTGCTGCTCAACGCCCTGAAATACACGCAGAGCGGCGGTGTCACCGTCATCTGGGGAGTCGGCAAAAGCCAGGACACTCAGGAATGGATGTTCTGCGTGCAGGATACCGGTCCCGGACTGGACGCAGGCCCCGGCGCACCGCTGGCACGCCAGCTCTATGAAGCCACGCAAACCGCCCACGCGGTGGAAGACATTCACGCGTCAGACCGCACGGCGGGTGACCAGCCCACTGCGCCCACCGTGCCCGCTCAATCGACGACCCTCCCGGCCAGTCAACTGCCCGGCGAAGGCGTCGGTCTCTCCATCGTGAAGCGCTTGTGCGAACTGCTGGATGCCAGCCTCGAACTGGAGACCAGTCCCGGCAAAGGCTCGACGTTCCGCGTGGTGCTGCCGCTGCGTTATGACATTGGTGCGGGGACACCAGCGAGCTAGCTGGCTCAAGAGATCTTAAGTGGCGACTTGCCAGGACTGAAAAACGGGACGCCTTGGCAGATCGCACGGATGGCATCAGCCAGCACGATGGCGGTGTCTTTGGTCAGGTAGCCCGCCGCACCCACCGCCCTGGCTTGCTCGATAAAGGGGCTGTCAGCATGAGAAGTGAGCACGAGCACCTTGGTGGCGGCTGCGCTCTGAAGGATCTGACGGGTGGCCTCCAAGCCGTCCAGCAACGGCATGGTGATGTCCATGACCACCACGTCAGGGCAGAGACGAGCGGCCATGGCCACGGCCTGGAGACCGTTCTCGGCTTCACCAACGACCTTGAAATCGGTGCTGCCTCCCAACATAGTGCGCAGCCCCGCGCGGACAATCTCGTGATCTTCAGCCAGCAGGACAGTGATAGGATTCATGAGCGTTCGGGGGGGAATTGGACACGCTGCAGTCAGCGCCCGCATCCTCCGCTATCATGCGTCAGTGGAGGGAGTGCGGGTATGGGGTATAACCCGCCCATGCGGACAACAGGAACCCCCATTTAGTCCGACTGTCTGAAGCCCAACAAGTGAAATGCTCGCTTTGATGACGAACCGTTCCCGGCGAAAGAAAAGCGCAACGCCGAGATCATCGCCATGCTGCACAATCCCGCCATCTGGAGCGACTCGGCGAAGGCCACAGCACTGCAAAAAGAGCATGATCAACTCGAAGCCGAGCTGCCCAAGTTGACCGCTGAGTGGGAAGCGAAAGCCAGCGATGAAGCGGTGGCTGCGTAAGGCAGTGCGCCGTTATCCGACTTGCCGCAGCGCCTTTGCCGCACGCGAGCCGAGCGCAGCACCGAGCTTCAGCCAACCCGAGGCAGTGCAAGCTTCGCGCAGCTTGGCGAGCTTTTCGAGGCTGCCTTTGCCTTCGTTTTTGTGCAACGTTTTGCCAGGGCCAAAGAGGTTACCCAGAGCCACCCAGCGGCTCTCGTGCAGCAGTTGTTTCATGCGCAGCAGCTCGCCCCAGGCATCGCGCTCGACGCTCCATTTGGTGCGTTCATCGCGCAGAGTATCGAGCTTGTGACTCAGCATTCCGGCGCTCAGCGGCGCGGTGCCATCGTAGGCTCCGGCGAGGCCACGATTGGGACTGGTGTCGAACTCCGTGCCCTGCAATGAGTAGGCTAGGGCCTCCAGTTTTTCGTGCGGCACCTCGGCAGCGAGCTGTGCCATGGCGACATGAAACATGCCTGCATGGAAGGAGGATATACTGTCCCACAGCGAGCGGCAGTAGTCGGCGAAGCGCTGCCTCATGCCTTCGTTTTCGCGCAGCTCGGCAGCGTAGTGATGGAAGAGATCGAGGTGCATCCGCAGCATCTCGCGGATCAGCGGCTCGGGCTTGGTGGCGATGGTGTTGTTGCCATGCACACGGTACTGCATCAGCACCTCGGGCACGATGCCGATGAGGTCGCGCCAAGCCGCACCCGCGAGGAAGAAGTAATCGTGGTTGAAGCGGTACGGGCGAAACGGATTGGCCAGCAAGTAGTCGGTGCGGGCAAACACATTGCTCGTCGTGGCGATGAAGTTGGCCTTGCCCAGCAACTCAGCGACGTTGCTCGTATCGGCTTCGGTAAGCGACTGCGCACCGTAAAACCAGCGCGCACGCTTCACATCGGGCGGCATGATTTTGCCGTCTTCGTCGATGACTTCGAGCCTGCCGCTGATGACTTGTTTGGTCGGATTCGCGAGCGCGAAGGCCTCGCAGGCTTCGAGCTTGCGCGGCAGAAAACAATCGTCGGAGTTGAGGATATTCACCCAGTCGCAACCTTCATCGGCAGCCCAGCGCACGAGTTCGTTGATGGTGTTGTGTGCCCCTTGATTCTCGCGCCCACGGGCCTGCACACCACGGTCGGCATAGGCTTGGCAAACGGCGAGCGAGTCGTCCTTAGAGCCATCGTCGATGACGAGAATGCGGTCAGCTTTGCGCGTCTGTGAGAGAACAGCATCAATGGCCACACCAACAAATTTGGCGTGGTTATAAACGGGGATGATGACGGCGATGCGTGGGGTCATGCGAGGAGAGTTTTCAAGATACGCAGCCATTCTTGTTCCACCGCGCGGCGATCCACCACGGCGGCGGCTTTACGCGTCTTCAGTTTGATCGGGCCGATGCGCAACTCGCTGCGCTGGATGGCAGCTTGCAGCTTCAGCACGTCGGGGTGTTTGGTCGCAAGCTGTTCGTTCAATTTCGCGTCCGAGATGCTCAGGCGATCAAAGGCGGGCAGCAGGCGCATCAGCCAGCTTCTGGGGATCGCGGGGTTCTCTTCCACGGCGGCGGTGATGTGCAAACTTGGCATCAATTGCTTCAACAGCCACACGGTGATGACGGCATCGCTGCGATGCGCGTGGATGAGTTTGGTGCCGCGCTTGGCGAGCACATCCGCGAGGTAGATCGCGTGGCGGGCGCTCTGGTAAAACTGCGTGCTGTCCATGGCGTCGCTCATCTTGCCACGCAGGATTTCAAGCTTGCCGCGCTCGGCGGCGCGGCGCAGCCAGATGCTCTCGACAACGCTGGCGTCGGGCAGAGTTTCGAGTTGTTCGAGCGTGTGCTTGTCGCCGCCATCTTCGGGCCAAGTGGCGTTCTCGGCGATCCAGCGCACGCCATCGGCGATCTGCGGTGCCTCGGCCAGCAGCGCTTCGCCGCGCCACTTGTGGACAAGATAAACGATGGGCGTGGCGAGACGCTGCGAGCCTGCGAGCTGGGTGCTGCTGAAGCGCTCGATAAACATCTGCCCGAGCACGCCGGCGGTTTCAGGAAAGGTAAACAACTGCTCGGCCCGCAGTCGGCCCGCCGCGCCCATGCGACGGCGAGCACTGGGATCTGCGGCAAGCTCAGCGATTGCGGCAGCCAGGGCGGGCTCATCCGTGGGCTCCACCAGCAGCCCTGTCTCGCCATGCGCGACCATTTCGGGAATGCCAGTGACGAGTGTGCTGACGACGGGCAGATGGCTGGCCATCGCCTCGGTGATAACGGTGGGCAGGATGTCCGACGCGCCCACCGTGTCGAAGATGCTGGCGAGGGCGAAGAGGTCGCACTCGTGCAGCTCGCGCTTCACTTCATCCTGAGAGCGCACGCCGAGCAGCGTCACGGTGTCGGCCACATCCCACTCGGCGATGCGCTGCTCCAGCACCTCGCGCATGGGGCCGTCGCCGATGATGCGGCAGTCCACGGCGACGCCTTGTTTTTTCAAGATGCCACACGCTCCGATGAGATGCTGGAAGCCTTTGAACTCGATGAGCCGCCCGATGCTGACGATACGCAGCGGCGTGCGCTGGCGAACAGGCACCGCGCTGAAGTCGGCGACTTCGATGCCATTAAAGATGCGCACGATTTTGTCGGCACTGTCCGGGCACTGCTCTTGCAGCAGGCCTTTGCTGAAGTCGCTGACGGCGACGACGAACTCGGCCTCTCGGGCCATCTCGGCCAGCAGTTCATCGCTGCCGAGGTCGAACATGAAGTCCTGGGCGTGCGCAGTGAAGCTGAAGGGAAAGCCGAGCTTCTTCAAAAACAGCGCGGTGTGCGTGGCGCGATTGGCGAAGTGAACATGCACATGCTGCACGCCGAGGCGGCGGAAGAGCTTGGCGAAATACCACGCATTCCGCGCTCGCGTGGCGGGCTTGTAGCCTGTGCCGTAGCGCTCGCTGTGGTCAGCGACTAGCGGCCCGAGCTTCGTTTTAAACTCGGGGTCTTTGGCCAGCGCATCGAGCACATCGGGCGGCGGCGGGTAGTGAATCTCGGCGGCGAGGCGATCCAGCCGCTCATGCCGAAAGGAGTTGGGCGGACGGTTTAAAGAACCAATCTCCAGCTCGAAGCCCATGCTCTGCAACGCCAGCATCTCCGAGTCGCAGAAGGTCTGCGAGACGACGGGATAACGAGAGAAAAGGTAGGCGATACGTGGCTTCGCTGACATGGGGCGGCCATGATGGCGAGATGATCGCCGTGGGCAATGCAGGAGATGGTGGCCTGCAAATATCCAAGCTCCTACTTTTTCCCCAGTACGAGATCGGCTTGTGGCATGGCGGCAAACGTTTGCCAGATGGCTTCGCTTTGCGCCTGCGTCGTCACGCCGTCATGCACCCAGAGCGCGTATTTCACTCGCAGCTTTTTTTCGGCACTCACTTCAATGGAGAGCGGCGGGTCCTCAGAGGTGAGGCAGGCGCACATCCAGCCGTCATTGCGCACATGGAAGGGCGTGGGGTTCTGCGGATTGCTGGGGTGATTCATCAGCGTGATACCCGCGAAGCCATCCTGGTCGTTGGTGATGCGGCCACTGTAATCGCACCATCGCGCGGGCTTGCGGAAGGTGCCTTCTTCATTGAGCTGGCCTTCAGAGTTGAGCACGCGACCACCCCCGTCGAGCACACCGATGCTCTTTGCCACGCGCACGCCGACGAGGCCGAAGTAAGTGGGCGCGAAGGTGGCGGTCTTGCCCGCTGGTGTGGTGAATTCGAGGTCGATGATGAGTAGCCAGCTCTTGAATCCATTGAGTGGTCGCACCTCGCAGCGGCGCGTTTCGATGAGTTGTACGCTGTTGTCGGCAGCCTTCACCCAGTGGTTGATCATCTGCATGGTCGCGCCTTCATCACTATCCGTGTAGGCCTCGCGGGGGATCGCAATGTTGATGATGCGGCCCTGCACCTCGGGCTTGGTGTGGTCGCCCCAGAAGTCGAGGCCATTGACTTTGTTGTGACTGATCCAGACGCCGTTGTGATGGCTGTGCGTCAGAGGATCATGCGGGTGCCCCATGCGGACGAGGCTGATGCCTTTGGAAGCCATGATGGGATACCAAAAAGGCCGCATGTCGGCGGGGTCATAGTGGGCAGCGGTGAAGTCTTGCCCGTGGTCATTGCGGAAGGCGGTGATGTGGTGTGGTAACGGAACTGCCTGCACCAGCGGCACGGGTTTGTCTTGGGCGACGATGAGGTTTGCCGTGGTGATGAGGCCGAGGAAGAGCGCACGCATAGGCCGAGCAAACGTGCGTGCGCTGGCGAATTGATCATGCGCTATGCGACCGATGAGGCGCTCATTCGCAGTTGCGTAGGGCTCGCCCGGCGGGCAAGACTTGGGACTTCATGCTGGGTTCTCCGACTTCTATTTCTCTGGGCAAGTGGTGGCTACGCGCAGGGCGTTGGCTGGTGCTGGCGACGGCGCTGGTGGCCATCTGCTCGGCTTATCTTTATGTGGGCCATCTGTTGATTGAGCAGACGAATCATTCGGACAAGGACATCCTGGGCGCGGATCAAAAGTATAATATGAAGCTGGCGGTGCAGACGCATGAGGATCTGACGCTGGACTTCAGCAAGGGGGTGTCTGAGCCGATAAAAAACTGGTTCCCCCATCGCACAGAGGGGGTGGTGAGCCCGCTATGGCCGTGGGTCGCGGCGTGGTTGGTGGACGAGGATCATGTCATCTCGGGCGATGCGGAGGTGTCGATGCAGGATCGGGCTTTGTTCGAGCGCGGTAGGCTGTTTCATGTGTTCTGGACGTGTGCTGCGCTGGTGGTGCTGGGAGTGGCGTGTTCGCGGATTTTCAGCGTGGCGGCTAGTTTAAATGTGGTGCTGCTGGTGGGCTTTGGGGCACTGCTGCCGCGCTCGGTTTACTTCCAGCCGGAGCCGATTTTCTTTGTGCTGTTTGCCATCACTTGGGTGCTCTGTGTGTGTGCGTTGCATCGGAATTCGCTGTGGCTTTACGGCCTCGTGGGAGCATGCGGTGGCTTGGCTTTTTTGGCCAAGGGCTCGGTGCTGCCGCTGCTGCTGGTTTTTGTAGCCGTGAGTATGGCTCGCTGGGCCTGGGGCTGGGTGGCGGAGACGTGGCTGCGACGGGCTGGCGAGGGTGGCAGGCTGCCCTCTGCGGGGGGCACAACGATGTGGCTTCGGCGCAATCACTGGCTGGCGCTGTTCATGCTGGGCTTCTGTTTTTTGATGGCGGCAGGGCCGATGCTGTCGGAGTCGGCACGGGTGTTTGGCAGTCCTTTCCACAGCTATCCGGGCTACTGGATGTGGTTTGATAAGTATGAGGATGCCTTCAAATGGATGAACGAGCATGGCAACAAGGCAACGCTGGAGGCGGTGCCGAAAGCCGAGCGCCCTAGCTTCTCGACGTATGTCGCGACGCACTCGGGCGAGCAGATGAAGACGCGACTGGTGGAGGGGACGAAGTCGAAGGTGATGGAGTTGCTAGCACCTGGCATGACGCCGCGCAGCAAGAAAAACCCAAAGCCCTGGAAGGGTGTGCTGGAGCTGCGGGGTGTGTATCTGGGCGCGGTGGCGGCGATATTCGCAGGGCTGGCGGCCTCGTTATGGCTGGGGACAGCGCGGGCGACGAATGCGGTGCAATCCCTGCACTCGGAGACCGTGACAAGTGTGCTCTTTGTCCTCGGGGCCGTGGTGGGCTACGCGCTTGCCTACGGCTGGTACACACCGATCGGGCGGGGGGATCGCTTCATGCTCTCGCTCTACGCACCGCTGGTGCTGAGTCTGATATGGGCAAGCGAAAGCCTGCTGCGCCGTGTCCGCCGCAGGCATGGGTCGAAATGGATCGCGAGGAGCTACCACGCCGCGCAGTGGCTGCTGGTGGCGGCGATTTCGTGGCGCTTGATCGAGCTCCTGCAGTTTCCTTTTTTTAGGGACTGAGACGGGTGGCTAGATAACCGTAGCTCTGTTGCCAACACGCCAAGGTAGCAGCCTGTGCTTTGCAGGATTGGCGAAGCCTTTCGGATTACGGCAAGCGAGGGATGTAGCGATGAAAGCTCCCGCTTATACTACCGCGCATCATGCTTTGGCAAAAACGTAGCCCATATATGCCAAGACTACAGCGATGAGCGGCCAGGACAAATCGGCTAAAGCCTCCCAC